>CAZGSD010000003.1:2070-55486 GCA_964528305.1 uncultured Candidatus Peribacteria bacterium | reverse complement strand
CCGAGCCTGCTCTGCCAGCGTTTCCTCCAAACTATATTGCCCCATTAATGGCTTTTCAGACATATTTCACAAATTTAAGAGGTGTAATTTAAACCTAATTCAAAAGCACTGTCAAGAAAATCCCACCCCAACTAATTTTACATCACCCGCCCCCTAACACAAAAAAATGTTTTGACAAGAGCCCCCCACCATGTTTCAATTAAAACTAAAAATTAACTCATGCTGCAGCAATTGCTCAAAAGCCAAGGGTTAAGTGATAAGGAAGTCATTATATTGACCTTCCTGCTAAACATGGGCGAACAACCCGCTAGCATCATAGCCAAACATGGCCAGCTTTCGCGCTCCAGCTGTTATCAATCACTGTCCAACCTGGCTGGACAAGGTTACATCAGCCAAATCATCCGGGATGGCACCACCTTTTTCGCCATCACCAATCTGCACGCCCTACTCGACCGCCTCAAACTCCAAAAGCGCCAGGAAATTGCGCAAATAACTCTGCTCAAAAAAAATGACCTCAGCCCTTCCGGCAGCGGTCATTTTTTAAATACCAGACGGCCACGTGCCCATTATTTCGGCAGCACCGCCGGGATACGCACACTACTACTGGAACTGCTTCAAGAAAAACCGGGTCAAATCAAAATCTATTTGGGCAAAAAAAGTTATTTGCGCGACCCACTGGACAGCCACGATTATTTACAGCATCTGGCCCAGCGACATATTTTATTGGAAATATTATCCAGCCAAAACAGCCCAGAACCGGAACTAGCACCAAAAAACTGGCGCTGGAAAAATCTACCGGGAATTTTTGATTGCGGTCTGGATTTAATCATCACTTCGCATCAATTAATCGTTTTATCTCAAGTTGAACAATTCGGTTTACGCATCACCAGCAGTCATATCGCTAGCGCCAGTGGGCGATTTTTTGCTTTCATTTGGAAATTGGGACACCGATAAAAACCATGTCCTGCCGCTGCAGCCTATGACCATTCACCTCACAGGATAAAATCAACGACCAGGAAGTGTTTTGACCAAGGTGTTGATCCGGAAAAAGATTGTTTTGAATATAGGGCAGATGAATCAATCCAAATCCAATGGCATGCCCCAAACCTTCGGCACGCAAACGCACATCATTTAGCCCAGCCTCCCGCAAAGCCGCCTCCAAACTGGGCTGTAAATCAATCAATTTATCAGTTGGTCGGAGAGATTTAATCCACCTCAAATAAACTTTTTCTATGTTTCTCCAGGTTTGAGCCAAAGCAGTGTCATGCAAAACAAAAGTCCGCCCCACATCGGCAAAAAATCCATCTTTTTGCGCTCCTATATTGATATATAAAACATCTCTATGACGGATTTTGGCGCGACCGGGCCAGAGAGAAAACCATTTTTTTTGGGTCTCACTCCTACCCAGCAAAGATGGGAAGGCCAAAGCATCAGCCTCACTCAAAATCCTTCTATCCAAATCTTCCATAATAGCTGTAAAACGCACTCCTTGTTTCAATAAAGGCTCAATTTCCTGACAAACACGCTCCAACAAATCCGCAACATTTTTTATCCCCTCTAATTCCTCCACACTTTTTCCCAGCAAAACAGGCCACAAAACATCATTCAAAAACACCAGCTCGGCGCGGCTACGGGCAAAATCCACGGCTGGCGCCGGCCCGAGCACTCCCACCCGCCGCGCCTCCCGCAAAAACCCGCTCATGGCACGCGACATTTTATTTTCATCACAAAACACCCGCAAAGTATTCGCCGGCAAAAACAGTCTCTCCAATAAAAACTCCGGGGCGAAATAACCTTCCACCCAATCATCCGGGGCGCCATCAGTCCAACCCATCACATCCCGCTCTATAGCCCCAGCCAAATGTTGCAAAACCCGACGCCTGGCTACAAAAAAATAATGATGCAAAATCGGCCGGCGTCCAGTCAGGGCAAAGGCATAGGCAAAATCCTCCTCACCAGCGCAAACCATCACTATATCCAAATCACGCTCCACCATCACGCGGCGCAGTTCTGCGCCGCGCCGCGCGAACATCTGTTCCTGTTGATTTTCTTTAATATTTTTTTTGATGGACATTGTTTATTTACTTTGCATGGTATAGACGAAATCCCAATCAGGATCCGGTGGAATCAATACACATTTCTGCGCCCTCGCCGCGTAAACATTGGCTAAATAATCCCGCGGCCATTTTATCAAAACTTCTTCATTGAAAAACTTCACCGCTTCAGCAAATTGTCTATTGAAGTACAAAGTGAGTCCCTGATTATAGGCCTGCAGCAAAGCCGCCTGATCAGACGACAAACCATCTATCGGCCCCAACAATTCATATATTTTCACAGCCTTATCTTTTCCTTTCACCCGTATCACATCCAAAAATCGGCAGGCAAAAACATTCTGAACCGCCTCAAAAGTAGCCTCAGCCAACATCACATGCGTCTGATATTGTTTATTGGCGGACTCCAAACGGGACCCCAGATTCACTATGTCCCCGATAGCCGTGTATTGCAAATGCTGACTGGATCCTATCGTCCCCACTATAGCCTCACCGGACGACAACCCCACCCGAAAATCAATTTCCGGCTTGCTTTCACCGCCAGGTAGCGGAGGATCCTGACGCCATTTCGCAAGCAATCCAGGCAAAGCCTCCCGCATATCCAGAGCCGCCCGGGTCGCCCGCTCCTGATGCGATGGCAAACCAGGCTGTTCTTCAAAAAACGCCATGACAGCATCCCCTTCATATTTATCCACTATGCCATTATTTTTAATAATAACCCCCGACATCACCTCCAAATATTCATTGAGCAAAGCCACCACAGATTGCGGCTGCAGTTTTTCGGAAATAGTAGTAAAGCCTTTGATATCACTAAAAAGCACCGTAATAGCCCGTCGCTCACCCTTTTTCTCCATCCGCATCTGACCTCCAGCCAACACCTCCCGCGCTACTCCTTCATTAACAAATTGCCCCAGAGCAGTGGCAGCGCGCGTCTTGTCCCGCGACTCACTGACAAAACGCCAGGCATAACCAATGATAGCGGTGAGTAACACCGAGAGCGGCAAATGCACCAAATCAGCCAACAATCCCCGCCCAAACAACCACGGAGCCACCACCACCATATATAGCACCACAAGTAGCGCCACGGCCGGCAAAGCCCAACCAATGGCCAAAACAAATATCGCCGCCAGCACCAATCCAGCCACCACACCCACCGTCAGCAGCACCTCTCCCCAAGTCATCTCCCGCAACCAAGCTTGATCAAGGATAGTCTGTATCGCCTGCCCGTGAATATGCACGCCGTACATGCGATAATCGTCGTCTATCGGGACTTTGTAATTATCCAAATTGATAGTGTAGGGACCAATTAAAACGATTTTGCCTTTAATCCACTCTGTATCAATGCCGGCCAAATCATCATTATAAACATCCAAAAAACTCAAATAGCGATAATTATCCGTCTTGGGATTGAGCTGCCCTTTCCGGCTATCATCAACAAATTTACTACTAAAATTAAGCAGAAATTGATAATCCTTCAGCGGTATATTCAAAACTTTCTCCCCCAATCTCACTTCCAGCCTATTCGCATCATAGTGCAACACCTCCCAATCTTTCGCCCCCAGGTATTTAGCAATCAAAGCCAAAGCAAAAGAAGGGTAATATTCACGCCCTTTCAAAATAGGAGTATAGCGCCGCACAGTACTATCTAACTCCCCCAGATAATTGGCTGTTCCCATGCGCAATTTATCAGCAGGCACAAAGCTGGCCGGCGGATTCACCGGATTCACATCCTGTCGCTGCAAAGCCTCCAGATTAAAATCTCCAGCATTCGGATAAACCATAATCAACTTAGAATTATTTTGCACTTCATCCGCCAAAACACGGTCAAATTTATTCAAATCCGTGCCTAAAGTGTCTTTGATATCATTTAAAACCTGATCAGCTTGAGAAGAATTCCCCACAATCTTTTCTATTTCCGCCGAAGGTAAAAATTTCCCTTTCGATAAAAAATAATAATCCAAGCCAATAGCCGCCGGCTGATATTTACTGATATTACGAATAGCCTGGGCATATTTATCCCGAGTCCAAACTGCTGTTTGCCCCAAAGAATCAACACTATACTGATCCACCCCCACCAATAAAATTGGATGCTCACTAACCCGCGTTTGATAAAGTTTACTCGACAATTGCAATTGCCATCTCTCCAAAACTCGAAATCTCAACAATCCGAAAGTCACCGCTAAAACCAGCCCCAAAATCAGGCCAGAAACCAATAATTTACGTATTTTAGCGGGACGAGCCATGCAAACATGGTTAAATCCCACTATTATAGCACGAAATCAGCATCTTTGGCGAGGCCTCGCCCGTCTAATCAATCTTAAAACGACTCTTAATCACCAGCATTTTTCTCTGCAAAGCCATTGTAACATCTATTTGCATGTCCTGTGCCAACATCACAGTAGACAAAATAACATCAGCCAATTCATCCGCAACATGTTGATCAACTTCAGGTAAAATTTTATCAGGTCTTTGCTGTTTCATATAATGCAATACAGCATCGGATAATTCCCCCACTTCTTCACTGATTTTAACCATCGACATTAGCACAGCCAATTGGCCATCTCTAGAGAAAAACTGTTCATTCATGGCATGTCGTACCTTTTTAATAAAATCCTGTATTTCTTCCATTGTTAATGGTTTAGACATGGGCAGTTAAAATAGTAAGTAAATGGTTTTTCACAAAATCCACATATTCACGTGTCTGTTCACGTTTATACACATGAATATAAGAGGGGTGCTCTAGCGTCACCCATGCAATTTGTTGATGCCGAACAGTATGACGCACAAATCCAGACATCTTTGGAAATGACCATTTCATTGCAGAAAACACAGCTTTTGCCGTAATTACTCCCAACAATACAATAACCTTAGGTCGCAATTCATTTATTTCAATTTCTAGATTCGCTAAACATTGAGATATTTCCGCCTGTGATGGATATCTTAAAGTATATGGATATACACTGGAAACAGGAGCACATTTAACCAAATTAGACGAATAGAAGTTATAATCTGGCATTTCCGCTTCTATCTGAGCCAAAATACTACCTGAAATTGTTCTAGAATCTAACGGTTTAGCACAACCTACAGTACGCGGCTTGGCTGACAACCCTAGCCACATGACATCTGCCATCATTCTATCATCCAGCAACGGTTTATCATAACGAGATAATGGACACCGGACACATTCATTTATAGTATGAATCATTATGCGTTATTTAGAGCATCCGTTAAAACAATATACTTATAAAGTATATCTTCTGAAGTAGTAGCCACATTTTCCACATAAAAATTGAATTGCTGCCTGTCTATAAGACGGTTTACAGTCACGTCTGGTACGACTGTTAAAGCTCGCCCAGATTTTTCTAACTCATGGTACAACTCCGTTCCATGATATGGTCTATATCGAAAGACGCTTGTTCTAAAAGAAGCCTTTGAATTTAAAGCCATAGTTTTAAGGGCAGCAGCCAATTCATAAGTTTGTTGGCAATCTTCTTCAGTTTCTCCTGGAAAACCATAAATAAAATATCCTTTTACAGATATACCAACCGATAAAACCCTCTGCACAGTACTCTTAATCAAGGCAACATCAGATGTCTTATGAATACGTTTGAGTATTCGTGGTGACCCCGATTCAATACCAATAAACAATTCACTACAACCACTATCAGCCAACTCTCTCAAATGGCGCTCACTTAAATTTTTAAATGACATAACATGCGCCATTGCCCGCCAATGAATACCATGATTTGAAAATATTTCTACCGCTCTATCTACAGAATGAGGATCTTTTAAAAACAAATCATCCAAGACTCGTATAGACGATAGATTACTATATCGTTCTTTCAAAGTCCGTATTTCATTTGACACACTCACGCCAGATCTTTCCCGAATTCCCATGCCGACGTTTTGAGATCGCGCAGCACTACAAAAAGCACAATTATATATACACCCCCTACTAGTAACTATAGATACTTCTGTTTCACCATTAATAGGATTACACCCTGGCTCATTTTCAAAAAACGACCTATCTAATGATAACGCTGATATATCTCGCTGATAATAACTCGATGAAGCGTCCACTTTAAAGTACCTTCTATTAGCAACAGCCGTCTCTGGTAATTGAGCTACTTGGTCATTTACTAACGCAGGCGTAATATTTTCTCCATCCCCCATAACAACATCAATGGGAGATGCTGTTTGGAATTTAAAAATATCCGTCCACAATGTTTTTGTAGACAATCCACCAACAATTATACGAACCTTAGCATGAATACCTTCCAAAATTTTTCGTACCAAATAAAGGTTTGTAGTAAAAACATTAATAGCCAAAACATTAGCTCTAGACTGATCTACAGCAGCGATAATATCAGCCACAGGTATATTATCCGCTACCGCATCAATTAATCTAGTTTCCACACCACAATCACGTAACGCCGTGCCAATATATCCTAATCCCAATGGAGGAAGCGAATCCTCATCGTAACCTTCAACTTTATTCTCAAATAAAGGACTATTAATCATCAAAACCTTTGACGACATATTTAAGATGTAAAATTATTGAAATTCAGCTCCATATCTCTTATCTTCCCACCCTCCTCTTCCGACCCAACCTGGCCGCAATCATAGCAGCCGCCAGACCCAAAAATCCACTGCCTGAGAAGTCAGTATAACCTTCCGGCGCGGAAGAACAACCACCTTTGTCCCCCGGATTATTAGGAACATTGGCTACCCCAGCATCCGGAGTCAAAACTCCACCATCCGGCAGCACACCTCCATCGTTAGATGAAGCGAATTTCTCCACTCCCAGAAGTTTCAATTCCTGACCATCCATATCCGGAGCAAAAGTAATTTCATAACCGGCAGGAACACAACCGAGACCGGCACCCAGATCAATTGCAGTCCATCTATTATTATAATCTCCATTCACTCCAAAACAGACTTTTCCATCAGTTACACGAACTTTGTAGGCTTTTGTATCGGTAGTGTCGATCTCAAAATCAGTACCTTCATTTCCCAAAATACCACCAGCTCCAGTCCCAAATCTCCAATAATTAGGATTACCCTGGGATTTGATGGTCTCCTTCACACCACGTGGAACTAAATTAATAGCCCGTTCAGCCAATTCAGCAAAATTAACAGTATGTGTTACGGCCACCTGCGCCATATTTCCCAATACCATTTCAGTTGGCACACGCCAACCAGCCTTTGTAAACAAACCTCGACAAGTAGCTTGTACATCGGCCTGTATCCCACCCACACCAGCTTCATTGAGATCAATCAATTTACATTTTTCCCCAAACACTTCAATCTTATTCACCAGGCTTGGAGCAGCATCTACCCCACCATCCAGATTAGGCGCAGCGTCAACACCGGAGTCAGTGCCGGCATCTGGGACAGGCGTACCTGTACAGCGTGAAGTATCAAATTGGCAGGTCACAGCATTACAGCGCAATTCACCATCAGGCAGGCCGAGAGAAAGACAACTTTGAGCATTCAAAGCCCATTTGGAAGCGGGATCACATTGCTCACCGCCAGTGGGCAAATAAAGACCACTGATGAAACCATCTCCACAAGTGCTAGCGTGATGAGCGACTTTAAACACTCCATTCGAATCAGCGAAATAAAAATCTCCAGTTAATTGGTCTACAGCACCCACACGCTCATTGAGAGATGTATTAATAATACCATAAGCTGCTACTGAATTTAAATTCGTTCTACTACCACTGCAGCTAGCAACCCCAGTAGTTTCATTAAAAGTAAAAGGTTGTCGGAAAAAATCTTGTCCCCCCACGGTCCCGCTACCATTAGATTGTGTATAGAAAAATCCTCCAGCAGCACCACCCGCAGCGTGATTGACTGCGCCAAGAACAGAACAGTTAAACGATGAACTAGCACCAGTAGCTATATCTATTAAAGCCAATTGATTTGATAAATCTCTTGTCGCTAATCTATTATTACCAACAAAAACCAACCCACCTCTACTAGGAACCCCAACAATTTCATTTACACTGGTAGCATTCAATCCAGTACCATCCAAATTACCACACTTAATACGATTTAAATCAGAATTATGTATACAAACTCGTCCCCAATCAGGCGAGACCACAGTATACCCCTCATCATCTTCCGTACGTCCAATACCAGTAAGCCAGTTCATATTCCAAGGCAGATTACCATTACTAGTAGATGTATATCTGGCAGCATCAAATTGACCAACAGTACCCCTATCATTAGTAGCTCCATATACATGTACTTCTGCACTACCAGCTTTGTGGACAACACTAGCTGGAGCAAAATTAGCATTAATCTCCTCCGGTCCTGGCCCACTACCAGCTTCAGCTTTAGATGAACCAGCTGTTGTAACCAAGGCCGCCGCCGCAAAAGCTCCCATCCATTTACCAAGTTTCGAAGTAGAGCTATTCTCAAACTCTCTTTCATTGTCATTACTTTTTAATCGATCAACTCCATCAGAAACATCACGTAAATTGGTAATTGGCATGAGATTTAAATTTTATAGTTACCTAGCATTTTACTAGCTAATTTTAATTTGTCCAGCGAATTTAGTCTTTATTGCTGAATCACATATTCCAGACTGGAACTATCATGCGGCACTTTAACACGAATAGTTTGATTGAATGGGCCAGATTGACCTTCACCGGTGATGATATTGGCAGAATTAACTGGAGTTATACCCCCACCACCAGATGGAAATACTACCTGATATTCCAGATAAGGAACATAGATTGGCCCTTGATAATTATTATTAGCACTATTTCCATTCATGGGACTATCATAAGAAAACTCACATTCCGTTTTTTCTTTACACCCCACTAAATTTCCAACCACGGATAGTTTGAGAGCAGGTAGTTGATAAGTCGCATTCTGTAAAAAGCTTCCAACATTCTTAAAAGTATTCTCACTCGCAACAAATTTAGATTGATCTAAAAGCACAAAGGGATTGGCACGATCAGTTTTAGCCTTATTCAAGCGCCCCTCAAACAAAGATGAAGTATCTACATCGTATGTATTGTTGTCAGTTCGAACCTCCTCCAACGGCAAAACAGTCACCACCCCACCCCCCGCCTTCTCCTCCATATCAATCTGCCAAGCCAGCACAACTTCCCCTTTTTTATTTTGGGCAGTAATACTTGTATCACCAGCCACACACTTAATCTCCCCCTTATCAAAACAATTCAGCTCCAAACGTTCCGTAGGCAGACACATCTCCTTCCCATCCTTACACGGCGTCCGCACGCGCAAAATGAAATCAGTAAAATTAGTAAATCCATCGCCCGAGCTATTTAGCCCATACAACGGTATAGCCGCCTTCTCCCCCAAAGCCAATTTATTCCAATTACAGGGATGATTTTTCTCCTCATCAGTAACCTCAGAGGAGCCATTCCTATAAGTAAAATTCTTCTCAATCCCCTCCCCCGTCCTCACCGGCGGCTTCTCCGGATTACACCCCCCCACCACCGGTATAGACCCTTCTCCATGCCAGGGCACATTTCCAGTCCAGGGAAAAGGTATGATGTATTTGCCATTGACTGTTTGCTCCACCAGCTTGCCACTACTACCCTGTATTTTGAAATTACTGATTGGCTGACCGGCGACATTACTCCCACTACCACCACTGGCATTCGCCCCCACCCCACCATCCGACAACAAACTCAAACTTCGATTGACCAGCAGCGCCTGCTCCAACCCCGCCTCCGCCGCATAATAAGCCGACGTTCCCTGCTTCACATTACCGGCCTGACGGGTGGATTCGGTAACCATGGTAGTCACCCCAATGGAAAAAACTACAATTAAACTGATCAAAATCACCGCCATTAATATAGACAGCCCAGCCGAACTGCGGCGCACCTGACCACCACGCATCACGCGCCCCACGCCGAGCATTAATTTAGCAAAAATCCTTTTTGGCATATTTATATTTGATTTATTTCAATTTAGCGGAAAAGCCACCCAAATAACAATCGTTTTGTGACCCACAAATATTTATCACTCAAAAATCATTGTTACTTTTTAGGAAAAGTTTAAACTTTCTTTAAAGAATTTATCCGCCAAAAAACAAAAAAGTAACCAAACACAAACTCAATGCAACAAGCAAAAAATCACAAAACTAACATCAATTATTCTCCTCAGATAGGTGAAACAAGACCTCAATCACATCATGATTCACCAATTAACTCCAAGACCAATTCTATTATAAAAAATATAACCACTGTTTTAGGCATACTATACAGCACCGGCACTCTTGTCCCTGCAGACACTTCATTTACAAATAAGCATTCAGCACCAACCGCCGATCCGGCTACCATATTCACTAATACCGATATTGATACTGATGTGTTGAAAAAGACTTATGAAGAAGGATTAACCATGGTCTCTAAAGCAGCGAATGCCCATCAGTCTCATGAATTAATCAAACTCCTAAATTTCTATAAAACCCACGTGGAATGGCCACCACATAATACACCTCATGGCCAAGACGATTTTCCCAAATCTAATGGCTGGATATCCTTTGTCCCTCATAGCCACCCCGACTATACAGATATTCCTGTTTGGGCCTTCACATCTCCTCAGCACGACAACATCCCGGCAACCACCCACATTAAAAATTTCGAAATTTCAACTGAATGGGCCGGACTTATTCTGACACACGAATTACAACATATGTTTGATCTGATTAAAACAAATCAAACATCAGAATTTAGTGCCTATACTGCAGAAATGCTTGCAGCTAATATGGTTTCAGCCGGAAAATTTCACCAAACATTGGCTGATATTGGACTAGAAGAAGGAATTACATCAGATATGGATATTGACGACATAGTAAAACATGAAAGAAGTAGATTTATAAAAATTTGTTCACGACTTGAAAACAGTATTTCACAAACATCCGCTAAAAGCAGGCAAGAACAGATCTTAAGACATGGGTTTTGTCCACAGGCATTTAAAATATATTACATAGACAAGCAAGAAAAGAGGGGGGATCCCCCTCTTCAAGACAAGTAATCTATCGTATTGCGCACCAGTCATGGTAGCAATTGACAAGCTTTATCCGTCTTAGTCATTCCACATGCCAGGGAGTGCGGCTAGAAAAGACAATATTGTCACCAGAAGCAATTAGTATGCATTTGGCACGGGGAGGTTGATTACACCTATATACTGCCGGCGGACCAGGCATGCACCCATAGATGAAAACCGCCTCCCCAGGCAACAAAGTATCCCCTGCACAAGTGAGGATCAGAGCCACAAGCATGACACAGGCTACTGGTTTGATAGACATGATAATATCTCCTTGTCAGTGTTTCTGCTGTGAATGACAAAACTACAATAAAAACACCATGTTAAATTATAATTAATAAAATATGAAAAATATTTGACTCGTATAAATCACCTTGAGCAACAAAATCGAGTTATCTTTTTATAAACTCTGTTCAATAAATTCGCGGAACAGTAAAACCTTTTTTTTATCTCTGGGATCAAAAAGCAATGGCTCTACATCACTAGCCAAATCTTCAAAACTAAATGAAGCTGTTTTTGCTAACAAATATTGTTTTAAATCTTTTGCCTTATCAATATCAATCTTCTTTTTTAGATAAGCAAAATCCGGCTTTGCTCCAATGCCATATAAAAAAACTATATCAAAAAAATCACGCCCCATGATACGTTTGCGATTAACGGACGCAAAAATCTTTTGAGCGAGCAATAAATCTTTGGGAACGGCATTAATCTGAGTAAACACATCAAATTTATTAAGCAGTGGTTTTTCAGGTATATATTCAAAATTTTGCGGCACAGTATCAACCTGAATTAGAATTTTTTGTTCTGTCATGCTAGAAAGACCGGAGTCAAAGAGCAGATTAGGAATACGGATTTTGATCCTATAAGCATTTTTGGTGACAGTATTAATTTCCACATCCAGCCCTTGAAGTGTCAAATCTCGGTGGATAATTTGACTTAACTTTGTAAATTCATTTTCAGTCAAATCAAAATTATCGAAATCCAAATCTTCAGAAAATCTGCTACTTCCATAAATAATACGCAGCGCAGTACCACCAAGAAAAACCAGCTTATTGGCATATTTGCTATCATAAATACTATTCAAAATTTTATACTGCAAATACTCTTTTAAGATGCTTTCTCTGAAACCTCTCAAGTTTTCCGGATATGCCGCCAAAATTTGATCAAGTCCTATCATTTAAAATAGTTGTTAAAAATAAACTAACCCTCTTTGTTAATTGTTTATTGCAAAACATTATTAAATATTTGTGAAATTTCTCTAAATTAATTTGTGATTTTAATGCATTTACATTTAAACGCATACCTTCAAAATCTACTGCAATTTTCAACTTCGTATTAATATATAAATAATCCAAAAGAGCCTTTTCCATATCAGCCAATAGAATGCTTTGTTGACCAACATTAACTATTTTATAGCCGAAATAAAGGGCAGGTTTGACTTTTTTATAGCTAAAATTACCAATATCAGTATGGAAATTTGTTGTTTTTTTTATACTGACGGAAGTTATCTGAAAAATCTCTTCAGGAATCAATCCATAATATTTCAAAGCTATTTCCAAAGATACATAGGACGGTGCGTAAATTTTATTGGCTACATAAAAAAGAAAATCTCGATCAAGATTTTGATCGTTAAAGCAATAAAACCCTCTCTTCACTTTTTTGATATAAGCTTTTTTTTCCCAACGATCCAGTTGTCTATATGAAAAATTATTAAATACTTTTCGTACATCCTGTAGTGAAAATATAGGATAGATAGAAAATTGTTTGCGAAAGTTTATAAATTGCATTTTGTTTCTTAAACAGGACAATTTCGTCCTTTTACAGAAATATAATAGCAATTATGCCTTTTAAACGCAATACCATTATTAGCCGCCCTGCACTTCTTTGATGTAATTGATTTTTGGCATATTTATATTTGATTTATTTCAATTTAGCGGAAAAGCCACCCAAATAACAATCGTTTTGTACCCACAATTGTCAATAAACCCTGCTATGTGATCCAATATCAACAAAGGTAAACACAACAACCATTTTATTATCCAAAATCTCTTTTCTATAAATTGCCCGTACATCATGTGCTACAGAAAAAGACCATTCTCCTTTTCTATCCTGCTTGAGTTGATGGGTTTTGAGGGCTGGAGCAAATTCATCTTCCAAAAAAATCTCTAAACACTTGATAAATTTCCCGCGCAATTTTGGAGTTAACTTAATGAAACTTTTTTCAAAACCTCTAGTGCGCTGAATGATTTTCTTCATTTGGCCAGAGCTTTAAAACTTTTCAGACAGGCTTCCTGCCCTTCTTTTGTAGACACGTCAAAAGAAGCTGTAATCTCATCATCAGCACGCAAAAGCCCAAACTCTAATTTGCCAGCATTATAAGCCTTCACAGCCTGATGTATCACGAATGTGAGAGTGAGACCTTCAGATTTAGCTTTATTTTGAGCCTGTTTTTTTAATTTATCAGGTATTTTTATTGTCAGATTATTCATATGAGTTTAATTACTGCACATATTTTACACGTATAAATTGCCATGAGCAATAAAATCGTAAAACCCCTACAATTTCAGCCAAATTTCAGCTTGGCATCAACAGGCAATATTAATGTGGGAGCACATAGCATTTGATTTGAATCCCCCATGCCAGTCAAAGTATTTTCCTGTTTTATACAGGGCATAGACGGACAGCTTCTAGAAGTCGAAGCAGATATACTCGCCGGCCTGTCGGCTTTCACCATCGTGGGGCTGGGCGATCAGTCAGTGCAGGAATCCAAAGAGCGCATCCGTTCAGCCATTCGCAGCACCACAGCCAAATACCCCACTCAAAAGAAAATCATCAATCTGGCGCCGGCGTCCATCAAAAAACAGGGCCCCTCTTTCGACCTCCCCATAGCCATCAGCCTGCTGGCCGCCTCGGGCCAAGCCGCGCCGGCGCCCCTGGAGCACACTATCATAGTCGGCGAACTCGCACTCAACGGCAATCTACGCCCCATCAAAAACGCCCTCTCCATAGCCATTTTCGCCCAAGAAAATCGCTGGCAAAAACTAATACTTCCAGCCGAAAATTATCAGGAGGCAGCCCTGGTCGATGGCCTGGATATACTTCCGGCCCGCAATTTGCAGGAAGTACTGAACATTTTAAATGGAGAAAGTCCGCCCCGCCCAAACAGTACCACCCCCACCGCTCCCACCACGGCGCCTCCCCCATCCGAACATCTCTTCGACCTGATCCAGGGCCAGACCGAAGCCAAAAGAGCTCTGCAAATCTCAGCGGCCGGCGGCCATCATTTACTGATGTACGGCCCTCCCGGCGTAGGCAAATCCATGCTGGCCAAAGCCCTACCGGAATTACTGCCACCCTTGCGACTCCCCGAAGCCTTCGCCACCATCAGACTGCATTCCGCCGCCGGCCTGCCCACCGACCAGCTGCTTCACGGCCACCGCCCCTTTCGCCAAATCCACCAGAATAGTACCCTGGTCAGCCTGGCCGGCGGCGGCCAACCCATCAAGCCCGGCGAAATTTCCCTAGCCCATTTGGGCGTACTTTTCATAGATGAATTACCAGAATTTCCCCGCCAAATCATCGAAAGCCTCCGCCAACCCCTGGAAGAAGGATATATACAAGTCTCACGCAGCCACCAATCCGTCCGCTTCCCCGCACAATTCACACTTGTTACCGCCATGAATCCCTGCCCCTGCGGACACCTCGGCGACAAGCACAAAGAATGCCTCTGCACCACCACGCAAATATTAAATTACCAACACAAATTATCCGGCCCCATCCTGGACAGAATCGATTTATTGGTCAAATTACCCCGCCAAAAAATCTCCCCTCTCCCCACTCTTCCCGACAGTTCAGCCAAAAATGTCAAATTCAGCATAGAGCTGGCCCGGGAAAAACAAAAAAAGCGTTTCCATAATTCCCATATCAAAAACAATGCCCAACTCACTTCAGCCGATTTGCGACATTATCTAAAACTCACCCCATCGGCCTTGGAATACTTGGACATCATGACAGACCGTCTCACACTCTCCGCCCGCGGCCACACTCAGCTGCTACGCACCGCCCTCACCATCGCCGATCTCAAAAATCAGGACAACATTACCAATCTGGAATTAGCCGAAGCCTTCCAATTCAAAACCAGCCAATTACAGGACATAAACTAATCCAGAAATTCACCACCAATCCGCCCGCCTCTCTCACCCCACCACCACTTTCACAAAATCCCCACCAAAAGCATTCCCAAAATGGGAAAAATTTGCTATACTAAAAAGATTTACCAAAAACAAAAATAAAAAGACCACGACCATGATGCATTCCCACCCCAACCTAGACTCTCAACCAAACAGCCAATATCTCTTTGCCGAAGCCGAAAAAATGAAAATGGCCGGTGAACATCTGGAAGCCATCAAAATCTGTGAAAGAATACTGGGTAGTGATCTGGACAATCATCAGGCCTATGAAGAAATCGGCGACAATTACCTAAGCATGCGCGAATATCATAAAGCCGAAAAAGCATTACTCCAAGCCCTTCGCGTCAATCCCAGCTCAGCCAATGCCCACTATCTGATGGGCTTCACCCATTCCGCTCTCGGACACTGGCAGGAATCAATCAGTCATCTGGAAACAGCCGATCGTTTACAACCAAATCACCCGGAAATCTTACGCTGTCTGGGCTGGTCCATCTTCCATTCCGGTAATCGTCAGCACGGACTGGTACTACTGGAAAGAGCTCTACATCTCAGCCCACGCGATACCTTGATCTTGAGTGATTTAGGCATTTGCTATCTCAATAGCAAAGACTTTGACCGCGCCAATCGCCTCTTTCAAAGCGTCCTGGATATCGAACCAGAAAACGACAAAATCAAAGAATGCCTCTACGCCGTAAAATTCTTCCGCTCCGAATTCAAAAAATTACGCGAATCCAACAACTAAAAATCACCTATCAGGCTGATTTTGGTGGGACTTCATCACCATCATCCACTGCTGGAGTAGCAGCCGGCTTTCGCAGTTCAGACAAACGCATTTGGCTAGGCCGATTAGAGGTATCAGCTCCCTTTCTGGCTTTTTCCAAGTTTGCCAAATCCTCCAGTGCTAATTCCACCAAAGCTTCCACCCCTCCCCCAACCTCTTCTAAACGTCGCAAAATTAAGGCTTCCTCCTCTACTGACAATTCCCCATTCGCCAAAACTGCAATTAAGTCCCCTAAAGCCTTAGCTATAACACTTCTCACTTCACGCACTCCATCTATTATTGCATCCGAATAAAGCCGTTGAATATCACCCCCACCACTCTGCTTCTCCTCAGGTAAAATCTTCCGCTCACCACTTTCCCCCAATGTATCTTTTTTAACACCCCCAACAGAATCAGCTGGCGCCCCCAATCTCTCAGGTCTCACTACTCGCACCACACGTCTTCTATTAGCCATATTTATAAAACACGAAATTCAAACTAGATTAAATCACGAATTTTTATATTTGTCAATTTCACTGTTTTACTATAACATGGCCAGCGATTCTGCCGGTGAGTAATCGCTGGCTGCCAAACACGGGCCGCACGAACCCCTGGACTTCGGTCCCGGGACCAACCCCGGCCAGTACTTTGAAAGCGAGAGGAAAGTCCGAGCGCCCATTAAGTATAATGACTTCTAACGGAAGTAGCTGCCGGTTTTTAAGCCGTCAGTATGGAAAGTGCCACAGAGACAATACTATCCCGCATTTAGTGGGACAAAGGTGAAAAGCCCAGGTCAGCACGGCCGACCGCGCCGCAAGGCGCTAATCGGCCAGACCGGGTGCCTCCGTGCAAACGGAGAAACATGGCAAACCCCATTTGGCGCAAGGTGGGATGGGAGATAATGGAATCACTGCACTTAATCAGTCCATCACTCCCCACCGCTTGAGCTTCGTCGCGAGGCGAAGCCTAGATAGATGATTACAACTTACTGGGATACTTCAAAACCACCGCAAGGTGAGCCAAGAAAAGGTCCAGCCAAGTACAGAACTCGGCTTATGATCCGGCAGAATCACTTTTCAATATTTCTGTACCTTCAGGGCTTGGATTACTCCTCATACCTCCGAAACAGCACCACCACCGTTTTCAGCAATATTTTGATATCGAGCAGCGGACTCCAATTTTCGATATAATAACTATCTAGCTGAATCTCCTCCTCAAAATCCAAATCACTACGCCCGCTGATTTGAGCGAGACCAGTAATACCAGGTTTAATCGTCAGCACAAATTTATGGTGCTTCTGATAACGCGCCACTTCTTCAGGCAAATGCGGCCTCGGCCCCACTAGAGACATTTCTCCCTTCAACACATTGAACAACTGCGGCAATTCATCCAATGAAGTTTTACGCAAAACACGACCTATACGCGTCACACGCGGATCATTTTTAATTTTCACCATTGGCGTCCCCTCACGAGTATTGAGATGAGACAACTCTGAATAGCGCAAATTATGCGTATTGGGCCGCATAGTCCGGAATTTATAAAAATTAAACAGCTTACCCTTAAGTCCCACTCTTTTCACGCGCGTCCCATCATCCAAATAACTAAACAAAATCGGCGCCCGCCTATCATCCAACTTGATTAGTACAGCACAAATCAGCAGTAGTGGTGAAAGCAAAATAATTCCCACCCCAGCCCCCACAAAATCCATGGCCCTTTTCACCACTCTCCCCCACCCCTCCAATGGCGTCGGCTTCAGTGTAATCAAAGGCATACCACCAGGCATGTCTATTTCTATATTACTATGCTGCATATCCAATGTATCAGGCACAAAACTGTACTCGATATGATGTTCTCGACAAAACTCCAACAATCGCCCCTGCCGCTCGCTCGATAAAGATTTTTGACACTGAATAATTTTTTCTAGACCATATTTTTTATGAATTTCTTCCAAATCATCAAATTTTCCCAAATACATCAAATCCATTTCAGCCCCCCTCTCCTCATGCAAATACCCCAAAAATCGATACTGACGATTTTTATTAAAATGCCCATAAACAACCTGACAATGCTGTCCCGACCCAATCAATAAAGTCACGGTTTGGCCCAGTCCACTGGCATACAATCTATTCTGCAAAAACTGCAAAACTCCCCTTCCCAGAGAAACAAATAAAAAAGTCAAAGCCCAGCCCTGTAACAAAGTCAGCCGAGAAAAAGGAAAACTTCTAATCAAAAAATACCAGGCAATAATAGTAAATAACCAAATCAAAGACGCTCCGAAAACACGCGTAATTTGCTGATGCAACGGACGTGGGCGCCGCAAACTATACAATTGATTAAAAGCAAAAACCACCACCAAAAGCGCCGCCCCCACCAAAGTCAGAGTCAAATACTCACCATAGGACGGAAAAGTATCCAAAGATATCGGCAACTGCAACCCCGGAATCAAATCAGTACTTTGCCGGAGTTCATAAGCCAAAAGCAAAGCCAAAACAGTCATCACTATATCCACAGGCAAACGCAGCACTCCCAACAAAATTTCTACGGGTTTCATAGCAGCAAATAAAAGCCCTCACATTTTAACAGGTAAAAAAGCTTTTTGAAAATCCCATATTTGGGCTACAATCTGCTCGCCTAACTTCTCTAAACTCGCCTGTCATGATTATGCAACTGCTCAACAAAGCCCTGGGAGATCACAATGAAAAGTATCTGAAAAAAATCCAGCCGCTGGTACAGCGCATCAACCAAATAGAAAATGAATATCAGCAAACTCTTCTTAAGGACGAAGACTACCCCCGCAAAACAGCTGAATTCAAAACCCGTTACGCCCAAGGAGAATCACTGGATCAATTACTTCCAGAAGCATTCGCTTTGGTAAAAAGCGCCTGCCGACACATCCATGGCCGGGAATTTGTTATCGATAAATTATTCGCCGAAGAAACCCCCACCACTTCAGAAAACCCCACACCTGAATCCACCACTCCATCAGCCTCCAATAGTTACACCTGGCGCATGATCCCTTTTGATGTACAGCTAATGGGCGGCATCATCCTACATCAGGGCAAAATAGCCGAAATGAAAACCGGTGAAGGAAAAACCCTGGTTAGTACTCTACCACTCTATCTCAATGCCCTGGCCGGACAAGGCGCTTTTCTAGTCACAGTCAATGAATACCTGGCCCAGCGCGACGCCGGCTGGATGGGAGTTCTCTTTAAATTTTTAGGACTGACCGTAGGGGTCAACCTCAACGGCATGGCACTACAACCCAAGAAACAAGCCTATCTCTGCGACATCACCTATGGCACCAATAGCGAATTTGGTTTTGATTATCTGCGCGACAATATGAGCACCAGCCCCGATCAAATGGTGCAACGCTCACTGAATTATGCCATCATCGACGAAGTCGACTCCATCTTAATCGACGAAGCCCGCACCCCATTAATCATTTCCACCGCCGGAGCCGAGTCTACCGACAAATATCAACGCTACGCCCGATTAGTACGTCAACTACAAAGCGGCGAAGATTTTGAAATAGACGAAAAACAACGCGCCGCCACCCTCACCGAAAAAGGTATAGAAAAAATGGAAAATCTGATTGGCGTGTCCAATATTTACACCGATGCCGGATTTGAAGAAGTTCATCACATCGAACAGGCCCTCAAAGCCAATTTTATTTTCAAAAATGATGTGGATTATGTGGTCAAAGATGGAGAAATTATCATAGTTGATGAATTCACAGGCCGTCTGATGGCGGGACGCCGCTATTCCGACGGATTACATCAAGCCATTGAAGCCAAAGAAAACGTCGCCATCAAACGTGAAAGTAAAACCCTGGCGACAGTTACACTGCAAAATTATTTCCGCCTCTTCAAAAAATTAGGCGGCATGACCGGTACAGCCAAAACCGAAGAAGAAGAATTCATGCAAATTTACGGTTTGGAAACTATCGTCGTCCCCACCAACAAAGCCGTCACGCGCCTGGATGAATCGGATGCTATTTTCAAAAATGAAATAGGAAAATTCACCGCCGTAGCCCGCCGTGTCAAAACCGCGCACGAAAAAGGTCAACCAGTCCTCATTGGTACAGTTTCCATAGAAAAATCTGAACTACTCTCCCGCCTGCTACAAAAAGAAAAACTCCCCCACGCTGTACTCAATGCTAAATATCACGAAAAGGAAGCGGAAATTATCGCCCAAGCCGGCCATCGTGGCGCTATCACCATCGCCACCAATATGGCTGGCCGCGGTACGGATATTAAAATAAATGACGAGGTTAAAAATCTGGGTGGCCTACTGGTTATCGGTACCGAACGCCACGAATCACGCCGCATCGACAATCAGCTGCGCGGCCGTTCCGGCCGCCAGGGAGATCCGGGCGAAAGCCAGTTTTTCGTCTCCATGGAAGATGAATTGATGAGACTTTTTGCCGGCGAACGCATGCAGCGCATGATGGAAGTACTGCAAATCCCTGATGACATGCCCATACAAAACAAAATGATTTCCGGCTCCATCGAAAGCGCCCAGAAAAAAGTCGAAGGCCGTAATTTTGATATACGCAAACATCTGGTGGAATACGACGATGTAATGAACAAGCACCGTGAAATCATTTACAGCCGCCGCCGCAAAGCCCTGCAAAACGACAACATCAAAAATGACATCATCATACTGATAGAAAAAGAAGCCGAAAAAATCGTCCAACAAAATCATAACGATGAAGGCCGAGGTTATAATGGCGCCCAAATTATTGACCAATTATCCCTAATCATTCCGGAAGCCAAAACCCAGTTATCACTAGAGCAATTAAACGACCTCGCCGACGAAGAAACCTTGATAGAACATATCAAAACTTACCTATTTGAAGTATATCAAAATCGCGAAGCCCAACTGATCTCCCCCGATACTTTGCGGGAATTAGAAAAAGGCATTTCACTTTCCATCATCGATTCTCTCTGGATGGATCATATCGACAATATGCAAAATCTGCGTGAAAGCGTGGCTCTGCGCGGCTATGGACAACGGGATCCTTTGATCGAATACAAAGAACAGGCCTTCATTATGTTCAGCCGACTTTTAAGCGATATACAAACCAACACAGTCAACACGCTACTGCGCATCGATCTGGAAACTCAAATCCCCGCACACCTGCGCAAACCAACATCAGAAGGCAATTTAATTACCAATGCCGAGGCTCTGGAGGAAAATCTCCAGCAAAGTAGATTTACACAAACCTCAAACACCTCAGACGACAATGTCAGAGTTATTCATACCAACAACACCTCTGTAGACCAATCCACGCTACCCTGCGCCAAACTGGGCCGCAACGAAATCTGCCCGGAATGCGGAGTAAAAACAAAAAAATGCCCTAAAAAATAAATTTATGCCAAGTCCCACCAAATCCAATTTTTGGACCCGCCTCTACAGCCAAACCGATCGCTTAACAACTAAAATCGGAATTTTCACCTCCGGATTACTGCTCTCCGCTATCTTCTACCTCTTCATGTTAAAACTCTGGCACAACTGGGGCCTCTACCTAGCCCTAGCCCTCAGTGGCTCACTCAACATCTGGCTAAAACTCAAACACCGCAAAGCCTTTTTCCTCAACACCCTCAACAACGGCCTGATCACCTTCAACATCATCACAGTTCTGTGCAGTTTAATTATAGTGATACTGCTAATCGGAGCTGGGCAGAGTGCGTTGAATTAAATCTTTTTCCACACATACTCCACCACATCATATTCCTGCTCGCCAATTTTATATTTCCGGGAAGCATGACGTATTTTCACCTTCATAAATCAATCTAAATATATCTCCCTCGCCTTAGCCCCATTCACCGGACCGATAGCACCTTTTTCTTCCATCATATCCAGCAATCTGGCCGCGCGGGCATAGCCCACTTTCAAACGGCGCTGCAAAAGTGAAGCTGACGCTTTTCGGGATTCCATTACCACCTGCAAAGCCTGTTCATACATATCATCCCCAACTTCTTCATCCCCCAGATCAGATTTGGGCAGCCCATGAACTCTCTCCGTAGCTATTTTCGGCGAAACTATATCTTCATACATCGGCTCGCCATGCAGTTTGACATTATTCACCACTCGCTCAATTTCCTTGGTGGATACATAAATGCCCTGAATACGAATTAACTTACTGGTACCACCAGAGAGATAAAGCATATCCCCCTTACCCAGCAAATCTTCCGCCCCCACTCCATCAATAATAGTACGGGAATCAATCTGGCTGGACACCGCAAAGGCAATGCGCGCCGGGATATTGGCTTTGATCAAACCGGTAATCACATCCACTGAGGGTCGCTGAGTGGCCAGCACCAAATGCATGCCCACGGCGCGCGCCATTTGAGCAATACGGCAAACTGATGCCTCCACCTCTTTGCCAGCCGACATCATCAAATCAGCCAATTCATCGATAATCAAAACTATATTGGGCATTTTCTGAGGAATTTCCTCAAACATCTCCCGCGTCTCCGGCATCGTCAGGAAAGACGGCTCACCAGACTCATCCGGCTGCCCGGCAGCGTCTTCCGCCTCCACCACCTGGTGAGCCCGCTCCACGGCCTCCTGAAACACCCCATCGCCCTCGGCCTGCCGGGCAGCCTCCTCAGCCTGCTTCTCCAGCACCACTTCATTGTATTCATGAATATTACGCACTCCGTGATCGGATAACAATCTATAACGCCTGTTCATTTCAGCCACGCACCAGCGCAGCGCTATAGCCGCTTTTTCCGGATCATTGATCACCGGCGTCAACAAGTGAGGTAAGCCATTATATGTTTTCAATTCCACTTGTTTGGGATCAATCAAAATCAAACGCAAATCCGAAGGAGAATTCTGATAGAGCAGTGACAGTAAAAAAGCATTCATACCCACGGATTTACCAGACCCTGTCGCTCCAGCTATCAACAAATGTGGCATGCTGGACAAATCCCCAGATACAGGCTTGCCCGCGACATCCCTCCCCAGCGGAAAACGCAAATTGGAACGAATCTCACGATACTCCTTACTCTCCAGTATTTCCCGCAAATGCACCACGCTGCGATGCTCATTGGGCACCTCTATTCCCACCAGACCTTTGCCGGGGATAGGCGCTTCTATACGTATAGCCGTAGCCGCCAGTGCCAAAGCCAAATCATTTTTTAAAGAAGTAATTTTGGATAATTTAATCCCCTCTGACGGCTTCAATGTATATTGTATAACCGTAGGCCCCACATGCACCTCATGCATGCTCACATCTATGCCGAATTGATTTAACTTGGCTTTGATTTTACGAGCATTGTCAGCCAATAATTCATCATCGGTAGCGACGTCCGGCACAGCTGGAGCCAGCAAATCCAGGGAGGGAGGCTCCCATTTCAGATCAGCCGCTGTAGATTTAGAGGTCAAAGCCTCTTCAGACTCATTTTTAATAGTAATTTGTCGGGTTTGCCCCACCTCTTCGCTTACCTTTTCCTGTATTACCCCATCACTATCAACCACGGATTCCTCAGTTTTTGCGGCAGTCCCAGAAATCGCCGCCCGCCTAATTTGCAGAGTAGATTCCTGCCCAGCCAAATCCATCGCCGGCATAGCGAAATCTCCATCGGGCATTTTATCAATTCTACCTAAAATATTGGCCGTTTCAGTATCTTCATCAACCTCCATTTGCCCACGTCGAACTTTGGCATCATCAACTTGATTGATTTTAATAGTGGGGAGACTTGGCTTGAACATTTTCAAAATAGTCAAAAGCGACAATTGAAAAGTCAATAAAACCCCGGTCAAAAACACCACCAAAAACACCGCCGTAGCTCCCAGACTACCCATCTGCAACATTTCCAGCATCAAAAAATTCATCATAAAGCCTATATATCCGCCATACTCACCGGCTTTAGCCATGGTATAAATATTTCCCATCGGGACCGACAAATGCAAGATGGACAACACCGCCATCCCCATCAGTCCCACCCCCAAAATACGTGACAGCGGAAAATGCACCCGCCGCGACAAAAAATACATCAAAGAAATCAATATCAGTACAAAAGGAAAACCATAAATACCCCAGCCCAAAATTGGCTTCAAAAAAGCCACCCACATTTCGCCAATAATACCAAAACTATTATTGAGCGCTAATACCGTAAAAACCCCTAATCCGAGGTAAAAAACGCCATAAATCTCCCTCAAAACTGATTTGGGAACATTTAAGGTAATAGCTGCTTTTTTCCTTCTTACAGACCTGGCTGACGGTCTACCGGGTTTTCTCCTTCTCGACATGCTGTTTGTTTTTTAAATGGACGACCTGAACAGAGGGCATTATAAATAAAACCTGGAATTGCCGCAAACAATCTGCTATATTCAGGACTGTTCAATTAAGCGTACTCACATGAATTTCAGTGAATTGTCACAAATCGTGCGCTATCTGCGCAAAACTCTGCCCTGCTCACACTGCCAAAACACCTATGAAAACGAGCACATCGAGGTTCTTTCAACTTTTGATGATCAAGGTTTGTTCAACCTAACTTGCACACAATGTCAAAGTGAACTACTCGTTCACATTACCATCAATGATGATCAACATCCCCATCACAAAGCACCTCAAAAAGACCGCAAAACTTCACGAAAACATCGCTCCCTAACCAGCCTGCAAACCGACTCCAATCTGACAAAAAGCCATATTTCTACTGATGATGTCATCAATATGCATGTATTTCTCAATCAATTTGATGGCAATTTCAAAGAATTATTCTCCAAATAAAAACCCACATATCATGGCAAATCGCACCCTGTTTATATTGGCGTCTAGCAGCCTGATAATATTAAGCGCGTGCCAACCCCTGCAAAATTCCGCCAGGGATTTTCGTGCTACCATCGATCAAACTGTAGCCAACACCAAAGAAAAAGTCGATCAAGCTAAAACCAGCATCGAAAATTCAGTTAATAACGTTAAAACACAAGTAGTTGAAACTAAGCAAAACATTGACACTAAACTACAACAAATCGACGACGCCAGCCGAAAGGTCCAAGAAGCCAAAAAAGCTCTCGACGACGCCACCGCCGCCGTTAAAACCGTCACTAATTCTAATTAAAATATCATTTAAAATAAAAAAATGTTCAATATTTTGCAAACCCTCAGCCCCTTAGCCATTATCGTTTCCGGCCTAGCCTTTGTCGCACTTGGTTTTATTTGGTATTCGCCAGCTGTTTTTGGTCGCCCCTGGGCCCATATGATGGGATTTAACATGGGATCAAAAGAAAAAATCGCTGAAATGCAAAAAAAAGCTGTGCCAGCCTATTTTGCCTCTTTTATCGGCGCGCTAGTGCAAGCTGCCGCCATCAGCGTCCTCATGCATTCCAAACCAGGTATTAGCTTAAGCCAAGCTGCTTTATTTGGAGCTTTACTATGGCTTGGATTTCAAGCCCCTTTCAGCCTATCTGGCGTCCTCTACGCTCAAAAACCAATCAAATTATGGGCTATTGATGCTGGCTACCAACTCTGCGGACTAATTATCGCCGCCATGATTATACAAATAATCAGCTAAGGTTTCGTCAAAAAAGCATTTTATGTTACAATTAATAGATTTATTTTTTTAAATAATAAAAATGAAACAGAAAAAACTGGTTTCCATAGTAGCAGGAATAGTGCTGATAGCTGTCGTAGCGGCAGCTGCGGGGCTTTCCAGCGGAGGTCTTTTTCAGGGCAGCTTGGACAACTTAGGCCGTCAAAAAGCTAAACTGGCTGATGGAATGACAGTGAAACAACTTCAGGAATGGGGTGCCAATCAACCTGGAGAAGAAGTTGGCGAACCAGGACCAGAAGTAGACCCTAGCACACCTTCCACCGAACCAGGCGAAGAAGTAGTGCTTAGAGAATATCCAGAAACCACAGAATTACCACTCTGTTTATTGGGACAGGATCAAAATGATCAAAAAAATGAGATCTTCCCATTCTACAAAGACAGTATAGATGGAGAAGCTTGTATGGTGGCCACTCAGGCCAATTGGTCAGCAGGCGACACCATTATATTTGATGCTGGAGAAGAAGATTTGATTGGACAATATAATCGCGCCAGCTTTTTCCTCAAAGTTAAACCTGCTCTTACAGGCAGTAATCCTAATCTAAGATTTGAAGATATCAGATATGGCGTTGAAAACGACAGAGACACAACAAGACCATGGACTTACACCAAATTAAGCGCCAAATTCTGCCAGCCCAAAGACGCTATGACTAACAACAATATCGCCAGCAAACCCAATACTTCAGCAATGCTGCCAGACACATGGTATGCCTGCACAGTACCAACCCCAGACAATACCGGTGCCGATCAATACTGGAGCTTTGAAATAGACCCAACCAGAGGACTGGGAGGAACTTACATCATCTTTGACCAATTAACCTTCCACAAACAGTAAATAAACGGCTCTAGTCATTCAAAATATAAAAAAGGTCCCGTAGACAAAAACATCTACGGGACTTTTTCGTTTTACTATAGCGCTATTCCAGGTAAATATGCTATAATTCAAAGATATTTTTGTATTTCCACCAGCCATGTCAAAGTTATTAAAAAACACCCTAAAAAAAGCCCGCCACAGTGGCGTACGAATACTATTCCCTGAGACTTTTGACAATCGAACCCTGATCGCACTGGCCACAATCATGAATCAACAGCTTTGCCAGCCGATTTTAATCGGCGAAAAGCTGACCCTACAGAAACAAATTAATAAGCTCAAGTTAAAAATCGACCTAAAAAACTGTCACATTATTTCTCAAAAAGATCAGGATTTACAAAAAAAACTCGCTCAGAAATTATTTCAATTACGGCAAAAAAAGGGCCTCACTCTAGCACAAGCTAAAAGTTTAATTCGAACTGATCTCAATTATTTCGCCAATACCTGTTTAGCCGCCGGGCTGGCCGACGGCATAGTCGGAGGCGCCACCACCTCCACTGGCTCCACTCTAAAGCCCGCCTTCCAAATCATCGGCACAGCAAAAACACATCGACTGGCCTCGGGAGTATTTCTGATGGATATACCTCATCGCGAACCATTACTCTTTGCGGACTGTGCCATCAATATCCGCCCCACAGCCAATGAATTGGCTGATATCGCCATTAACACAGCTGAAACAGCCCAATTTTTAGGACTAAAACCAAAAGTCGCTTTACTCAGCTTTTCCAGTCATGGATCCTCACATCATCCTGAAGCCAAGCTTATCGCCCAGGCCACCCGTATAGCACAGCGGCGCGCGCCACATCTACTGATCGACGGCGAGCTCCAAGCCGATAGCGCCCTGGTCCCACACATCGCCAATTTCAAAGCCCCGCGCGCCACCATCCAAGGTGACGCCAACGTTTTAATATTCCCATCGCTAGAAGCGGGCAATATAGCCTACAAGCTGGTCGAAAGATTAGCCGGAGCCAACGCCATTGGCACCATAGTCCAAGGCCTCAAAAAACCCGTCAACGACCTCTCTCGCGGCTGCCAACCATCTGATATAGTATATCTGACCGCCATCACCGCTCTGCAAATCACCAAAAAATAAAAATGCTCATCTTAGTGATAAATTCAGGCTCTTCCTCAATTAAATTTCAACTTTTTAACCATAAAAAAAGTGCCTTCACTATATTAGCAAAAGGCCAGGCCGAAGCTATTAATTTACCAAACTCTCAATTCTCACTTACTTCTTCAAAAATCACACACACTCTCTCTATTCCTATTCCTAGTCACGCCAGTGCCATTCATCTAATCATGACTGAATTGCAGAAGTCAGGTTTAATCACAAACAGAGATCCTATTTCCCTCATCGGTCATCGCGTCGTCCACGGCGGAGAAAAATACAGTCAACCAGTAATAATAACCCCAAAAGTATTAAAAGAGATCAAATCTCTCTGCGCCCTAGCACCATTACATAATCCAGCCAACCTAGCCTGTATCGAAGCCTGTCAAAAAACCTTCCCAAAAATCAAACAAGTCGCAGTTTTTGACACAGCTTTTCACAGTAGCATTGCTCCAGAAGCCTATTTATATGCCATCCCCACTGATTTACACCAAAAACACGGCATCAGACGTTATGGATTCCATGGCACCAATCATCAATACATTGGCCGTGAAGCCGCCAAACTGCTGCGTAATAAAAAATTCCCGCATCAAAAAATCATCACTGTTCACCTTGGCAATGGATGTTCTATTACCGCTATCAAAAATACCCGCTCCATAGCCACATCTATGGGATACACCCCACTAGAAGGCTTAGTAATGGGGACTAGATCAGGAGATATTGACTCCGCCCTGATTCCGGTTTTGGCAGAAAAATTAAAATTAACTACCTCAGAAGTCATTAACTTTCTCAATAAAAAATCTGGCCTACTGGGATTATCCGGCCTCAGCTCTGACATGCGTACCATTTGGGCTGCCGCTCGACGCCGCAATCCAGCTGCCCTCCTCAGTATGGATATTTACGCCCGCCGCATCGCTCAATATATCAATGCCTACATTGGCTTTCTGGGAGGAATTGATGCTATAGTCTTCACCGGCGGTATTGGCGAAAACGCTTATTATATCAGAAAACGCGTTTGTAATTACCTTAAACATCTACAAATTTCTCTAGATTCAAAGCGCAATAAAAATAATCAACTTTTTATCAACACCAGTAACAGCAGAGCCAAGCTCATGATACTGCCAGCCAATGAAGAATTGGAAATCGCCAGACAGTCCCACAAATTATTCCTCAAACATCGTTAATATTCCATGAACTCCTACCAAAACACTTCCATTTACCAGTATACGCTAGCCCTATCAGATCAAATCGAACAATTACTGCCTGGCTTGCATGACAGTTTAATTTTAGAAAAATTTCACCATGGACTATTAGATTTGCTACTCGTCCTAGCCAGTGCACTTCGCCATGAAAACAAACACGATATCAATACCGCCCTACAACCAATACAAACGCATATCGAACACCTGTCCCATCTGATTGAACTGGCCAGTTACAAAAAAAATATATCCGCAAGCACAGCAGATCAAATTATTGATTTACTTCAAGAATTAGCTTTAAAAATCAAAACCTTCCCCACTCGTCGTAAAAACATACTCATACTCAGCTCAGTACTGGGCCAAGGCCACATGAGCGCTTCCAAAGCTATTAAACAAGGTTTGGAATATTTATATGGCAAAGACTACAACATCACTATTATCGATTTTTACGAAAAAATCGGGCCTCTGCTCAACAAAGCCACCGTCAAAGCTTACGAAGGATCCACCAAACATGTACCCGCAATGTACAAAGCTTTTTTCGAAAGTACCGACGCCAAATGGCCCGTACAACTGCTCAACATTATTAACTACCCGCTCAACGGCCCCAAAATAGAAAAACTCTTCCTCTCGGAAAACCCCCACATTATTATTTCAGCTTTTCCTGTCTGGGATTATCTGGCTTCACTGATTATCAAAAAACTGGGTAGTATTAAATTTTTAAGCGTCGTAACCGACTCTATTTCCATACACAATGCCTGGGTCACAGGCGATCCCTCGACCCATATAGTCGCCAACGAAGAAACAGCTATTTCATTGAAAAAACTGGGAGCCCCTGCCGAAAAAATCAAAATTCTCGGCTTTCCAGTCAAATTGGAATTTTCCACCCCCTCACATCGTGAAACTTTTTTGCAAGAACTAAACCTCGATCCGAACAAATACACCATTGTCATGCAACCGGCCGCAGAAAAAGTTAAACATACCATCAAAATTGTACAAGAAATCGAACAGCAGTTTCCTGATTTAAACCTAATAGTCATTTGCGGCCGCAACAAAACACTATTACCCAAACTGCAAGCTTTTGATAATCACGGGAACACGCGCATCATCGGCTGGACCGATCAAATGCCGGAATACATCAAAAGCGCCGATATGATCATCAGTAAAGCAGGTGGCGCCACTGTGATGGAGTGTATCGCCGCTCAAAAACCAATGATTATCACCCAAGTAATTCCAGGACAGGAAATAGGCAATGCTGAATTAATCAAACTGCATGAACTAGGCATTATTCAAAAAGACGCCAAAATGCATATCACCGAATGCATAGACTACATCCGCAAAAACCAATCCCGCATCCAACAAAACCTGGCCCGCGTCAGCACTCCCGACGCTAACCTACGAATAGCACGCTTCATTCACGAACTTTTATAGAAAAGGCAGAAGTGGAAATAACCTCGTCTCCGAAGGGCCCCTACCCCAATGTCGACGAGGTTATTTCCACTTCTGCCTGCTCTCTATAAATTAGTTCTATACAGCTCCTTCTCTGTCAGCACATACATAGTGTTGGTATTTTTGTCGACAAAGAAGTCCCTTATATCTTTCAAATCATCAAAAATATACTGGCCAGTATAAACCGCTCCACCAGTACGATCATCCTTGAGATATACCAACACACGGCTTTCGCCAGCATCCAACACATAAATCTGTGACATATCCGCCTCACTGTAAATCGCCTTGGCAGTTGTAACAGTCTTTACCGGCTGTTTTTTGATGGGAAAATCTTCTTTATTACCCTGGAAAAGTTTAGTGATAAACCCATCCTGACCCAACACATAAATATTACCATCTATAGCCAAATCAATAGCATTTTTCAAATCAGCCCCAGTAGCATAGGCTTGAGCGGCATCAAAAGTATCCCGCCGTCTGGTATAACGCCAAATCTGATTACCAGATGGATCCAGTATGAATATTTTATTGCTATAAGCCTGCATATTCACCCCCTTTTTAAAGCTACCATCCGTAGTGGTTAAAAAAGACATATTATCATCCTTGAATTCCTTGATTTTCCCACTTTCAGTCAAAAACAGTATGGAATCTTTATCTTCATAATTCACAGCCGCCACCACTTTTTCATTATCATCGACTGTCAAAGGATCTCCAACCTGATCCAGCATTATAGGATACAAAGCATTGTACTCATAAGCATACAATTTATCCTTTAGTTTCACCAAACCAAGCGCACTAACATTCTCACGTTTAGTGGACAAATCCACCATTTTCTCCATTTTTGGATGCATGACACCATCCAACCGATCACGTGTTTCCAATATCATATCCAACAAATCACGCGCCTTGGACTTATGATAGCCACTATTCAGAACAGTAATCGCTTTTTGTTCAGCGGCATTCAGCATATCGCCGGCCCTCGCTTTATCAAACTGCCCGGTAGTCACAGCAGAATTAATCTGCTCTCGCACCTGGACCAAATCATCAGCCAGCATTTGAATTTTACTACTTTCATCAGATTTAGCCCGAAGCCACCAAACCCCTACCGTCAAAACCAACACCAAAGCAACAATAGCAATCATGATTTTATCCTTACCCCAATTGGTGAAATCCCAAGGATTATTGGAAACTTTTTCTCTTTTCTCTCCACCCTCACGCAACAAATCACGAGTATAAGCTGAGCCTTTTTGCCAGTATTTAACAGCCATCTGTCGTCCTTTGGAAGCAAGTCCAGACAACCAGGCTGGCGCGCCGGCCAACCCTCTTCCGCCAGCCCCAGCAGCTCCACTAAAACTCTCTTCTCTGACATGCGCCACCTGCTCCACCGGCGCGCCAGCCTGCACCACACTACCCTGAATAACAATCAACCCAACCCTCTCAACAACCTCTCCATGTAAAAAATCTTTAATCCCCTGCACAGTACTCTGTAAACTTCCTCCCACATGTCTGGACAAATCAGTTTTGGAAACATAACGCAATAAACGCGTAGTACTAACCAAGACCAAATCTCCATGCTCCAAATCCCCGGACGCTATATTGGTAAACACATCACGACTATCAGCTTCACTTAAATCATCACTAATAGTGCTAGTCAGTTTTTTCCTCACCAAATAAGCCTCAGCATCCCCAGATTGAGTCAAATAGAGCTGATTACCTACGATAGCCATAATAATCACATTGAGTTTCCCCAACCAATCATTACCACGTTCCACTCTATATTCATTCAAACTGCGATTTACCTCCTTTATTGCCTCCTCAAAACGCTCATAACCATCCACGTCAGCATCACTAAAAAACACCTTACGCATACGGTCAAACATGATTTCACCTATTTTTTCCGTATCCAATGAATTCTGTAAAATCTCCAGACATATATATATCTTGCCTGAACTTTCCCCTCCCTCGCCCAAATCATAGGCATAATTCTCTACGAAACTCCCCTCATCCCTTCCTACAAACAAAAAATCATATTGCGTTTTAAATTGCTGACTGCCCATTTTTATATCTTTTAATTGTGTTTTTAAACTACCCTTTGAATAAAGAGCAGAGTGCCAGCAAAGTCTAACATAAAAATAAAATTGACACAAAATTAACTTACAGCTATCTTCAGCTGGCACCCAATTAGACGTACAGCAATGCCAATTTCTAAATTACAACAGCGCAAACATCTGAAAATGCACGGATTCCGAGCTCGCATGGCCACCAAAGGTGGACGCAAAGTCTTGTCTGCGCGCCGCAATAAAGGCCGTCTGCAACTCACTGTTAGCGACAAAAAATAGAGAGCCCCCTCTTTTCAGACGCGTCATCTCGTTGAAACTTCTCAATGCTCAAACAAAATCAACGGATTTCCACAAACCGTGCCTCCTATATACTGAAAAAAGGTCTTAAGTTTAACAATACCTACCTTTCAGCACGTTTTGTTTTAAACAAGCAAAACATCAACCGTTATGGCATAGTGGTTAGCAAAAAAACACTAGCATTAGCCACAAGCCGCAACACCCTACGTCGGCAGCTTTATGAAATCTTACGCCTATCCTCTACGCAGACCACCCCGGGATTAGATATACTATTTACCATCAAACCACCTCTATCAACATTGAGTTTTCAACAGAAACAATCCATACTGGCAGCCGTCATCACCGAAATCAATAACCAAATTTCCCTAAATCACCTTCATGGACAACAAAATATTTAAAAAAATACTCGACCAAGCTGTATTGTTTCTAGCTATTTTACTGGGAGTTCAATTCATTTTCTCAACATTTTTCTCAAGCCCGGCCATTCCCAAAACCGGCCTACAATTTCAAACAAGTAACAGTAAGTACAGTCAAAACAATCAAGTTATAGCCAAAATAGAAAATTACACTCCGGCTGATATTACTATCAAAAACCCCTGCCCAGCCCCAGCCATACAAACAGAATACCTAGAAAATGGCCAATGGACAAGCAAAACCAGCACCACTGCCACCTCCTGCGAGCAAACACAAGACATAGTAATTAAAAGCGGAGCATCCTTAAACTACAGCTTCAAACCATGGAATCATGATCTCTTTGGCACAATTGGCCATTATAGGCTAAAATTAACTGTTGGCGATCAAACCCTGGAATCCAATCAATTCCAAATCACTTCACCATCTTTCTTGAGCTGGTTTTATACCACTTTCATTCACCAGCCAATCTACAACGCCCTCACCTTTTTCATTCAAATCAGCCCAGGAAACTCCCTAGGCTGGGGCATTATTTTATTGACTATTCTAATACGCACCATTCTACTCATCCCCAACCATAAAGTCCTCAAATCACAAAAAAAATTACAGTCAATTCAACCAAAAATCAGCGCCCTCAAAGATAAACACGGCGACAACAAAGAAAAAATCGCCCAAGAAACTTTCGCCATATACAAAGAACACAAAGTTAGTCCATTTGGCAGCTGCCTACCATTACTAATCCAACTACCCATTCTGATTGGATTATACAATGTTATTCAAAACGGCATCGATCCAGGCAGTAAATATCTACTCTATGGCCCACTTCAAAACTTCGATCTAAATAAAGTCCAAAACATTTTCCTGGGATTATTGGATTTGACCAAGGTAGATATATTTATCCTTCCCATCAGCGTAGGTATTTTACAATATATATCCCTACGCCTCAGCATGGGGAAAAAGAAAACCCCCAAAAACGCCAGCGCCAACGAAATGGAAGCCGCCAACAAAACCATGATGTATATCATGCCCGTGATGATCGCCTTTTTCACGGCTTCCTCACCAGCTGGAGTTGGACTGTACTGGGCATTTTCCACAATTTATGGAATAATCCAACAGAGCATTATCAATCGGCACTTCCAACAAGCCGAAACTAGCGTAAAAGTGGTAAACGGCAGTAAAAAAGCTGACAAAAAAGCTCACTATCAAAAAATCAACGAATTAAGAAAACAGGCACACCCCACTCCATCCACCATCATAGACCAATCAGATCAACCAGCTGAATCCAAGCCTAGTGACGATAGCGACACCAAACCACCTATTACCATTATTAAAGCCTAAATATCTAACCTTTAAGCTCTCCGCCATGGAAAATAAAATCCATCAAACCTTGGAATCTCTCTTAAACAAAATGGGAGTAAGCATCAACAAAATACGCATCGAAAAAAACGATGATAACAGCTATCGCGTCAATATTGAAACATCGCACCCCAATCTCATGATTGGTCATCGTGGAGAAAATATAGGGGCTCTGCAACACATACTCAAAATCACTATCTGGAATGACCTGGAAAGAACCGCCGGCCAAACCAGCAATCGCCCAGAAATCAGCCTGGACATCGAAAATTATCGCCGCCGCCAGGAACAAAACATTATTCAACTAGCTGAAAGAAAAGTGGAAATGGTACGCAAATTATCCTCACCTCAAAGCCTGCCCGCCATGGCGCCATATTTCCGCCGACTGGTGCACTTACACCTAGCCCAGGAAAAATTCAAAGATATTCACACCGAAAGCGAAGGCCAGGGAGAATTCCGTTACATCATCATCAAACCAGAAATAACTATTTAATTTCACCAATGCCCCATTTCCAATTAAATTGGCGCCATGGCATCATTTGGACCTTTATTTTCATCAGCCAAATCACACTGGCTTCAATAGCCATAGCTCAAAGCACAGACACCCCACCCGTTACTGAACCAACTCCAGCCGTCGCTCCATTTCCTGATGTCGCTATAGGTAGCGAATATTTTCAAGGCATTACTTACCTTAAAAATCTTGAATTAATACAAGGATATCCTGATGGTAATTTCCGCCCTAAACAACTAATCAATAGAGCTGAAGCCCTCAAAATACTAGTAGGTGCCATCAAATTCCAAATGTTCAGCCCAGTGGAAAAACCATTAATTCCAGCATCAACAACTACGCCCCAATCAGCAACCAACACAGACAGCGTCACTACACCAACCAACACTGAATCCACAACTAGCAACACGACTTCCACACCTCCAACTTCCCCATCTTGCCCATTTCCAGATCTCGACCCACAATCCTGGTATTTCACCTATATCTGTCAGGCCTTCAAAAACCAAGTCGTCAACGGCTATCCTGACAACACTTTTAAGCCAGAACAAACGATCAACAAAGTGGAGGCCCTAAAAATGACTTTACTGCAAAGTGGCATTCCTTTGGACAGTAGTTATAATGACAATTTTGACGACATCTCCCCGAGTGACTGGTTTTGGAATTATGCCAAAATTGCCAATCAAACCAGCATTATAGTCGAAGATCGCCAGGGCAAACTGATACCAGATCAACAACTCAACCGTGGCGACTTTTCCATGCTCATTTATCGCACACTGCGCGCTTTCCAAAACAAATCGGAATTTGGCCGTGCCACTTTTTATGGCGGCCGCTTCGAAGGAAAAAGTACAGCCTCCGGCGAAGTTTTCGCAGGAGACTTGGATACAGCCGCCCACAAAACCCTGCCTTTCAACACCATTGTCCGTGTAACTAATTTAGCTAATGGCAAAAGTGTGGACGTCCGTATCAATGACCGTGGCCCCTATGTCAACGGCACTATTATCGATCTCAGCACCACAGCCTTTGCCAAAATCGCCTCGTTATCCAGCGGTGTAATTCATACAGAAGTAGAAATACTTAAATAAAGCCCCATCCTCTCATGCTGCACAACGATATTATCAACAGAAGAGGTAAAACCATCCCCACTCGCTCACCTTTTTCCGAACAGGTGCGCAAAAGCATTTACATGCTGATTTTCACGCTACTAGCCATCATAGTCATGGTCAGCATAGTATATCTGCTCAACTCCAGCCAAAGCACACAAAAAGGCTATTCCATCAAACAACAACAGCTGGAAAAAGACCTGCTAATTGAAAAAAGCAATGAATTAATCCGCCAACTCATCCAAGCCCAATCTTTTCACAGTATAGAAAACTCCGCCCTGGTCAAAAAAATGATCAAACCAGAAAAACCCGTCTACATAGATATTTCTAAGAAATAAAGTAATGACGAAATAAGATTGACTTAAAAAAGCGATTTAATATAATGCAAAGGCTCTCCAAGGAGATATCGTCTAGTGGTTAGGACGGCAGGTTTTCATCCTGTAAACCGGGGTTCGATTCCCCGTATCTCTACCATTTTTTGCCGTGCTTCTTATTCAGACAAAAAGCAAATTCAAATAGTTTACTTACCCCATAAAATTACCTATCTTATTGGCGCTGACCAAAAAGGTTACTTTTTATATAATCAATTTATTCGGAATGCTTATCAACGTAGATCGCAATCTCTGCATAGGCGCAGCTCCATGCGTAGCCATCGCCGGCAATGTTTTTCAACTGGATGAAGAGGGCAAAGCTATCATAGTAGGCCCCAGTACCGACGACACCAATACACATTTAGCCGCGGAGGCCTGCCCAACTAGAGCTATCTTTTTATATGACAATCAACAAAATCAGCTCTATCCACCAGCCAATGAAATGCCCCGTCCATATACCCCAGAACCACCACTTTCTCACAATTAACCCTTGCCTCATAGCACATCGACTCCACAATTCAAGTTAAACACCGAACAGGCTGATTTAGCCTGGACCGCGTTTAACAATGCCACACATATCGGCATTATTTCCCATCGAAATCCTGACCCAGACAGCATCGGTAGTAATTTGGCTCTGAGAGACACACTTTTCCGCCTGGGCAAAACAGTAGACTCTTTATGCATCCACAATCCACCAGATACCTGCAAAACAATCTGCGCAAACTCCCCTTTCCAAGAGTTACTGGATATTAATAAATATGATCTGTTAATCAGCGTAGATTGCGGCAGCCTATCTCAGGTAGCATTCACAGACATACACGCCCCGGAATTCAAGGGAACCTTCATCAATATAGATCATCACGCTTCCAATAATAACTTTGGCCACATCAATTTGGTATACACCAATGCTTCCTCCACCGCCGAAATTATTTACAATTTATTGAAACATTGGGGGCAGCCAATCACTCCACACATCGCCACCTGCCTGCTTTTTGGACTCTATTATGATACCGGCAGCTTTATGCATTCCAATGTCACTCCGCAAGTTTTAGACATGGCTAGCGATCTAACAGCCCACGGAGCCAGCATAAATAGCGTTTTCCGCAGCCTCTACCAAAATTTTCATCTACATAAATACCATTTATGGGGGCATATTTTAGAAAACACCCGACTTTCGCCAAATAATACCACGGTAACAGTTGTCACCCCGGACCAGCTTGATAAATTCCAAACCGTCACCGAGGATTTGAGCGGACTCATAGGATATTTAAATACTGCTGAAAACAGTGACTTCACTGTTATGATACATCAGGATAAACAAAATACTATCAAAGGCTCGCTTCGCACGAATCATGATCATATAAACCTATCCGATCTGGCCGGACAATTTGGAGGAGGTGGCCATCGCAAAGCCTCAGGATTCAGCTTCCCAGGCAATATCGCCACAGAAACATTCTGGACAGTTAAGCAATAAATTTATGACATTCACACTACTCACCATCGACAATCAGGAAATTCAACTCACCCTGGAATCATTGGGAGAAATTTTGAAATCCCACGCCACCAAAGCAGATGAAAAAGATTTTCAACCAGAACACATCCTGGAAAAACTAAACCAGTTTCTCAGTATTTTGCTAATGGGAGAACAAAAATACATCAGCGACAAACAACTAAATGAATTAATCATCAGCTTAACCAGAGAAACAGGACATACCAAATTAGCTAAACATCTTGAAACAACAGGAGTGATTCTGCCAGCACAAAAAACTTCCGATCTATATTTCACATCACAAAATCAAGAAAGACTAAAAAAATTGTATCTACCCGCCACACACTCCTCCCCAGATATACATCAACTCATAACTGATTTAGGAACTCTTCAAGGTATTAACACGACCAATTCCGCCAATATTATTGAATTAATACAACAAGGCCGTTTTTTACCGCATCAAAACACCCTCAGGAGCTCTCACGCCTTCAGCCACACGCATCTCGCTCTACAGGACGATTTAAACGATATTTTCGATCATCTCAAAAGCGTCGCGGTTAATTTCCAAAACACCATCTCTTCCTCCATCAATTTTTCCGCTATTCGCCCAAAAATGTCCACAATCAAATCCACACAAGGATTTTCCTCTGGACCAGTATCATTTATAAAAATCTACACATCTACTTTCGAAATACTTAGACAAAATCTCAGCACAGAATTCACCCCACCACAAAATTTCATACTCAACATTCATCACCCGGACATTTTAGAATACCTAATTTTCATCAAAAATTTCCCCAAAAACAGCTCATCACGCTATCTGGAGTTTTCCATCGAATTAAGCCCCAGCTTTATCGAGGCACTCAATCAAGATGAAGACTATGACCTAATCAATCCCGAAAACGGCCAAACCGTTAACCTCCTCAGCGCCAAAAACACTTTTGATCTACTGGTCTCCACTATCATGGAGAATCCAGCGCTAGGCTTAATTATCGAACCACAGATTAACCATAGCTGGCTAGAAATCAGCGGAGTAATCAACTTGGCTGCCTATCAGGATGCATCCAATCTGGAACAAACACTCCCCCAGGATTTACAGGAAATTCAAAACTATCTACAAATACAAAAATCCCATCTAGCCAGCCACCAACAATTACCAATCAAAACAGCCATACAAATAACCGGCTGGCACGATTTTTTGATTGGACAAAATATTGCCTACAATTCAATAGCTAATCTAGAAACAGCCAAACAACTACTATCAACACACGAGACATCCTCCGAAAATACAATCCACCATCTCACCGTTAACTTACAGTCACCATTACTTAGCACCTTCCAGTCTTCACGAGGATTAGAAACTATCGATCAACTCATTACCATCAAAACCAGCCTAGAAGGCCGCGAAAGTTACCAAATTCACCCCAAGCTCCAAAAACTTCTACAACAATACGAATACCACCAGCCGGAACATCTACATGATATTCAACAACAAAATTCCCTGCAACATTTGGCTAATTTACCGAGTAACATCAAAAATCTCTTTTTAACAGCCACAGAAATCTCAACTTCCTTCCATTTAGAGTTACAACATCACTTGGAACAACTACTAAAACAACCTGTAGATAAAAAAATCTACCTAGGGAATACTATCGAGGGGGGCGACGAAATTAAAAACAGTTTCATCCAAGCTATTCAACATGGATTAGGAAGAATCAGGCTCTGTCAATTTGAACATTTTCAAAAATCAGCAGCAACAGAAATGGAAAATACTGACGCAAACTTCCTACTCAATCTAGGCACCCATCACAAACGCCGCCACCGTGAAATACAACCCCCACTGTTTCAAGTACGCAAAACCGAAGAAATAACCCTACCACCCATCAGCACATGAGCACACCATCTCCCAAAAACATAAAATGGCAAAGCATCCTGGATATGATCACTGCTATTGCCGCATTATTATTAATCATTCCATTAATATATGTACTCAGTATACACTTCAATAATATCTGGTCATTAAGCCTACTTATTTTAATAAGTGTGCCAACCATTATGACCACCATTTACGGAGCCCCATTTGTACCAACTCCAATGGAAAGAGTACGACAAATGGTAGCCTTGGCTAAAATTAAAAAGGGCCAACATGTTTATGATCTTGGCTGTGGAGATGGGCGATTTGTTTATCTGGCAGCCAATGAGTATGGGGCCAAAGCCACCGGTATTGAGCTATCACCCACAGTCTATCTCTGGGCTCTCCTTCGTAAATTCCTCTGGAAATCCAAGGCTGACATCAAATTTGGCAATTTTAAAAACAAAAATTTAAACGATGCCGAGATAATATTTTGCTATTTGCTGCCAGAAACATTACGCCACATTCAACCCTCACTAGACAAAAAAATCCGCCCAGGCACCAAAATTTATTCCTATGCCTTTGAAATTCCTAATTGGAAATTAATACACAAAGAAGATCGCAACCCAAAACTTAACCTGGCACCAGTTTACGTTTACGAGAAAATATAATCAGCAACAAATAGTAAAAAATCACCCACCACCAATCTCCCGCAGGCACCTCAATCTGCGCCCCCGGCCATCCAGCCAAATTATCGATCAAAAACCGCATCAGCCAAACGAGCATCTCTATCATACCAGCCAGCAATATCCCTCCCCAAGGCAAGAAACTCTGCATCAAAATCAAAACAAACCCCAATAACATTAAAACAGGTATCAAAGGCCCAATCAGTAAATTTGCCAATGGAGCAATTATTGATATTTTTCCAAAATGAAAAAATATTAGCGGCAAAGTCAATACCTGCGCCGCTATAGTCAACCACAAAGCATCCCACACCCACTGCTGCCAACTCAACTGCCAATTCTGCCACTTACCACTATCAGCAAACCAAACCAAACTCAAAGTAGCCAAAACCGACAACTGAAAAGACAAATCAAAATTTAAAATCATCGGATCAAGAGTGACTATCAAAACCACACTCATTAATAGTATTTTCAATACCTGCGCCCGCCGCCCCCACGTCATCACCGACAAAGCCAACATCCCCATCACAGCAGCCCGAAGCACACTGGCCGAAGCCCCAGTCAAACAAACAAACCCTGTAATTACTAGCAAACAAAACCCCCAGCGTATTATTTTGGAATTTTTCCTCACCAAGCACAGCATCAAATTGATAATCAAAGTAATATTGAAACCAGAAATAGCCAATAAATGCGTTAGCCCAGTAGTTTGGAAATTAGCTGCCAAAGCTGCTGGCAAACTACCTCTCTCCCCAATTAAAACACCCATCACCAATGAAGCTGCCGGTTCACGCAAAGTACTCTCCACCACCCACATCAACCATTGACGCATCTGCCATAATATCAACCAGAACCAATTTACCAAATTCCTTTCCACATCAGCCACAACCACCACTTGAGATGGTTTATCGGATACCCAACGAATTTTTTGCCTCCATAAATATTGTTTATAACTTTCCACCCACTTAGCATCATTACTTCCAACCAGATCCGCTTTCATTTTAATCAAACTACCAGGCTGAACCAAAGTCATCATTGGCAATTTCACCATCACTAATCCCTCACCCTGTACAGCGCCATTAAAACGCACCTCCTCCAACACCACCTCCACCCGCCCTTGCTTAACCTGCGGCAAAGCACGCACCACGCCCTCCACCATCACATCATCTATACCCACATCACCGCGCCAATCCCGCTGCTCTACTATCATCACCATACGCAGCACTCCAAAGAAAAAACACATCAGTAACAACAACCAGGTCATTCGATAACGCCACAACAACGGCCACCACCACCAAACCATCCACACCAACCCCATTGGCATCAAAACAGCTGGCAAACTCATACCAAACCCCCCAGACATGGCGCTTATGCCATTTAAATAAGCAACAATCCCACTATTGATAATAATATCCCTCCTCACAATCCCAACTTAGCAACACCACCTTAACCCAGACTGAAATTTCGCTGAAACAAGTTAAAACGCCGGAAGTTTCGGAAATTGTTTTGTACAAGGCGGCAAAAAAACCTGCATAGACAGTGTTACAACACGGCTCAAAAACCGTCAGGAAGCTCAGTAAATTGCTATTTTACTAGGAAACAAACTAAAATATTCCGCAGCGTATAAAATATACGTGAGGAATATTTTAGTGCAGTTGACAACGTAAAATACAATTTACTGAGCTTCCTGATTTACAAGCCAAAACCTCCTAACGCCTCCAACGGCACCGGTTGTGCACCAGCTGGAACTTCTACAGTAACTGGCTTATTCAAATCAGACAACATCAACTCCATAGCCACAGTTCCACTTGGTGAGTTGGCATTGGAAGCATCTTTGAAAGTCAAATCTCCTTTTACTTTATTAAGCACTCCTGAATTTTGACCAACATAAACATGGCCATTGAAATCCATATTAGCCATACCTGCTTTCATTTGAGACTGATCGGCTTCAGACATTGGCTGATTTTGCAATTCAGCCATCTTAACCACAAACCCCATAAAAGCATCTTTATCAAACATAGCAGTATAATGATTGCTCATTTCACCACCTACATTTTCTGTTCCCTTGAATTCTACATTTTTGAAAAACTTGGTCTGTTCCACCAAAGCCTTCACCTTTTTCTGTTCTTCAGTCAAATTAGCCTGCCCTCCTTGTGGTAAAGACTTAGCCATTTCTTGCAACGCTTCTGGAGGAATTGGCAAAGTCCACCATTTACCAATCAACTGGGCCTTCATTTCCGCGGGAATAGTCACAGAGCCCTGTCCTTCCAGTTTCAACAAATTCACGAACATAGCTTCTTTGTTCAAACGAAACTCCAGATCAGCGCTACCACCATCACTATCCGCCAGCATATTACCTGACATTTTTAAATTAAAACGCGGATCAGTAGAATCTTTTACTTCCACATTTCCATCCAAATTTAAATTAAAAGCTATCTTTTGCGGAGCTTCACCAGCAGGACCAGTCAAATCAGCCTTCACTTTAGCGGCATAAGTATATGAAGTTACGTCAGCCAGCTTGGAAATACCCTGTTGTAAAGCAACTTCAGGAGAACCGCCTTGTTGACCAGGAGCAGCATTTTGACATCCAGTCACGACAATTGACAACGTCAACAGTCCGGACGCCACCAAAATCTTGGGAAATTTACGCATGTTTTATTTGTTTAAAAAATCTACATAATTACCCCCGGATACTAACCAGAAAAACTTCTGGCGTCAAACCTAGAGTTTGAGTAAAATACCCTTACCAAAATAAAATCTACGACACCCACTGGAGTTATTGAATTCCGCAAGCCTAGAGGGTTAACTTAGCTAGTATGAATTTCAAAAAACGTAAAATTAAAAATCAGTTACGAGCGCTAAAAACTCTTCCTCCCACAACAGAACCACGACCTCCCAAACACAACATCACCAGCCACGCACCATCATCACACATTCATCTCGCTGGTCTAGCCAGTGGTTTAATTGTTATTTTTATATTGATAGCAACCGTCTTTGGCCTAGCCAGAAGTCTGGACATCAGCTCAATAGTATTTTCTTTTGGCAAAGACCTTAAAAGAGACACCCATGGACAAACCAATTTTCTACTACTAGGCATTGGCGGCTCCGAACATGATGGATCCAATCTCACTGACACCATCATAGTAGCTAGTCTCAACCAAAAACAACACACTGTCAAAATGCTATCCCTTCCACGGGATCTCTATATCGACAATACAGCAACCGGCGGAGAACGCATCAACAAAATCTATGATAGTTTCCTGCATAAATACAAAAGCTCCTCCCAAGCAATGACTAAACTGGGACAAGAAATAACCGATATCACCGGCATTCCCATCCACTATACCGTAAAAGTTGATTTCAATGGTTTCGTAAAAATCATCGACGCTTTAGGTGGAGTTACTGTCAATGTTGAACAACGCATTTATGATCCACATTTTCCCAAAGATGAAACCATCTATTTTGAAACTTTTGTTTTGGAAGCAGGCCCCCAAAAACTAGACGGCCGCACTGCTTTGAAATACGCCCGCAGCCGCAAAACGACCAGTGACTTTGACCGCGCCAAAAGACAACAAAACCTATTAGCCGCCATCAAAGAGCAAGCCCTCAATATCAAACTTTTAAGCGATCCCGGTAAAATTCAAAATCTCTACAACTCTGTAGCAGACAGCATCGACACCAATCTCTCTATAGCGGAAATCCTGGAATTAGCCAAAATCTCCAAAAACATCAATCGTGATCAAATAGATTCTCGCGTTATTTCAGACGATTTCACCAGCTGCGGAGGTTTTCTCTATACACCTAGCAGGGAATTTTTTGCTGGTGCCTCAGTACTTCTACCTGCTGGAAATAATTTCGATGAAATACAACAATTCAGCCAACACTATTTCTATAATGATTTAAAATTAAATCCGGAAATCCAAGTACTAAATGGAACCAAAGTCTCTGGACTAGCTTATACCTACCTCAACCGCCTAAGCCGTGAATGTCTCAATGTTGTTTATTACAGTAATGCCAGAGACCGCGATCTAAAACGTACCAGCATATACTACGACCCTATAGTTGATGAAAATGGCCAAAAACAAATACCAGAAACATCACTACAAATCATCAAAAAAATTATCAATGCCCCAATTATAGAAGGCATCCCGGAAGAATACTTAATCGGCGAAAAGAGAATAAATAGCAAGATTGTTATAGAATTTGGCCAAGACTACAAATCCCTCACCACGCCAGACAGTTTTGACAATCTATTGTACCTAGCCACCCCCGAAGAAACAGAAAAATCCTCTGAAACAGACACTGCAGAAAAACCGCTCATTCCTGCAGACGCCCCGTAATCCCCCCAAAAAACTCATGCTGCTATCACTAATCAGTCTCATCACCCTGCCACAAATATCCTTAATGGTTGAAGCTTTCCGCATGCCGCCAGCCCCACCAATACTAGAAAATATTGCCGCCTATCCTGTCAAAACCAGTTTATCCATGGGCCCCATTCTTCAGGCTTCCTCTGCTTTAAGCGTCGACTTGGAAACCGGCAAAACATTATGGGCACGACAAAGCACCACCCCTTTACCCATAGCCAGTCTAACCAAACTTATGACCGTTCTGGTCATATTAGATCAATACAGCCCCGATGAATTAGTAACTGTTGATAAAAGAGCAATCACCGTAGAACCAGCCAAAATCTATTTACTCGCCAATGAAAAAATTTCTGTTCGAGAGTTAATCAAAGCCATACTCATCAAATCCGCCAATGACGCCGCCCTAGCCTTGGCCTATCACGACAGCAATACTTTAGAAGAGTTCGCCACCAAAATGAATGCCAAAGCTGCCCAACTAGGAATGGGCAACAGCAACTTTATTAATCCCACGGGCTTCGACGCACCAGGACAATATTCCACTGCAGAAGATTTAGCCATACTAGCTAGAGCCATCTATAAAAATTCTCTAATACGAGAGTACGCTCAACTCACCACGGGAACAGCAACTTCAGTAGATGGAGCCCAAAAACACGAATTAAACACCACCAATGACCTCCTCTCCAGTTACCTCAAAGTTTGGGGCCTCAAAACCGGCACTACCGAATTAGCAGGCCAATGTTTGATTAGCATAGTAGAGTCACCAACGGGCCAAAAAATTCTCAACGTTATTTTAAACAGTCCAAACCGATTCACTGAAAGCAAAATACTTTCCCAGTGGATTTTCAATAATTATCAATGGTTATAACCAATTCTCATGAACCCATCAATCACCTTCATCACACAAAATTTCCGCTATCTCACACTAATTTTCAGTTCTCTGATCTTAGCTTTTCTAATATCCCTATTGCTCGGCCCACATCTAATCAAACTCCTCCATAAATACAAAATAGGCAAACAATTACGCGACAAAGCTTCCACAGGAGAAGAAGCCGTTATTTTCAAAGCCCTTCACGCTAAGAAACAAGGAACCCCCACTATGGGTGGCATTCTAATCTGGGGAACAACTCTGCTGATCATACTACTATCCAGTTTCTCTTCCCATTTTAACTTAACCGACAATTCTTTATTCAGTCGCCAAGAAACTCTATTACCTATCTTCACTCTAGTCACCTGCGCTCTGCTCGGCGCACTAGACGATTACATGAATCTCAAAGGCCGGGGCAAAAGCAAAGGTATTGATATCAAACCAAAATTCCTATTACTTACCCTTTTCGCCATTTTAGGCGGACTATGGTTTTATTATCGACTGGATTATCAGAGCATACACATACCATTTATCGGCAATACCCATTTGGGTATCTGGTATATACCCCTCTTCGTTTTCATCATCACCGCCACGGCCAACGCCGTCAACATCACCGACGGTCTCGATGGATTAGCCGGAGGCTTACTAACAATGTGCTTCTTCGCTTTTGCCATCATTGCTTATCTAAAAGGATTATTAATTTTATCCGCCTTCTGCATGGTAATCGCCGGATCAATCCTAGGCTTTCTCTGGTTCAACATTATACCAGCCAAATTTTACATGGGCGATACCGGAGCTATTTCACTCGGAGCTACATTAGGAGTTATCGCTATGATGACTGATTCAGTGTTCATACTGCCAATTTTAGGATTCATTTTTGTTATCGAAACTATTTCAGTAATAATGCAAATCTTTTCCAAAAAAGTCTTTCACAGAAAAATTTTCCTAATCGCCCCACTACATCACCATTTTGAAAAATTGGGCTGGAGCGAAGCCAGCGTAGTCATGCGCTTCTGGATGATAGGAGGGTTCTGTACAATCCTAGGCTTAATGATTAGCGCTTGGTAATATCTCCACAGTCACTCAAACAATTCACTGCCTTCACTTTTAATTCCGCTTCATCAATTCTCTTAGCAGAAAGAGCAACTCCATCAGACGAAACATCTTGCTCCAATACTTCCGTATTAGGCGATATATCCAAAACCTCATCTAAACGCGCCTGCCAAAGAATTTTGGTACGTGAATAAGGAACATATTCCTCAATCAAATTACGCAAAGACAAAACCATTCCAAAAGGAAGCTTCTTTTGCTTATAAATATAGAAAATATTCACTAGTTTTTCCAAACTATCATTACGCACCTTCACAACCATAGCTAATAAATTTTGATCTTTTTTACCAATCAATTCAGACTCCATGGCTGCCAAAACCTTTAGCTGACGAATTTGTTCATCAAACAAAGCAAACAACCCATTTTCCATAGCCCGTACCTGCGAATCATCAACTTGTTCTATCAACACATCCAATTCCGCTAAATATTTTCTAAATACCGCTTCAGCTGCTTTTAAATCATCTTTGACTATCAAGGTTTGAGTTTCCAACAAACGATTTCTAGCCCTATCCAAAAGATAAGATGCTTTATTAGCTGAATTCAAAGCTAAAAAATAACCACTCTCATTAACAGCATCTTTCACCACATACAATTTATCACCAGGCATCACCAAACTGAGAGCTTTGCGCTGCAAATCAATTTCCTCTCGCATCCAACCCAGTAATTTATCAGCCTGCTCCATATTTTCATCCCGCATCATTACAAAATCATTCATTATTTCACGAACAGCAGTCTTATATTGCAAAACCAACGGCACCACCTGACGCCTCAATTGATTTTCTTCATTAGCCTTATTCAACAATTCCTGAGCACGAATAATCCCTAAATGCGCATCCATAAAACGCTGTCTAGCAGATTCTATTTTAGCATTGATCAAAACCAGTTTGGTAGTATCCCTAATATCCGCCAACAAACCAAATGTCCCATCATGAGATGCTACCGCATCAGAAGCAAATTGAAGATTTTCTTGTAAAAGCTTTTCCTGATGTTTCTGATCCAAATCCAAATTCGCTACCACCCAACCGCTCCCCCGTCCCTGATTTTTTTGAACCACCATGGGTAGATGAACTTCCTGTGAAGAGACTTCTGTTACTTCAGCCTGGAAACCAGCCACCACGGACTGTGTATCACTAGCACTTTGTTTATTAGAAACATCAACAGTATTTTCAAATACACTCAAAGTGGTTTTTCCTTTGTCAGTACTAACCGCAAAAGCCGCCTTATCACTGACATTAGCGCGAACATTAGAAGTTTCTACGGTAAAGCGAGACTGATTATTTACCAAATTATAAACCGAAGCCCATAAATATCCTCCCAAAAGCTGCACCCTAACCTCTGTTTGAACAGCATTATCAGGACGAACATAGAGACGATTGATAGTCACAGTAGTGTTTTCCCCCAAACGAGTAACACTATCATCCAAATACCTTATCGTAACAAACCCCTCATCACTGGTAAAAATCATATCCCCCTCCTGCAGAGCAAAATCAGCGTAAACAGGAATAGTTTTATCATTTCTATTCACAAAAACCTCTCCATCAACCTTTTCCAAAAAAGTCCACTTAGAAGCCCTAGTCACTCGCACATCCATCGGAATAACCATCAAAGACGTTAAAACCATTACAAATACCAGCAACGAGGCCAAACTGGACCGCCAATTACGAAATAGCCAAAAACCAGACTGCCATGACCATTTAACTCTTCCTATCCTAGCCATCACATTGGCCAAAAGCATTTTTTTCTGATAACCACTCAGCAAGCGACCGGCCGACACAGCCTTCACAGCACGCAACATCGCAGTAACCTCAACCGGCCGCTCCACAGAATTGTCCCTATCCAATATCCCCCGGGCCTCAAAAAAATCCATTTTCATTAAACTCTTTCGCTCATTAGACAGCAAATTTTCGTTACCGACCTCACGCAATCCTGCCAGCAAATCATCAAACTGCTGCTCATCATTACCCTGATTTTGTGCAAATATTTTCCACATATGTCTTCTATTACAACGAGAAGTTAAAGTCTTTGTTACATTTTAGGAGCAAATAACACACAACTTTTAAAAACTTCCTAATAACGAATCCCCATTTCTGCTAAAACTTTTTTCAATTCACGCAAAGCACGAAATTTCAACACCCGCAACGACCCCTCAGATTTTTTCATAATTTCAGCCACTTCAGCATTATCCAATTCATTAATATAAAACAAAGTAATCACTTCACGATAATTACTTTTCAATCTTCCCAAAGCACTACGCAAGTTAAAACGACTCAAACTTTGCTCCGCCCAAAAAACGGGACTGGCTTCTCGACGTAAATCAGCGTGCTGCGTATCCAGCTCATCCACCACCTGACTCAATCTATAATGATCAATTAACAAATTATGGGCTATACGAAAAACCCAGGCCGCAAAAGAACTTCCCTCACGCGGTTTATACGAAGCTATATTTTCCCAAACTTTTAAAAAAAGATTTTCAGTCAAATCAAAAGCATCTTCCAATGAAGAAGAAGTCTTATAATAAAAATACTTATGAACTCTATCTACAAATATATCATATATTTCCACAAAAGCCTCCTTCTCACCAGCTTGAAAACGCATCACCAAAGCCTCCACTTTTTCCTTGGAATAAGAGCTATTCTGACCAGACTGACTGTTTACGCTAAGCATAGGCCTCTAGACACTTGTAAAAACGAGTGTACTACAGGACATCCAAAGTTCAAATTGCGCCTCTGTCAAAAAAAGTATCAATCGGCTTTCGCAATCACACTCTCCCCAAAGACATAATCAACTTTTCCTGGCTTACGCATATGATCCATCGCCCCACTCTCAATCATTTGAGTAACAGCCTTCGCTTTAGCTAAATTCAAAGTTCGAATATCACTCTGCTCCTTCAATTCCTGTCGTGACACTTCCATTCTTTTTAAAATATAACCTTTCGTAGCATTTTTATTAAAATTCATCAGGTAAAGCGCCCCCAAAAACAACATGGTAATAAAAAGCAAAACCATAACCATCAACGGGCTAACTTCCAACTTCACTATTTCAGCCTGGAGAGTAGCCTGATCAGCTACTTGACCCGCCCTCTCCCGTCGGAAATTATTTCTATAAGGACTATAATTTACTTGTATTTGAGCCATTTTTATTTTTTGTTTTTAAAGTTAAATTTTTTGCGCTATACGCAGCTTGGCGCTACGAGCACGGGGGTTGGCATGAACTTCAGTCATACCTGGAACAATAGGTTTTTTGGTTAAAATCTTCAGTCTCGGCTCCAAATAAGTCGTAGTTAACTGGTCAGGCAAATTCACATAGGACTTAGACATTTCACGAAAAAAGTTTTTCACCATACCATCCTCCAAAGAGTGATAGGAAACGACAGCCAAACGACCATCTTTGGCCAATACATCTAGAGAATCGACCAGCACTTGCTGTAAATTGGCCAACTCACTATTCACCTCCATACGTAAAGCCTGAAAAACCTTGGTAGCAGGATGTATCCTGGTTTTTCCTTTAAAAGGTATCGCTCGAACCACTACCTGAGCCAAATCCAATGTACTTTCAAACAGTTGAGTCGAACGTCTAAGAACTATAGCTCTAGCTATTTGACGAGCTTTTTTCTCATCAGCATAACGATAAAATATATCTGCTAACCTCTCAGCATCATAAGTATTTACAACTGTAGCCGCTGTCAATTTCTGACTCTTATTAAAACGCATATCCAAAGGCCCCTCCTTAGCAAAAGAAAATCCTCGTTCTGGCTCATCCACCTGAGGAGAAGACAATCCAAGATCCAACATAATGGCATCCACTTTGGATAAACCATGCTCTGCTAGCACAGCCTTCACATTAGCAAAATTATCATGCACAAAAGTGACCTGATCAGCAAAACCACTCAAACGCTCCTTAGCCATATTCAAATTTGCCAAATCCAAATCAAAAGCCACAACTTTCACAATTTTTCCTGTATTTAAAACCGCCTCCGTATATCCACCTAAACCCAAGGTACCATCGACCACAACCTGCCCATCCTGCAAATGTAGTCCATTAACTACCTCAGCACATAGCACTGGTAGATGATTTAACTCTGAATTTTTAACTTTGTTTTTCAATTAGATAAACAAACTTTGTACAAATCTTCTGCACGGGATCGATCAACTTTTTTGCACGACCCTTACACTGCCCAAGTTATAGCGCCATAAACGTCTTGTCAAAGAATTTGAACAATCTAGCGCAAAACTTTTGCACTAATTCACATCCAATCTCCACAAAAACCGCACCACAATAACATTTTCCACACAAAAAATTACCCTTGCCTACCACCCCTGCTATTGCCTAATTTTTTTATACTATCCCGCCAGCAATTCTCATCACAACCTGAGGCCTACTCAATAAATTATATATACACATTATATTTGTGATAAAATACCACCGCATACCAATAAAAAATCAAACACTAAAATAATCATGATTAAATTAAAATCAGCCCGTCGCCCCAAAATAGCCATCAATGGCTTTGGCCGAATAGGACGCCAAATTTTTCGCATCAACCTGGAAAAAGGATCTCCATTGGATATTGTCGCTATTAACAACTTAGGCGACAACAAAACAGCCGCCCATTTACTCAAATACGATTCCAATTTCGGCACTATAACAGATGACATCAGTTGCCCAGATCAACATCACATCAAAGTCAACAAACAAAAAATCCAATATTTACAAGTACGCGCTCCTTCAGACTTACCCTGGAAAAAACTGGGCATAGATATTGTCATCGAATGTACCGGAGCTTTCACTGATCGCGACAACGCCTCATTACATCTACAGGCCGGAGCTAAAAAAGTCCTAATTTCAGCTCCAGGCAAAAACCCCGACATCACACTGCTCATGGGTGTTAATGAAAAAAAATACAATCCAGCTAAACATCATATTATCTCCAACGCCTCCTGCACCACCAATGCCATGGCCCCCATAGCCCAAATACTGCATCAAAGCCTAGGTATAGAATACGGCCTCATGACCACCATTCATTCCATCACCAATGATCAAAGGCTGCAGGATTTGGATCACAAAGACCTGCGCCGCGCCCGAGCCGCCTGCCAGTCCATCATACCCACCACAACCGGCGCGGCGCAAACGGTCGGCGAAGTCATCCCAGCACTCAAAGGAAAATTAAATGGCCATTCCATTCGCGTACCAGTCCCCACCGTATCTCTGCTGGATTTCACCTTCATGAGCAAAAAACCCACCACTCCAGAAAAAGTTAATGCCATTCTCAAAAAAGCCGCCCAAGGCAAACTCCAGGGCATACTAGGCTATTGCGATGAACCTTTAGTCTCAGTGGATTTCAAAAAAGACCCCCGCTCCTCCATCATCGACAGCCTCTCCACCCTGGTCATGAACAAAAAAATGGTCAAAATCATGTCCTGGTACGACAATGAATGGGGCTACTCCACCCGCACCCACGAAATCTGTGAGCTGCTAGCGAAAAAGATCAAAAATTGACCGCACCACATTAGCACTATATAATAGTCACTGCTAAACCATATACTTAAAGCCGCTATGAAAATCGACCGTCGTTTGGAAGTGCTACGGGCCATAGTACAACATTTCGTGGAAACCGCCGAACCAGTGGGCTCTAATACTATTTTGGTCAGCTACAAATTTCAGGTCAGCCCGGCCACCATTCGCAATGACATGGCCTCACTGGAGAAAGAAGGCCTCATTTACCAACCCCACACCTCCTCCGGCCGCGTGCCGACAGATTTGGGCTATCGATTATATGTAGAAGAACTACAGGATTACAAAGTTGCTCAACAAGAAGCTAAGCTGGCCGTAGAAAAAGCCCAGCAGGAAATGTCACTGCATGCCGCCAAACAAAAAATCCATGATCTAGTAGCCTTACTCGCTCATGTCACACAAGTAGCCAGCTTTGCCACCATCCCGGACAATCCCCGCACCTTTTACATCGGCCTTTCCAACATTATCCGCCAACCAGAATTTATCGCCGACTCTAACCGCGCCAGCCAGGTTATTGAGGTTTTCGAACAAAATGACCGCTTTCTAACTATTCTCAAAAAACTGGATATTGACGAATCCATCAAATTTTTTATCGGAAAAGAAAATCTTTTACCCGAAATACAAAGCTGCACCCTGATGGTCACCCGCATCAAATCCATGGGCCACAACAGCATCATCGGCCTGCTCACCCCAACCCGCACCGACTACGCTTTCAATCGAGCAGTTCTAGAACAGGTTAAAAATCTAATTTAATATTTTCATAAATATGACAGACGAAACCACCACTTCGCCAACCAATGGCAATCCCCCTCCACAAGATCCTGGTATTGATCTCAATCAATTACAAATAGAATTAGAAAACTCCAAAAATAAATTGGCCGAATTAACCCAGATCAGCCAACAAGCACTAGCCGATCTTCAAAATTTCAAAAAACGTACTGAAGAAGAAAAAGCCCGCTTCGTAACCTTTGCCAATAGCGCCCTAATCACAGATCTACTACCAATACTCGATAATATCCAGCGCGCCAATAGCCACCTCCCCACTGATCCGGCTGCCCGCGAATGGGCCAATGGCATTATTGCCATAGGGAGTAATATGGAGGAAATCCTTAAATCCCGTGGTCTAGAAACCATCAACACCACCGATCTCACTTTTGATCCCAATTTGCATGAAGCAATAGCCACCGAAAACGGCCCTCAAGATCATATCATTAGAGAGCTGGAAAA
>CAZGSD010000003.1:0-1970 GCA_964528305.1 uncultured Candidatus Peribacteria bacterium | reverse complement strand
TAATTTAAACAATTTTTATGGCTAAAATTATAGGAATAGACCTGGGTACAACCAACTCTTGCGTTTCAGTAATGGAAGGAGCTGAAGCTACAGTCATCGCCAACGCCGAGGGTATGCGCACCACCCCCTCCGTAGTCGCCATCAAAAACGGGGAGAGGTTGGTAGGATCCATAGCCAAAGCCCAGGCCGTCACCAATCCCGCCAACACTATTTATTCATCCAAACGCTTCATCGGCCGCCAATTTGATGAAGCCAAAGACGAAATCAAACTGGTCTCCTACAAAGTCGAAAAAGGCAAAAACGGCCAGGCCGAAATCATGCTGGACAACAAATTACGCACACCAGCAGAAATTGCTGCCATGATTTTACAAAAACTCAAGGCCGATGCCGAAGCCTATCTGGGCGAGACAGTTACCGAAGCGGTTATCACTGTACCCGCTTATTTCAATGACTCCCAACGTCAGGCCACCAAAGATGCCGGTAAAATAGCAGGTCTGGATGTTAAAAGAATTATCAACGAACCAACCGCCGCCGCCCTGGCCTATGGCATGGACAAAAAAGGCCAAAATAAAAAAATCGCCGTCTTCGACTTGGGCGGCGGAACTTTTGATATTTCCGTATTGGACCTCGGCGATGGCGTTTTTGAAGTACTTTCCACCAATGGTGACACACATTTAGGCGGTGACGATTTCGACGCCAAAGTCATGAATTGGATTATCGATGAGTACAAAAAAGAAAACGGCAGCGATTTATCCAAAGACCCTATCGCCCTCCAAAGAATAAAATCCGCCGCTGAAAAAGCCAAATGCGCTCTGTCTTCACAACATGAAGTAGAAATCAGCGAGCCTTTCATCACCATGGACAGTTCTGGCACCCCAAAACATTTAAATCTCAAATTAACCCGCGCCAAATTTGAAGATCTAGTAGCAGATCTCGTGGAAAGATGCGTTGAACCATGTAAAAAAGCCATGGATGACGCCAAAATATACACCTCAGATTTGGACGAAGTTGTTCTAGTCGGAGGCTCCACCAGAATTCCAGCCATACAGGCCAAAGTAAAAGAAATTTTCGGCAAAGAACCACATCGCGGCGTCAATCCAGATGAAGTGGTAGCACTAGGTGCTGCCATTCAAGGCGGCGTACTCCAGGGCGATGTCAAAAATGTCATTTTGCTGGACGTTACTCCCCTATCTCTGGGCATCGAAACCATGGGCGGCATTTGCACTAAATTAATTGAACGCAACACCACCATCCCTACCAGCAAATCTCAGGTGTTCTCTACTGCCTCCGACAATCAACCAGCCGTAGAAATTCACGTACTGCAGGGAGAAAGACATATGGCGGCCGACAACAAATCCCTGGGCAAATTCGTCCTAGACGGATTACCACCATCACCACGCGGCGTACCACAAATCGAAGTGACTTTCGACATCGACGCCAACGGCATTTTGAATGTCAAAGCCACCGACAAGGCTACGAACAAAGTCCAACACATCACCATCACCGGCTCCTCCAATATCGACGCCGCCGAAATCGAACGCATGAAAAAAGAAGCTGAATTGCATGCTGAAGAAGATAAAAAGAAAAAGGAATTTGTGGAAACCAGAAATCACGCCGAAAGCCTGGTCTTCCAATCAGAAAAGACTCTCAAAGAAGCTGGAGAAAAAGTTGGTGATGAAATCAAAAAACCAGTACAAGAAAAAGTTGACGCCCTTAAAAAACTTTTGGAAGACAAAGAAGCCACACAGGAAGCCGTCAAAAAAGCCACAGACGAACTCTCCGAAGTAATTCAAAAACTGGGCGCCTCTATGTATCAGGCCAATGCCGACCAAACAGCAACCCCTGATGCATCCTCCACTGCCAGCGAAAGCAAAACCACCAACGACAATGTCACCGAAGGCGAAATCGTGGAAGAGAAAAAAGACGAACAACCAAAATAGTCAAGAAAACTCTAAAAATTGCTTTTGTAC
>CAZGSD010000002.1:181927-200831 GCA_964528305.1 uncultured Candidatus Peribacteria bacterium | reverse complement strand
GTGGTGGACGCGACACAGGGAATAGAAGCTCAGACATTGGCTAATTGTTATATGGCTTTGGAGCATAATCTGAAAATTATTCCGGTTTTGAATAAAATTGATTTGCCCTCAGCGGACGTTGAAAAATATGCCCAGGAAATTGAAAATACTTTGGCTATACCGCGTGAGGAAATTATTCCTATTTCTGCCAAAGAAGGTACTAATGTTGAAAAGCTGCTGGAGGCTATAGTAGAGCGGTTGGGGCCACCTGCTGACTCGCGCACCGAGGATGAAACCAAGGCTTTGATTTTTGATTCGGTTTATGATGTTTATAAAGGCGTGGTGGCGTATGTGCGTTTATTTTCCGGATCTATCAAAAAGGGCGATAAGGTAGTTTATTTGCACTCAAAAAATGAATTGGAAGTGGTAGAAGTTGGCTATTTCAAGCCGAAATATGTGCAGGCGGAGGTCTTAAAAACGGGGGAGGTTGGCTATATAGTGACTGGTTTCAAAGATGTTTCTCAGGCCAGGGTGGGAGATACGGTTTGGCGGCCTGGAGCGACTGGCTTGGATAGTTTTGCAGCTAAACCTCTAGCCGGTTATAAGGAAGTGAAACCGTTTGTTTTTGCTTCTATTTATTGTGTTAATGGTGATGATTATCCGATGCTTCGTGAAGCTCTGCAGAAACTTCGTCTCAGTGATTCTGCTCTTACTTTTGAGCCGGAACAGTCTACAGCCTTGGGATTTGGCTTCCGTACTGGGTTTTTGGGCTTGCTGCATATGGAAATTGTGCAGGAAAGATTGGAGCGGGAATACAATTTGGATTTGGTGGTTACAGCACCTTCGGTGTCTTATATTGTAGTTCAAAGAAGCAAGGATGGTGTTAAAAACGAATTATTGGTGCTTAGTCCTGCTGATTTGCCTGATCCGGCTAGTATAGAAGAAGTGCGTGAACCATGGGTGAAAGTGGAGCTGCTTTTTCCGAAAGAGTATATGGGTGCGGTGATGAAATTGGTTCAAGATAAAAGAGGGTTGCAGAAAAATTATAATTATATCGATGAAAATAGAGTGCTTTTGCTCGCGGAAATGCCACTAGCTTCGATTGTGGTGGATTTTTTTGATACACTCAAAAGTCTTACTTCTGGTTATGGATCGATGAATTATGAATTTTTGGAATATCGGGAGGGGGATTTGGTGAAATTGGATATGAAAATCGCTGGGGAAAATGTAGACGCCCTGTCGATGATTGTTTATAGGCCGGACTCTCATGGTATAGGTATGGCCATGGCGAAAAAACTGAAAGAATTGATTCCCAAAGCCCAATTTGAAATAGCTATTCAGGCAGCCATAGGCGGTAAAATCGTGGCTAGGGAGAGTATTTCCGCTATGCGTAAGGATGTGACGGCTAAGCTCTATGGAGGAGACAGAACACGTAAAGATAAACTGCTCAAAAAGCAGAAAGAAGGTAAAAAACGCATGAAAATGATCGGCCGGGTGGAACTACCCCAAGAGGCGTTTTTGGCCATACTTAAAAAGTAAGAAAAAGGAAAAAACAGCAAGGAAATATATATCGGCGACTTTGGGGTAGGGGCCCTTCGGAGCTGATATATATTTCCTTGCTGTTTTTTAGTTTTAGACCTTCTTTCTAAGCCTATTTTCTGCTATAATAGGGGGATTTATAAAAAATATGCCTGTGAGGTTTGTCAGCGGAAAAATGGGGGTGGTTGGATTGATGCTTTTGATGGTGGTGGCGGGGGCGTTGATTTTTTTGGAGGATCAAATCGTGGGCGTGGTGAATTTATTCAATGCGGATAAATTACAGGAAGTAGATTATTCGGGGCAATCTATCAAATTAACTTATTTGTTTGCGCCGGTTAATTTGAACCCTTATCAAGGGGATGCTGTGACGGCCACTCGCTTGCTTGATGTTTATGAAGGTTTGGTGTCTCTAGACGCTAATTTGCAGGTGCGGCCAGGTTTGGCGGTGTATTATGGTTTATTGAATGATAAAACTTGGGAAATAACTTTGCGTGATGGCGTGAGATTTCATGATGCAAGTGTTTTGGATGTTGCAGACGTTATCTATAGTTTGGATCAGGCTCGTCAGGGCAGATCTGGGGATTGGATGAGTAATGTAGAAAATTATCAGCAAATCAATACGGGATCTTTGCGATTTATGCTTAAAAAACCGGATCCACTTTTTTTGAATAAACTAGCTAAACTAGCTATTGTCCCGCAGGGATTTACTGATTTTGCCAAACCAGTTGGGACTGGGCCATATAGACTGGTTAAGTCGGATGACTTGAATCATCTGATTTATGAGAGATTTGATCAGTATTGGGGGAAATTACCATATTTCCCTAACATAGAAATCACCGCTTTGGCTGGTAAAAATGCTCGTGTGGATGAGTTGCTTTCTGGGGAAACGGATTTTTTGGTCAATGTGCCGCCTGATACGGTAGAGGAAATTCGTTCACATGGACTTCAGGTTGATGTCATCCCAAGTTTGGAAGTGGGCTTTGTAATGTTTAATTTGAGTGATGAACATTTATCTAAAATAGAGTTGCGCAAAGCTATTGCTTTGGCTCTTCATAAAGAAAGTTTTTTAGATTTAGCTATGGGATACGCTAAAACTGTCAATCAATTTATTCCCAATGGGGTCTTTGGGTATAATCCTGATTTGATTGGTATTAATTATGATTTGGCTGCCGCTGATGTGGAATCAGCTAAAGTGATTTCTAGTTTTGAAAAAATTAAATTGCCGTTTTATTTCCCGGCCAGTTTGAAATTATTGGGGCCTTATTTCCAAGAACAGTTGATTAAAATCGGATTGGACATCGAGTTACATCCTTTGTCCGATGAAGATTTGCGTGAACGAATGGCGAAGCAGGATATGCCGTTTTATTATCTTGGTTGGCGTAATGAAAGTGGCGATGCTCTACCCTTTTTGAAAGCTGTTTTGCATAGTCGTGATAGTGGAACGAATGGGGCTTTTAACGCTGCAAAATATCAGAATGCTAAAGTTGATACATTGATTGATAAAAGTGAAATAAATCTAAACCTGGCTGAGCGCCTGAAAGATATGCAAAAAGTTTTAGCTATTGCCGTGGAGCAGGATATTGTTGGAGTTCCTTTGTTTGAAACTCAGTCTTTGTTTGCTTATGATAAAGATTTGTTATTTGAACCGCGCTTGGATTCACTTGTTTATCCGTCCATGCTGGTAAAAAAATAAAAAACTATGGTATTAAAATCCTTAAAATCAAAATTAATTCTAGGCATATCAGTCTTTATTGTGCTGCTTTTGACTGTAGCGGCTTTTATGCAGGTTAGAGAGAAGGAAAGGGAGTTGGTGAATGATATTTTTGTGCGGGCACGAAGTTTTGCTGAACTGACCTCGGATAAAATTGTGGCGGATTATAAATTATATTTGATTCCTAATAGTTTTGTTTATTTCAATCGTGAAATCAAAGATGTTTTGGCTAAAAATGAAGATATTGCCAGTGTTAAGGTGGCGGGATTTGATGGGAAAATCCTTTATGATTCTGCTGTAGATAGTGAGCAGAAATATGAGGGAGTGAATAGAGAAGTCAGTGATAAAATTTTATTGGAACAGATTAAATCTAAAAATCTTTCGGTAAAGATTGGTGGAGAAGGGCGGGCGGTTTTTTACAAAAAAAATATTTTGCCTGATGGCCAAACAGTTTTTCAATCTGTGGATATCAATGAAAACCCTGTGGCAGAATTGGCCAAAGATCAGCGCATTGATTATATGGTTCAGCCGGCGGATGAAGAGTATTCGGTGATTTATGGTATCACTTATCAGGCTTTGGCGGCCAAGGTTCAGGCAACTCAATTTCGTATAGCATTGCTGGCGGTGTTTGGTGTGGCGCTCGGTGTTTTGCTGGCAATACTTTTTGGATCCACTATTACGCGCCCTCTGGCTGTGCTCAAAAAAGGAGCGGAAATTTTGGCTACGGGAGATTTTACTCATAGAGTGGAAGTTAAAACCAGAGATGAAATTTATCAGCTGGCTCAGACTTTCAATAAAATGGCCGCGGATTTGCAAGAAAGTACTAAGGCGTTGATTTATAAAGAGCGTGTCGGTAAAGAGCTGGAATTGGCCAAGCAGATTCAGCAAAGTGTATTGCCTAAAACCATACCGCAGGTGAAAGGACTCGATATAAGTGCTGGAGTCATACCAGCTGAAGAGATCGGTGGAGATTGTTATGATTTTTTACTACCCAATGATAATGAAATATTGATGTATCTGGGGGATGTAACCGGGCATGGTGTACCAGCTGGTATTATCGTTACTATTGCCAATGCTTTGTTTTATTCATATGCCGATAGGGGACTGGTGCTTGATGAAATGTTGTCGGAAGTAAATGAGGTATTGAAAGCCAAAACGCTGCCCAATATGTTTGTGACTTTGGTGCTGATGAAATGGATGATTGAGGAGAAACAGTTCAGTTATGTCAGTGCTGGGCATGAGCAGATTATTCATTATAAAGCAGCTTCTGATACGGTTGAACTTTTGCCGTCAGGCGGTTTGGCTCTGGGGATGGTCAAAGATATCAGCAAGCTTCTGAAGGTGCGGCAGGTACAATTGGAGAAAGATGATGTGTTGCTTGTTTATTCAGATGGTATTCCGGAGGCTTGGCGCAATGATAAGGAGCGTTATGGAATGGATAGATTGAAAGATATTATGAAGCGTTATAGCAAATTTCCTTCTGCTCTGGCCATCAAGAATGCTTTGATGTCTGATGTTTATATTTACAGGCAGGGATACAAACAGATGGATGACATAACTTGTATGGTAGTGAAAAGAACGGTATAAATGCCTGTGCAGTTTAAATTCTACTATGTTGCGTAAATTGATTGATAGACTGATGGCTGGTGAGCGTTGGAAAATCTTTGGGCTGTCCTTGCTTGCTGGTCTGTTTTGGACGATGGTTGTTTTGCTGTTGTGGTTGGTGTTCGGTCGAAGTGGTGAAAAAGTGGTAGAAAGAGTGACGGAAAAACAGGTTTATCTGGAGAGTTCCCAGGCGATAGCAGCGGTTGATGTGGTGAAGCGTAATCTGTTGACCATTGTTACGGCGGAAGATATTAAGAAAATTTCTACACGTAGTGGAGATTTTGAGAGAGATTGTTTTCAGCAGGATACAGGTTGTTCTAAATTGGCGTTGATTTTGACTTCGGATGGCTTGGTGCTTTCTGGTGCTGATTTGAGTGGGCGGGATTTAGGGCAATGGGTAGCAGTGGACTACAATGGTAATCAATATCAATTGGTGAAAGTTGGGTCGCTAAAGGGAGTTAATTTGTATCAATTGGTGAAAAAGGGGGAATTGCTTTTGACGCCGGGGCAAAGGACTAAATTTTTTAATTTGAAAGCTGTTTTATTAGCAGATGTGAATTTATTAAAGGTTGGCCAAAAAGTTTTTGGAGTGAAAAGTTTTTATCTGGATTTATTGAAAATGGCTGAAGGAGTGATAACATCTGCCTGGTCTGGTCAGGGAGTTGTTCAAAATATTAATGCTAATTATTCTCCACTGATGGTGAAATTCAGTACTGGAGTGGAAGGGCAAATGTTATTTGATTTGTCTGGGGCTTTGGTGGTGGTTAGATCCGCTTCTGGTGAAGACGTTTTAGCCAGTCAGGTGGAGGCTTTGCTTAAACGTTACGTGGTTAATGCGCAAAATTTTGGGTCAGTGGATTTTGGTTTAAAATGTTTAAATATTGATAAAAAATTGGCTGCGGTAGCGGGGGTGAAAGTGGATTATGGTTGTTTACTGGCGGAAGGTGTGGCAGATGATGGTCGACTGATTGGTAATGGTATTGCTAAAAGTTCTCCGGCGGAAAAAATCGGTTTACGAAATGGTGATCTGATTCTGGAAGTAGACAATGTGCCTCTTTTAAATGCGGATTTGGGGCGAATCTTGCAGAGTAAAGCTTTTGGGGAAAAACTCGGGTTGGAAGTGCTGAGAGGGGGGAAGGTTGTGAAATTGGAAATGAAGTTGTAAGTACAATAAAATTTGGTGCGCGAGAGAGGACTTGAACCTCCATGCCCTTTCGGGCGCTACCACCTCAAGGTAGTGCGTCTGCCAGTTTCGCCACCCGCGCAGGGGGTTTTACTTTTTTTAGCGGCCTAAATATAGTATATTTGTGCCGGAATTCAAATCTAAATTGATTTTATAGTGGAAATCTGGCTTAAAGCGCAGGATGGGGTGACTATATTTATGGGCATAGTGGTGGGGGCGCTGCCTTTTGTTTTGCTGGGGGTGCTGTTATCGGCTTTTTTAGCTCATTATGTGCGTGAAGAGCGCTTGTTGGCGCTATTTCCGCGGAGTCGGTTTTGGGCAGTTTTAACAGCCTGTTTTATCGGATTTTTGTTTCCGGTTTGTGAATGTGGAAATGTACCGGTGGCTAGACGGCTGATACGCAAGGGAGTGCCGGTTTATGCTGCCATGGCTTTTTTATTGGCCGCGCCAGTAATTAATCCAGTTACGATTTTTTCTACCTGGGCAGCTTTTAGTTTTTTCCCGGCAATGGTGTGGTGGCGTGTTGGGCTAACTTTGCTTATAGCTATGACGGTTGGCTTGATATTTAGCTATCATCCAGAGCAGTCTGTTTTGTTGGCTGATTCAGGTAAAAAACATTGTGGTAATGATCATTGTGACCACCACTGTGAAGATATTTTGTCATTATCAAAAAGTCGTGTGCCGGCTAATGAAAAATGGAGGAGATTTGGTGGTTTTGTTGTTGCGATTGCAGGTGAGTTTGTGGAGATGTTGTCGGCTTTGGTAATGGGGGCTCTTTTTGCTGCTGCCATACAGGTGTTTCTTCCCAGGGAGGTAATAGTTTCATTAGGGCAGGGGCAGTTTTTGTCGATATTGTCGATGATTTTTTTGGCGGTAGTTATTTCGGTGTGTTCTAGTGTAGATGCTTTTATTGCTTTGTCCTATGCTGGAACTTTTACTATGGGATCAATACTGGCTTTTTTGGTGTTTGGACCGATGATTGATTTGAAATCCATTTGGATGCTGAAAACAATTTTTAATTGGAAAACTTTGTGGCAGATGATTGGAATTATTCTGTTGCTGACTATTTTGTTTGCTACGATTTATAATTTATATCTGGGATGAAAAAAAAGTTTTGGCCTGAAAATTGGTGGGTTTTGCCCCTGCTGGCTGGATATGCCTGGATGATTTTGCGTTTATATTTTACGGGTAGAATTAATTTTTATATTCATCCTGACTTCACTGTTTTAGCGGTAATTACGGGAATAGTCCTGGTGTTGTTATTTGCTTGTATCGCAATTTTTTCAGTGGCAGGTCGGGGAGCTTTGCCTCATCATGTTCATGGTAAATGGTGGCAGCTAATGCTTGTGATTATACCCTTACTGCTGGCTTTGTTGTTGCCTCCACAACCTCTTTCCTCTCAAGCATTTTCTAGTCGATCGGTGGATAATTTAGTGGAATTGGCTCTTTCTAGAAAAGTAAAAAAGCCGGCGCAATTTGTTTTGAATAGTGAAAATCGGGATTTGGCTGATTGGGTTCGTCTTTTTGGTCAGCAAACCGATTTGTCGGTATATGCTGGCATGAAAGCCAAGGTTACTGGTTTTGTATTGCGTGATGGCAATCTTCCTGATGGGTATTTTACAGTGGCTAGATTTGTGATTTCCTGTTGTGCTGCTGATGCTAGACCGGTTGGGCTTTTGGTGCGATATAACTTAGGTTTGTATACTCCGGTGAATGATCAATGGGTGGAGATACGTGGTGAGTGGCAATTGGAGGAGGTGAATGGCCAAATCCAGCCTGTCTTGATTCTAAAAGAAGCTCAAAAGATTGATATCCCTGCTAATCCATACATCTCATGAGTAAAAATTTTGAACAACAGCCAAGGCGTCGATTTGAATGGTATTTGTATGTTTTTTGGTTAATTCTTGGTGTTTTGATTTTGGGATTTCAAGCTTTAAGTAGCGTCGCATTGCCGCGGGTGATGTCTACTAATTTTTCTGAGGCTGCTCTTCCTGGTCAAATTAATTCTATTCGAATTAATTTTAATCGTTTAATGGATAGAAAATCTGTGGAAGAAAATTTCCGTTTGTCGCCCCCCTTGCCCGGGAAATTTTCCTGGTCTGGTCGTAGTTTGCTCTATCATTTGGAAGATGAATTTTCTTATGGGCAAAATTATAGTTTGGAGGTGGGGGCGGCGGCTCTGTCACAAGATGGTCGCCCTTTGGAGAAAGTTTATCGTGAAAATGTTAAAATGGAGGATTTGCAATTAGTTTATGTGGCTGGTGAGGGGGTGAATGCTGGAAAGATTGTGATTGATGATAGAAATGCTAAAAATCCGCAGGTTTTTACTGATGGTAGTTATGTGATTTCGCAGGTTTTACTGGTGGCGGGTGGGGAAAAGATATATTTTTTGGGCGGGCGGGCGGGGCAGAATGTTGAGGTTTTTGAGATAAATAGGTTGAGCGGGGTGATGCGACAAATTACTAATGATGTTAAATTTTTGAATACTAAAATAGCTATTTCTGATGATGGGCGGTTTTTGGCTGTGGCGCGGTTGCAGCGGCCTGATGGAGAGGGAGACGCTGATGTTAGACCCAAAATATGGTTGGCGAGAACTGTTGATTGGGATTGGAGAGAATTTCGTGATGGAAAGACGTCTGGTGAGGAAATGCGTTTTACTCCTGGTGGGGAATATTTATTGTATAGAAATTTGGATGGTAATTTTGAGTTAGCTCAAACCACTGTTGGTGATGGAAATCTAGATGAAGCTCTGTTTGTTGGAGAGTATGCCTCTGTCTTGGATATTCATCCTTTTCAGCCGCGCGTCGCTTTTGCGGCTTACGATCAACAGGATGTTTTTGCGGTTAATAATAGATTGGTGTTTTTTTCTGGTGATGGGACTCGTGAGGAGGTGTTGTTGCCTGGAACTGGAGTGGTGCGTGATTTAGTGTTTAGTCCTAATGGTAAGTATGCTGTGCTGCTTTTTTCTAGACTGGAAGATGATTTAACTGGTTTGGATAGTGTTGAACCCCAGCGTGTTTTTCATCTGTATAAATATGATTTGGTGAGTGAAAAATGGACTGTTTTGACTGATGATGCTGATTATTCTGAGTTTCAACCTCAAATATCACAAGACTCCAGATATATCTTGTATGGCCAGGCTTTTGCGACTAATCATGAAGATGGACGTTACATGCTGCTTGATGAAAAATCCGGCGTGAAGATTAATATGAATATTTCTGGAGCTCTGGTAAATTTTGCAAATTAGCTTGAGTTTACTGGCACTGCATGCTAGATTCGTCTCGCTTCGATGATCTTTTGGATTATGGGCGCTTAGCTCAGTTGGTAGAGCATCTCGTTTACACCGAGAGGGTCAGGAGTTCGAGTCTCTTAGCGCCCACCAGAAATTTCAAACCATGTCCCTTTATGGGTAAAATTCTGGCTTTTGTGGGTAGTAGTGGTGTTGGAAAAACCACTTTGATGATGGAGCTTTTGAGGAGAATGCCTGAAAAGTTTTTTCCGATAGTTACAACTACGACTAGGGCTTGGCGAGGCCCGGAGGATGATGTTTTTTGTAAATTTGTTACGCGCGAGCATATTCAAAATTTACAGGAAAGTGGTAAATTGGCTCAATATTTGGAATATGCTGGGAATACTTATGGTTGTGAGTGGGAGGATATTGATTGGGCGATAAATAATGGGTTTGGTATTCAGGCTTATATCGAGCCGGCGGTTTTTGATTTGCGTCAGGCCGGATATGAGGTGATACCTATAAAAATAGTTTCTGATCAGGAAGTTTTCCGAGACGAGAAACGGCTAAAAGAGGATCAAGAAAGATCTAAGATTAAGTTGGATTATGCTTTAACCGTGAAGAATTCTTTTGTTAAAGGTGGTTTGGATCAGGCTGTTAGACAATTAATGGACTTTGTTGATACGCTGCAATAATTTCTTGCTAATCCTAGAGTTTTGATTATAATTTCCATGCTTTTTCAGGGCCCTTAGCTCAGCTGGTAGAGCGCTCCCATGGCATGGGAGAGGTCAGGAGTTCGAATCTCCTAGGGTCCACCATCATTAGTTCCACCGAAGAGGTGGAATTTTTGTTTTGCGCGAAATGTGCGTATTTACTGTATAAGTTAGCGGTTTTGTGGGTAATGATGCGGTTCGAACATTGGGGAGACTATTTGGTCGATTTGAGGAGTGTTTGAAAATTATGTGGCTTTAGATTGGAGAGAAAAGACCTTTTGGTTCGCGGTTCGAATTGATCGTAATATTTTAGTGGATAATGTAATTATTTGAGCTATTATCTTACTGGATTTGTTTATAAAAGTTTTTATGTTTAATTTTTCAAAATATTTTAATAAGAAGTTGTCAGGTAAATTGCTTGGTGAAAACAGCACCTATTCAATTTCATTTATTAATTGCCAAATGGATTGGTATGAAATATCAGTGTTAAAAAAAATGGCAAAGAAAAATCATCCAACGATTGATAAGCTAATCGGCATTCCAGCATCATATGGACAAACGAAATGCGATACACTTCTAAGAATTTTTGTTAATCCAACTAGCGAAACAATTGAAGATGTTTTGTCTGTTCAAAACGAGGATTTTATGAGTTCAGAAAATTATATGCATATACTTGGAGCGCTCAAGCTCGAAGGTGGTGATTATGAAATATCTAAAGTAGACAATATACTTGTTGGAGAGACCAAGAGAAAAGTTTTGAGCATTGAAGGAAAAACAAGTCATGGTTTAAAGGCAACTTCTTTTAGTAAAAATGTTTTTGTATGCTTGCCATTATTTATCTTGGTATTTAACTTGCTAATCACAGATATAGATGAACCTGTGGCAGAAACTGTTAAAAAAGATTTTTCCAAAATATTAGACTCGCTCAAAATCGTAAAAGCATAGCCCTTGCATACGGGCTAAACCTTTCTTAGGTGCACTCCATTAGAATCAAATTTTGCTAAGACGCTATTCATGCATTCAATTGATCATCATTATTGTCCGATTTTTTATCTCAAAGGCTTCACCAATTCCTCTGGTAAACTTTGGCGATTTGATAAAACTCATAAATATTCGCCGTACAAGGAGGTCTATCCTAAGCAAATCATGTTTGAAGAAGATATGAATACATTTGATCTGCCATTTGGTAGATCAAGTGAAGTGGAAGATGTCCTTTTTAAGAGACTGGACGACGATTGGGCTCCATTGGTTAAGCAACTTCAAGAAACAGAGGATATTCCTAAATTAGAACAAAAGGATTTTACGCTCCTCACACAATTTATTTCTTGGCAGTACATAAGAAGTCCTTTTATGGTGAATGAAATTGATAAAATTAAAGGTAAAAAACATAAGATAGAAAACTTTCTTGAAAGATTCAAGATACAGATGAGTATTCATGCATCATTTTATAAGAAGGCGATTACTTTCCATTCACTTAAGGATGATTCAGAGTTTTTAACTTCAGATAATCCTTGCTTCTTGTATTCAAACTATCCAATCCAGTTCATGCCACTTACGAAAAAGTTGCTTATGACCTGGGAAGATGCCGATAAATTAATATTTTACAAACACGAGACGGATAAACAAATGGCTGAAGGTATAAATAATTTAATTGTTTCCGATTCAAGAAAATATTCTGTTGGCTCAAGAAAAGACCTTCTTTTTTTGGCATTCGAAAATACTAAGGGTCACCCCGGTTTCTTAGAAAAAATCTAATAAATCACCGCTTTTACATCTTCCACAAACTCCTTCATCATAGCCGTATTATCCTTCAGCCAAATATACCAAAATAAGAACAATCCCTCAGAAAGTCGCCAATACACCCTAAGCCAGACCTCCATTTCCGAGTCCGAAACACTTGTAATTTGTTTATCATCATTTCTTCCTTTGGCTGATGTTCCAAATATTCATCGACAGTCATCCTTTTCTTTACCAACCCTTTGGCTTCTGGTTCAATTCTTGCGTAATAGCCCCCACCATGATAAAGCGATGATTATCGTAAAAACCTTTCTGTGTTGGCTGTCATTCTAGGGGTAATTTCTTCTTGGACGTATTTTTTATCTTTGTCCAAAAATACCCGGTGTAATGCTTGTACTGCGCGCAATGCGTCTTTGTGATCTATGTGAAAGGAGATTTGTCGTTGTGCGGCGGTTTGTGAAGCCATTTCAATATTTATGCCGAGAGCTGCTAGAACTCCAGTGATGTTGCTGAGTATTCCGGCAGTGTTGCGCATTTCATTGCCGATGATAACTAAATTGGCTTGATGTTCTTTACGCCATTGAGATTTACAAACGTGTATTTCTCCGTTGATTTCTAGGCGGCGGATTTGTTGTAATGTTTTGCGTATGCGTTTTCTCAATTCATCGCGATCTGCTTTGTCTGGTGGTAGATTGATAGTGAAATCAATGGTAGTACTAGAGGTTATTATGTCATTAAGACTAATACCGTTTTTTGCGAAAGCTTCTGTTAGAGCAGCTGCGAATCCTGATTGTGTTGCCATTTGAGGGATTTTGCAAGAAATTGTGTCCTCGAGACGATTGGCCATGACTATTTTGAATGGGAGATTGGTTGTTACTTCTTCTACGTGAAAAGTTGTGCCATCTTCGCCGGGTTTTTGGATGTTTTTTAACACTAGTGGAATTCCTGCTTCTTTGGCTAGTGCTAAAGAATCAACTTGCATAACGGTGGAGTTTGCTCCTGCCATTTCCATGGCTTCGTCCAGTGAAATATCAGGATGACGTATGGCTGTGTTTACAGCTCGATCGAGTTGTTTGGGGTCACTACTCATAATGCCAGCTACGTCTTTCCAGGCTACTGTGGCGGCGACGTCAGTATTTAATAAGTTTTTTAAAGCGGCAGTTGTGTCTACGGCTGTTGTGTCTGTATAACTGCGGCCAATTTCTATAACCATACCGTTGCCTACGTTTGTGATATGTCCACCTATAATCAGTATACGATCATGGATCTCTGTGATATGTCCTTGTAGTTTATCGGCTATGCCACGTTGAATACCTTCGTGTAGTTCACTTTTAGATGGTTTGGATTTACCATTTTGGGAGTATGTTATGTCATTGATTGCAGTGGCCTGAATGTTATTTGCTTCTAGAAAGGCTTCCAAAATGCCAATGACTGTTCTTTCTCCAAATGCGACAATTTTATCTCGAGTTGGCCATGTTTGTTGGGATGGGCTGAGTGTTGTGGTGACAGCTTTATGCGTCATTAAAATCTCTACGCATAATTGATACTCTCTTTGTAAATGGTCTATGGCTTTTTGTTTATGCGTGTCTGATTTAATAAATTCGGAAATTTTTTGTTTTATAATTTCTAAAACTGGGGTTATAGCTTGCTCGATATCTGGTGGCGTATAGTCTTGACCGTCCAGTTGATCGAGAGCTTGAATGAGAGCATCGGTCACTCCCTGGAATGCTGATACTACCAAAACAGGACTTTCACCGTTTTCTTGTAGAAATTTCACAAGATTTAATACCTGATTTAACTGACTCATATTGGAGCCACCAATTTTATTTACGGTGATTTTTTTTTCTGGAGTTTGACGCATAATACTTGATGATAACGGTTGTGCTTATGATGTGGTTATTTTAGTGAGCCGCAATGACAAGTCAACAATTTATTTTCCTTTTGAGATTTCGATAAAAATGCTATATTGCGGCTGCTTTAAAGTTTAAGTTTTTTCTTTATGACAGCCGTTTCTACTGATATGGGGAATTTGGCTCCGGCTGAGCTGGCCCGTAGAGAGCGTTTGGCTAGAAAAGCCGCCCGACGTGCTCAAATGGAGGCAGCCAAAATAGATCTGGATGCCCCAAAGATCCCTTATGTGGTTCTTACTTATTACAAATATGTAAATATTGATAATCCTGAACAATTTGCTGAGGATCATTTGCGCTGGTGTCGTGAAAATGGCATTAAAGGTCGTATTTTGATTTCTAAACTGGGCATTAATGGTACTTGTGCGGCGCCTCGGGAGAAAATTGAAGAGTATAAAAAAATGTGTTGGTCAGATCCGAGATTGGCTGATTTGTGGTTCAAGGAAGATATTGGTGATCAATTTACTTTTACCAAAATTTTCGTGCGGGTGAAGGAGGAATTGGTAACTTTGCGTGTGCCTGGTGTAAGAGCAGAAAATTGTGGTGAGCATATCTCTCCCGAACAGCTTAACCAAATGATTGAAAATGATAATGATGTGGTTTTGGTAGATATGCGTAATCGTTATGAATATGATTTGGGGCGTTTTGAAAAATCTGTTCCTCTGGAAATGGCTAGTTTTAGAGAATTACCACAGGCCGTGGATCAAATTGAGCATCTCAAAGATAAAAAAGTTGTGGCTTATTGTACTTATGGAGTGCGTTGTGAAACTGGTACTGCTTATTTGAAAATGCGTGGTTTCAAAAATGTCTATCAGTTAAATGGTGGAATTGGGACATATGGCAAGGAATTTCCAGATAAATTTTGGAAGGGATCTCTATTTGTTTTTGACCGTCGCGTGGCTATGCCAATCAATAAAGAAAAAGATCGTGTGATTGCTAGCTGTTTGCATTGTTCAGACCCATGTGATGTTTACATTAACTGTGTTAATGCGGCTTGTAATGCTTTGTTTATCTGTTGTGAAAAATGTGCGGTGACTATGGAGAATGCTTGTAGTGATAGTTGTCGTGGCCATCAACGTAAACCAGCAGAACAAAATTATATGTCGATGTTGCAGCGGCGTTATGCTTCTAATCGGGCTTAATGTTCGTGGGAGATTATTGGTCAGATTTTAAAATTATCTAAATCAGCAAATCATGTCTTTTAAAGCGGTAAAAAACAATCAGGATTTGGCGCAATTGGAGTTGGAAAAACTGGCGTTTTGGCAGAAGAAGGGGATTTTTCAAAAATCATTAGATCAGCGTTTACAGGCTGAGAAAAAAGTCTTTTTTGATGGGCCTCCTTTTGCCAATGGTTTGCCACATTATGGCCATTTGATGATAAGCGCTGTGAAGGATGCTCTAGCCAGGTATTGGACTATGCGTGGATTCTATGTGCCCCGCGTAGCGGGGTGGGACTGTCATGGAGTGCCGGTGGAATACGCTATAGAAAAAGCTCACAATATCCGTGGTAAGGCCGATATAGAAAAAGTTGGCATCAAAAAATTCAATGCGGATTGTCGAGAGTCGGTTTTTCTCTATACGAGAGAGTGGGAACAGGTGATGGATAGATTGGGGCGTTGGGTGGATTTTGAAAATGGCTATGCCACATTGGATAATGATTATATGGAGTCGATTTGGTGGGGATTCCGACAAATTTGGGATAAGGGTCTGGTTTACAAAGGTTATAAACCCATGCATATTTCGACTGGTTTAGAGACTCCGTTGAGTAATTTTGAGGCATCTTTGAATTATAAAGATATTACCGATTATTCTTTGACGGCTAAATTTGAAGTAGTTGATCAGCCAGGAGTTTTTTTACTGGCTTGGACGACTACTCCTTGGACTTTGCCTGGTAATCAGGCTTTGGCTATTGGGCCAAAGATCAAATATGTCTTGTTGGAATCGGCTGGAGAGAAATTTATTGTGGCCAAAGATCGTGTGGAACAGGTTTTTCAGGATAGAGAGTTTGAAGTTTTAAAAGAAGTGAAGGCCAAGGATCTTGTTGGTAAGAGATATAAACCGTTGTTTGATTATTATGTGGCTGAGGATTTATTCCAGATTTTCCCTGCTGATTTCGTCACTACTGAATCTGGTACGGGTATAGTGCATATTGCTGGCGGATTTGGTGAGGATGACTACAACTTGATAAGTGCTCATGGTCTGAAGCCGATTGTTCACGTGGAAATGAATGGTAATTTCAAATCTGAAGTGGTGGATTTCGCGGGCAAGTATGTGAAAGGTCAGGATCAGAATATTGGTAAGTGGTTACAGGAGAGGGGACTCTTTTTTTCTGCAGAAAATTATCGGCATTCTTATCCTCATTGTGAGCGTACTGACACGCCCCTTTTGAATTACGTGACGGATTCTTGGTATATTAAAGTGACGGCAGTGAAAGACGCCATGATGGCTAATAATCAAAAAATTAATTGGCAGCCAGAGCATATTCGGGATGGGCGTTTTGGAAAATGGTTGGAGGGTGCTCGAGACTGGAGTATTTCACGCAGCCGTTACTGGGGTTGTCCACTGCCGATTTGGCAAAATGCCAATGGGGATATGATTTGTGTTGGTTCCATCGCTGAGTTGGAAAAATTAGCGGGCCGATTACCACTTAATGACGAGGGTAAATTGGATTTACACAAGCCTTTTATTGATGAAATTACCTTCCGTCATCCTGATCATTTGGATAGTGATGATGAGAAATATTTGATGAAAAGAATTCCGGATGTTTTTGATTGCTGGTTTGAAAGTGGCTCGATGCCTTATGCTCAGCTGCATTATCCTTTTGAGAATAAAGATTTATTTGAAAAAAATTTCCCGGCGGATTTTATCATAGAGGCTATAGATCAAACTCGTGGGTGGTTTTATACCTTGAATGTTTTGTCGACTATTTTGTTTGATAGACCGGCTTTTCAAAATGCTATCTGTACGGGTCACATCAATGCGGCTGATGGAGAAAAGCTTTCCAAAAGCAAGAAAAATTATCCTGACCCGACTGCTTTGTTTGCTAGTAAGGGTGTTGATGCTGTGAGATTTTACTTATATCAATCTCCGGTGGTTTTGGGAGATGGGGTGAGATTTTCTGAGCAGCACGTGGATGAATTTTTGAAGAAATTTAATTTAACTATCTGGAATACTTATAGTTTTTTTGTGACTTATGCCAATATTGATGGTTGGAATCCTGATAAATTGGAGAAGAAATTTCAGCCTCAAAATGCCTTGGACAAGTGGATATTGTCTGAATTGAATACTTTAATTGCCCAGGTTGATGAACAGATGGAGTCTTATAATTTGATGAAGGCTACTCGGCCAATGGTTGAATTTGTGGATAATCTTTCTAATTGGTATATACGTAGATCCAGGCGTCGTTTTTGGAAATCTGAAAATGATTCGGATAAAAACGAAGCTTATCAAACACTTTATACTGTGCTGGTTGTTTTTGCGAAGTTGTTGGCCCCATTTATGCCTTATTTATCTGAAGAGATTTATACTAATTTAACTGGAGGGGAATCTGTACATTTGGCAGATTGGCCAAAATATCGGTCTCAATATGTTGCTGCCGAGTTGAATGAGCAAAATGCCATGGTTAGGGCTGTAGTTGGTTTGGGGCATCAAATTCGTGCCAAATCCAAGATAAGGGTTCGACAGCCTTTGTCTTTGGTGGAGGTAGCTCTGCCGGCACGCGTGAATAAAAAAAGTGTTCAAGATCAGGGCGAGGTAATTATGGAAGAATTGAATGTTAAAGAATTAAAATTTATTGATTTGAAAGATGCGGGAGATTTGGTTAAAAAAATATTAAAACCCAATGCTAAGTTATTGGGGCCAAAATTCGGTTCTTTGGTTCAGCAGATTATAGCTGAAGCTCGTGAAGGGCATTTTGTTGAGGAAGATGGTGATGTGATTATGACTAATTTAACAGTTGGTGATGGTAATCAGGTTCGTTTAACAGGTGAAGAGTTTACTTTGGAAACGATGTCTAGCGGTTTGAATGATGGGGTTGAGGCTGCTAGTGATAATGGCGTTACTGTGGCTCTGTATACAAAAATCGATCAAGGGCTTTTGGAAGAGGGATATGCTCGTGAAGTTGTTCGTGCTGTTCAGGATTTACGTCGTGAAGCTGGTTATGAGGTGAGTGATCACATAATTTTGGATGTTATAGCTCCAAAAGCTCTAGCTGCTGCCATTACAGCTCATGCGGACTATATTAGTAGGGAGACTTTGGCGGATGAATTGATTCAAAAGGGAGATTTGGACTGGGACAAAGAAGCAGAACTGACTATTGATGAATATAGTCTTAAAATAGCTGTTAAACGGAAGCTATGAAAATCGTTTTTAGGGTTTCCGTAGTGCGGTTTGACCGTTTGATGTTACTTGTGCTATAAATGGCCGTGTTGCAAATTCTAATCCTTAAGGTTCTATGCTTACTTTTTTGAAATACTTCCAGTTAATTGTCTCTGTATTGTTGATTTTGGCAATTTTAATGCAAAATAAAACTGCTGGATTATCAGGCGCTATGAGCTCCACTCCAACTTCTTTTCAATCTACTAGAAGAGGGGCGGAAAAAGTGATTTTTAATGCGACCATTGTTTTGACTGTCTTGTTCGTTCTGGGCGCTGTGGCTTTCATTTTTGTGGCCTAGATAGTTTATAAAGATTCGCCCTAATTTTGGTATTAATCAATGTTGAATTCTAAAAATCAACTTAAAATCTGGGCGACGATGTGGCGTGTATTGAGAGCTTATTCTTTGGAGGAAAAGGTTTTGACTGCTGTTGCGGTTTTATTCTTTTTGTTTTTTTGTTTTAGGGCCGCTTTAAGCGTGTTTAGTCCAACTGGGGTTTTGGCGGAAAGTGGAGTTTATACTGAAGGAATAATTTCAGCTAGGCCGGTGTTGGTAAATCCTCTGTATAATGATTTTTCTCAAGCTAATCGTGAGGTGTCTTCGTTGGTTTTTGCTGGCCTGCTCAAATATGACACAAAAACTAGAGATTTTGTGCCTGATTTGGCGGATTGGACTATTAGTGATGATAAAAAGGAGTATATTTTTACTTTGCGGGATGGGGGTTTGTGGCATGATGGTCAGCCTGTAACTGTGGATGATGTTTTGTTTACTTTTTCTTTAATACAGGATGAGAAGTTCCAAAACATTATTTTGAAAGCTAATTTTCAAGGTGTGAAAATAGAGAAAATTGATGATAAGTCTTTTAAATTTATTTTGAACCGGCCCAATGCGTTTTTTATAACTAATCTAAATGTTGGGATTTTGCC
>CAZGSD010000002.1:160228-181827 GCA_964528305.1 uncultured Candidatus Peribacteria bacterium | reverse complement strand
GTTTTAAAAAAGATAAAGATGGGCAAGTTTTGGCTGGAGAGAAGTATCGTCGTGATGCTAAAGGTAAAGAATTGGAGTTGAATCTGTTGGTTCGGCAGACGGAGGCTGATTCTCCGCAGGCTTTGGAGAATGCTAAGATTTGGGATTTTTTGGTAAGATCATGGGAAAAAGGTGGGGTAAAGGTCAATATAGTGGCATTGCCTGAAAGTGATTATCTCCAGGCTATTAAAACCAAAACTTATGATATGATTTTAGCTGGACAAAACATGGGCTATAATCTTGATACCTATCCTTTTTGGCATTCTAGTCAGGTTGGTGAGAATGGTTTGAATTTATCTAAATTCAGTAGTTTTGCTGCTGATCAACAGATAGAAAGGATTCGCCAAACTTTTGAGCATGATGAAAAGGCTGAGCGATTGAAAAAATTAGCGGAAATTATTTCTGCTGAGGTGCCTGCTTTGTTCCTTTATAGGCCAAATTATCAATTTTTAAGTGATGGTAAGGTGCAAAATATTGATTTAAATGGATTGGCTTATGAAAGTGATCGTTTTGTGAATGTGGCTGATTGGTGTATAGGTAAAGAGTGTAGTAATTAACTTGTGTGTCTATGAAAGTAGTTTTTTTGAGCAATGTGAAGGGTATTGCACGTCAAGGTGAGGTGAAAAATGTTGCTGATGGATATTATTTGAATTTTTTGGCGCCAAAAAAGTTGGCTAGAGCAGCGACTGATGAAATGGTTAAGCAAGCTAAATTAAAGATGGAAAAGGCTGTGGTGGAAAAAGATCGTCTGCGTGAGGAACAGTCTATGGTAAAATCTCGTTTAGAGGCTGAGCCGGTGGAAATTCGTGGACGGGCTAATGGAGTTAAATTATATGCGTCAATTACAGTTGATGATTTGATTAAAATATTGGTTGATAAGGTTAAAATTCGTTTGGCTAAAAATAATTTTCCAAGTGCATTGCATTTGAAAGAGGTAGGAGAGCATCGAGTGGAGATCAAATTGGGAGATGGTGTAAAGGCTTCTCTGCGGGTTGTTATTAAAGCTGATTCCTAAATTGATATGAATAAAGGGCGGGTTTTGGCGGTGGATTATGGTGGAGCAAAAGTCGGTTTGGCTGTTTCTGATAAGGATAGGCAAATGGCTTTTGGCCGTGGTGTTTTGCGTGGGCTGGCAATAGAAGCTGTGTTGGATGTTTTGGTCGATTTGGTTTCTGCTGAGCAGGTTGTGCAAGTCGTAGTAGGGTTGCCTTTGGCTATTGATGGGCAGGAAACTCAGCAGACGCTTCGGATTAGGGAGTTTGGTAAAAGGCTGGCTGAAAGGCTGGGTAATGATGTTGTTTTGGATTATATAGATGAATCTTTTAGTACTTTTGAGGCTAATGAAATTTTAACAAAAATAGGGGTGGATGCTGAACAACGCAGGGCTACTGAGGATGAAATGGCTGCTATTGTTTTGTTGCAGCGTTATATAGACTTTAAGCCATGAATGCTGTAGAATGCTTTTGCACCTGCTGTTGAAGCTGGGATGATTATTCTTAGGGGGTGTGAAAAGTTAATTTATCATGAATTGGAATCTGATTATTAATCTGGCGGTCTGGTGTGGGCTAGGGATTTACTTCCTGTTGATATTGTTGGAGTGGATAGCTGTGAAAGCCCAGCAGAAACGTGCTAACCGTGGTGCTATGGTTGTTTTGATGGTGCGGGTGGCTCGCGATAATGAATCTGGTCCGATAGTGGCTGAACAGGTTTTTGCGACTTTGCATAGTATTGTTTCTAATCCTGGATGGTTTGATAGATTGCGCGGTATGGGGCCGGAAAAGGTTTCTTTTGAAATTGCCAATATTGGTAGAAGTATTCGTTTCTACGTGCAATTCCCTGCTAGGTTACGTAATTTGGTGGAGGGGCAAATTTATGCTCAATATCCGCATGTGGAAATTGATGAGGTGCCGGATTATGCTATTCCAGAAAATATTGAAGTGGCCAAAGCTGCTTCTGCTCAAATGACAGAGGGGCGTGAAAAAGCTGTGGTGATACATCGTGATACTTCTAAATTGGATTTCCAGAAATTAAATAGTTTGGCTACGGCTGTGGGGGCGGAACTGGCTCTGACTTCCACTGATTTTTTGCCCATTAAAACTTATAGTCAATTTGAAGATAAATCTACTGGTATTAATGTTGATCCGTTATCGGCTATAACAGCTACTTTGGCTAAATTTTCTGACCCTGATGAGCAGGCCTGGATACAGTTTGTGATCAAACCTATTCATGAAAAACGTGGGGAATATTTGCAAAAGGTGTATGAGGTGTATGCGTCTTTTAAGTCAAAATTTTTGCGCAAGCTGTATTATCAATTCTTTGTAAAAAGTAGTAGGTTGAAACGTGTGGTGTTTTTCCCTGTGACCTGGGTGGTTGGTCCTAAAAAAATCAGTGTAGATAAGGAGAAACTGGATGAAAAATCTATGTTGCCGGCTCGAGAAAAACTATCTGGTCTACTGTTTGATGTAAATATTAGAATTGTCTATGTTCCCAAAAAGGCTAATCACGAAGTTTCCTTGGTGAAGTTGAAAGAAATTGCTGGATCATTTAAGCAATTTAATCTGCCCAGTTCTAATGGATTTACTTTGAGTAAAATTTATCGCGACATTTCTATAGTGGAGCGTTATCAATCTCGTGCTTTGTCTAATCCTTTTGTGTTGAATGTTAAAGAATTGGCTACTATTTATCATCTTCCCAATATTACTGTACAAACCCCTAATATTTTTTGGGTACGTTCGAAAAAAATAGAACCACCAAATGATTTACCACGTGTTTCTACCGATTCTGAAGCTCCGGTGACGGCTATTGGTCGTACTAATTTTCGTGGAATTTCTCAGGAATTTGGTATTCGTACTTTGGACCGGCGCAGGCATATGTATATCATCGGTAAAACAGGTATGGGTAAATCTGTTTTGTTGGAAAATATGATTTTTTCTGATATACAGGCCGGGCGGGGAGTGGCGGTGGTTGATCCACACGGCGATTTGGCGGAGGCTGTTTTGAATTTTGTTCCGTCTTGGCGTACCAATGATGTTGTTATTTTTGATCCGTCGGATAGGGAGTGGCCGATTGCTTTTAATATGCTCAGTAATATTGATCCATCTTTGAATACCATTGTGGCTTCAGGTTTAGTGGGAATATTTAAAAAAATATATGCTGAAAGTTGGGGGCCACGTTTGGAGCATATTTTGAGAAATACTATTTTGTCGCTACTGGAGTATCCGAATACCACTATGCTTGGTATTCCACGTATTTTGCAGGATGCTGATTTCCGACGTAAGGTGATTAAAAAAATTCAGGATCCATTGGTGAAAAGCTTTTGGTTGAATGAATTTGAAGTGATGGAGCCGAAAATGAGAGTGGAAGCGATTTCACCAATTCTCAATAAAGTCGGGCAATTTCTTTCAAGTCCTATTGTTCGTAATGTGCTGGGCCAAGTTAATTCCAAGCTGGATTTGCGTTGGGCTATGGACAATAAGAAGATTGTTATAGTTAATTTGTCCAAAGGTAAAATTGGTGAAGATAATTCTTCATTGCTTGGTGCTATGATTATTACGAAATTCCAAATTGATGCCATGAGCAGGGCCAATATACCTGAAAAAGATCGTACAGATTTTTATCTGTATGTGGATGAATTCCAAAATTTTGCCACTGATTCTTTTGCGACTATTTTGTCTGAGGCTAGAAAATATAAGCTGAATTTGAGTATGGCCAATCAATACATAGCCCAGATGCCTGATGAGGTGCGTGATGCTGTATTTGGTAATGTGGGTAGTATTTTGAGTTTTCAGGTGGGGTATGATGATGCGGAATATTTGTCACAGCAATATGGAGAAGAAGTGCTTCCAAATGATTTGGTGAATTTGAGTAAATATACTGCTTATATGCGGCTTTTGATTGATGGTATGCCCTCCAAAACTTTTTCTTTGGCTACTTTGCCGCCGCCGCAATTTGATGTGGACCCCGATAGACGGGAAAAGGTTGTGCGTTTGGCACGGGAGCGTTACTCGGCGCCGCGGGCGGTGGTGGAGGATAAAATCATGCGTTGGAGCAAGGGGATAGATATTGATGAGGCTGGAAATTCGGTTTTATCGGAGCCAGCGGCGGGCCTGGCTGCGCTGCCGCCTGCTCCTAAAACTCGAGCTAAGTTAGTGGTGGATAAAAATGCCTTGTTACTGCAGGGGAAAAAGAAGGAGAATAAGTAGGGCCTGGCAGTAATACTTGTTTTATTTTGTTCTGGTTTTGTCTTTGTCGATCAAGACTTCTATTCCTGGTAGTGTGCCTTTTTCCAAAAATTCCAGCATGGCGCCGCCTCCCGTGGAGACATGGGTGAAATTTCGGTGACTGATGCCTAGTATTTTGAGAGCTTCCAAAGTATCACCTCCTCCGATGATGGTGGTGGCGCCATGTTTATGTGCTCGTGCTATGGCTTGTACAATTTTTTTCGTGCCGTGGCGAAAAGGGCGATACTCTATAACGCCTAGTGGGCCGTTCCAGATGATGGTACGTGATTTACCAATGATTTCACAGAACTGTTTGGTGGTTTTCTTGCCAATATCATATGCGGCTAAATGATTTGGAATTAGATGATTTGAGCTGTTTTTAACTGCCGTGAAATGACTTAGTTTTTCCGCTAGTAGCAGGTCGGTTGGATAATGAATGTTTTTTCGTTTGCGGTGTATGGCTGTTGTAATTTCTTGTGCAATTTGATAGAGATTTTTTTGTTGTAGAGATTTACCCATTTTCCATCCTCTGCTGCCTAAAAAAGTGTTTGCTATACCGCCACCAAAGAGGAAATGATCTACTTTACTGGCAAAACTTTTGATCAATTCTATTTTATCTTCAATTTTAGCTCCACCGATAATAAAACTAACTGGATGTTGTAATTCGTCGAAAATCAGGCTTAGTTTTTGAATTTCATTTTCTAGTAGTAGTCCGCTATAAGATGGTAAAAATTTAGTGATGGCGTGTATAGAGGCGTGAGCTCGATGTGAACAAGCAAAAGCGTCGTTAACATATAAATCTCCCAATGTGCTAAGGGTTTTGGCGAAATTCGTGTCATTTTTTTCTTCACCTGGATAAAAACGTATGTTTTCGAGCATTATAATTTTTCCAGATTTTAATTGTTGGCATTTCTCAACAATTTTTTTGTTCAATGGTTCAGCTAAAAAATTTATTTTTTTGTGCAATAACCATTGGAGTTTTTTGGCTACTGGGTGGAGGCTATAGGTTGGGTTGATCTGCCCGTCTGGCCGTCCTAAATGTGAAATAATGACTATGCTGCATTTATTTTTTAGTAGGTATTTAATGGTAGCTAGACTTTCACGAATGCGCGTGATGTCCATTACCTGGCCTTGTTTTATGGGTACGTTGAAATCCACGCGCAGTATTACTCGTTTATTATGCAGTGATGCTGTTTTTATAGTACGTATATCCATTGGCAATTTGTTTTTCTTTATAATTACTTTTTTATCTGAATTAATCAATTTTTAATCCTGGTTTAATTTGTCTTTTTTAAGATGGGGATGTTTTTATTATTTAATTAGATAATATATGCGCTCATTGAATAAGGTCTTGTTGATTGGTAATTTGACCCGTGATCCGGAGATAATGGATTTCGATTCTGGTGTAAAAATGGCTAAATTTACTCTAGCTACTAACAGGAATTGGAAAAGCAAATTGGGAGAAAAAAAAGAATATACTGATTTCCATAATATTATAGCCTGGAGGCGTTTGGCTGAAACCTGTGTGGAATACCTTAAAAAGGGATCGGCTGTTTTGGTTGAGGGGAAGATGCAAACTAATAAATTTCAGGATAAAGAAGGGAAGACGAAAACAGTTACGGAGGTTCATGCTGATGAAGTGAATTTCATCACTTATAAGAAAAAAAATGATGTGGATGAGATTAATCTAGTTACCGTAGAGGCTTAGAGAAACTCTGAAAATTGTATTTTACAGCGTTAGCTGCACTAAAATATTTCTCACGTATATTCTATACGCTGCGAAATATTTTAGTTTGCTGCCTTGTAAAATAACAATTTTCAGAGTTTCTCTACTCGTTGATATGGTGCCCTTTGAAGGCGAGGAGCATTTCCTTTCGGTCTCTTCTGAATTCATGTACTATAGTCTTGGAATGTTTATAGCGATAATACATGTTTTTTTCTGTAGTTATTCCCACTTATAACCGTGCTGATGTTTTGGCTAAAACGTTAACTGCTTTGTTTCAGCAGTCAGTGCAGCCGGTAGATTATGAGGTGATTGTGGTGGATGATGGGAGTACTGATAATACGGCTAGTGTTGTTCAATCTTTCCGTAAGAAGAATAAAAATCTAATTTATATTAAGCAGAAAAATCAGGGGCAGGGAGTGGCTAGAAATACTGCTATCAAAAAAGCTCGTGGGCAAGTGGTATTAATGATTGGCGATGATATTGTTCCTACGCATGATTTTCTTTATGAACATCAGAAATTCCATTATTTGCATCCAGCTGAAAATGAGGCTGTGTTAGGGTTTACTGCTTGGCATCCGGAGTTGCAGATTACTCCTTTTATGAATTGGTTGGTTAATGGCTCCGTGGTGTTTGGTAAATTTGGTGGGCATCAATTTGCTTATGAAAAACTACAGGGGCGGCAATTGGCTGATTTTAATTTCTTTTATACTTCCAATATTTCCCTAAAAACTTCATTGTTAAAAAAATTCCCATTCGATACTGCTTTTTCTGGATATGGTTGGGAGGATATTGAGTTGGGGTATCGTCTGGAAAAATGGGCTGGATTGAAACTTTATTATAATTCTTGGGCTGTTGGTTATCACTATCACCCTATGGAGGAGAAATCTTTGAAAAAAAGAATGAAAGATATAGGTAGATCGGCTTGGATTATTCATCGTAAATATCCGGAATTGGGAAAAATTCCAAATTGGAAGAAAAAACTGATGTTGCGTTTGATTACTTTGCCTTTAAATGTCTGGCTATTGGCATTGGGGGCGCGTTGGTGGGGCGGTTGGTGGAGGGATATATATTATTATGTTTTGAGCAAAAAATATTTTTTAGAGGGAGTGCGTGATGGACGGAAAAAATACTCCCGGCTGGTTTTGGGGCGTTGATATCTGTTACAATGTCGCTGGTTATTTAAATGTTGATGGTTATGTCAAAACAAATACAAAAAATTTTAGCGCTGCTCATATTATCGATGGTTGGAGGAATGATTTTGAGTGGCTGTATGAAAAAACAACAAGGGGGGCGCGCGGTTGTAAATACTCAGCGCACGCAGTTGGTTTATTATAAATTGTTTGATGAAGAAGATGTGATGAGGCCTCTTATTCAGCAGTATCAGGCTTTGCATCCCAATGTGACAATTAAATATAAAAAATTTGATAATGCCGACGATTATTATCGTACTATTTTAAATGAATTGGCTGAGGGAGAGGGGCCAGATATTTTTTCGGTACCCAATTATTGGTTAAAGAAAAATGCCAAAAAAATTACACCATTAGACGCGCAGGTTTTGGGGCCAAAGCAGTTTGCTGCAACTTTTGCTAGTGTAGCTGAAAAAGATGCTGTGTTTACTGATCCACGTGATGGGGGTGTGAAGGTTTTTGGCCTGCCGATGGGGATAGACACTTTGGCTTTGTATTACAATAAAAACCTTTATGAAGATCGCGTGCCGTCACGGGGTCGTCCGGCAGCGACTTGGGAGGAATTTAAAGATGATGTTTTTCGTCTGACCAAAGCTGATAATAGTTTTGAAAGATTTGAGGTTGGGGGAGTAGCTATGGGCAGGTTTGATAATATCGCTCGAGCGATGGACATACTATATATGTTAATGTTGCAGTATAAGGTGGATTTTTATAATGACGCCATGAATGCTGCTGAATTTATGAAGCAGCAGGCGGTGAGTGGTGGAGGATCGTCTTTTAATCCTGCCAGTAAAGCATTGGATCTCTATACCAGTTTTGCTTTGGCTTCTCAGAAGAACTATTCATGGAATGAATATATGGTTGAGCCAACTTCTGCAGTGAAAGAAGTAGAGGCTTTTGCTCGAGGTAAAGTGGCTATGATTTTCGGATATTCTTATCTGTATGAGCAGATCATGGATGAAATGGATCAATTGAAAAAGAAAAATGTTCAGACTATTACGCCTGATGCTGTTCGTATTTCAGTGGTTCCACAGGTGAATGATCCGAGGACTTCTACTGAAAAGCGGGACGCTTATGCCAATTATTTTGTAGAGACTGTTAGTCGTAATTCTGCCAATCCTAAAACGGCTTGGGATTTTCTTATGTTTGCCACTTCTCGTGATAATTTGGTTTATTATAATCAAAAGACTCATCGTCCTACTTCACGTCGTGATTTGATAGAGAAACAAAAGGAAGATGCTATTTATGGTGTTTTTGCTGAGCAGGTTGGATATGCTGAAAGTTTGCCTATATATGATTGGGATTTATATAAAAATATTTTTGCCAAGGCGGTGGAAGCGGTATTATCTACTGTGGATAAACCAGAGGCGGCTATGCGTAAAGCAGAATCAGAAATTAATCTAATTCTACCACCAGAAGGGATTTTGTTGAAACCACCTCTTTTGCCTGTTGGAGGGAAATCATCTAGTGGTCCAAATTCTGTGCCTCCAGCGGCTTCTGCTCCTAAAAATGATAATACTAAAAATAATGCGTCTACCGAAACTAAAACTAAGTCTAGATAAATTATCAGTTTGGTGTTTGCGGATTTTTTTGGTGATTTTTCCTTTGCAGATTAGGACATTAATTTATCGTGGGGATTTGTTTTCTGGCCAATTTAATAATTTTGGTAGCGTATTTGTATATGTTGGTGAGATCTTTTTGTTGTTGGCTATAGCTTTTTATGCGTTAGACGTTGTACGTGGTGGTGATTTTGTAAAAGCTTTGCCGTCTATTGATAATCTGGAACGTGTTTTGGGATCAATTTTAATGTTACTTTTGATGTGGGTGCTGTTTGGTGTTTTTTGGAGCACAGATCGAATGATGGTTTTGTTGCAGGGATTTCGTCTGTTGGAATTATTTGGATTTATTTTTTTGTTGGGGAGGGGGGTTTTGTCACGTGATGAGGTGTTGAGATTTTTGTTTTTAGGTGCAGCCTTGCAGGTTCTGATTGGCTTGGGGCAATATTTTAGTCAATCTGATTTGGGATTACAGTTTTTGGGAGAATCTCATTTATCATCTGGAGATTTAAATGTGGCTAAGGTGAATTTGGGGGGTGAAAGGATAATTAGAGCTTATGGTACTTTTGGTCATGCTAATATTTTTGGTGGATTTTTAGTGGTTTGTTTGTGTTTGGTTGTACAGAAGCTGAGGGGCGAAAATTGGCATAAAATGTGGTATTGGTTGATAGCTTTTATGGTCGGGATTTTACTGTCTTTTTCTCGTGGGGCTTGGTTGGCGATGTTGGCTTTTTCTTTGGCTATGATAGCGATGAGAGCGGTGAAAATTCATTGGAAACCTTTGGTGATAGGTTTGGTTGGCGCCCTATTCGTGGTGGTGTGGCTGGGTGTGGATCGTGTAATTATAAATAGAATTTTTGATTTTTCAGCAAATGCTCTGGATGAAAGACTGCTTTTTTCAGAAGTAGCGGTTAATATGATTAGAGATAATCTTTGGTATGGAGTTGGTGCGGGGAATTTTGTCGTGATGATGCCTAAGTATAGTGTATTTGTTCTTGCTCCTTGGTTGTTTCAACCGGTGCATAATGTGTTTATGTTGTTGTTGGCGGAAATTGGTGTGCCTGGAGTATTGCTGGTTTTGGGAGTTGGAATGATTTTAATGAAAATGTTAGTTGATTCCATGCGGAGGATTATTCGCTCTGACCGTTATTATTGGAAAAATTATGGGGCTTTAATGTTGGCTTTATTAGTTTTGGCGATGCTGGATCATTATTTGTATACCAGTTGGCCTGGACAGGTCATGATGGCATTAATAGCGGGATTAATTTGGCATGATTATCGTCAGCGTTTGATAGCTTTAAATAGTTAAAAAGTCACGATTACCGCTGAGGAAAGTAGATGTGTCTTGAGGTGTTTTTCCCTCCATCTGTAGTTGTATTATTTCCAAGGTGCCCAGGTTGGTGCCTAGATAGAGCTGGCGGTTTTGTACTAAAAATTGTCCCGGTGGGAGGGTGAGTTCGGAAGCGATTTTTATGTTCAATAATTTGATGTTTTTTCCTTGATATGACAGATAAATACCTGGCCAACCAATATAGGCTCGCCATTTGTTGTAAATTTGTTGGGCTGTTGCTGCTTCTGGATCAATTAATCCTTGTTCTCGTGTTATTTTGTGGCAGTAAGTGGCCTGATTTTCGTCCTGTGGCTCGGCTCTCAAAGAGCCTGTTTGAATTTGTGCCAATATATTGGGTAAATGTTCAGCGCCGAGTTGGCTGAGTTTAGTTCGTAGGATTGGAGCTGTCTCATCTGGAGATATTGGGATTTCTAGGTTTTGATAGACGGGGCCGGCATCCATGCTTTTTACCATTTGCATAATAGAGAGTCCGGTTTGGCTGTCTCCATTTAATATAGCGCTTTCTATGGGGGAGGCGCCCCGATAGCGTGGCAGGATGGACCCGTGTATGTTGATGGCGGTGGTGCGTGGAATTTGCAGGATTTTTTCACTTAGAATTTGGCCATAGGCTATTACTACCAAAAAATCGGGGCTGGTTGTTTGAAGGGTTTGAATTAACTGCTGGTCTTTGTTGATATTATTGGGCTGCCAGATGGTTAAACCTAGTTCCAGTGCGGCTTTTTTGATTGGAGGTGGGGTAAGGATTTGACGGCGGCCGGTTGGGCGATCCTGTTGTGTGATGACTCCTTGTACTTGAAAACGCTCATCTGTGGCTAGTTTTTGCAGAAATGGGACAGCGAATTCTGGTGTCCCTAAAAAGATAATCTTGATTTTGCTATGTTTTTGAGACATGGGACTTGCCTTGGTGAAGGATTGGTAATAGAATTAAACACTAATTTAAATATTTCATGCAAGAACTGTTTGTAAAAGCTGGTAAATTAATACGTGACGCTCAGCGGATACTCTGTATATCTCACAAGCGTCCCGATGGTGATACTTTGGGAGCATCCAATGCTCTTTATCATGTTTTTCAGGCTATGGGTAAAGATGTGCAAATGGCCTGTGTTGATGATATTCCGGAAAAATATTATTTTTTGCAGGATATTCGCCGTAATATTAAAGAATTCAATTATCTGGATTATGATTTGATTTGCGTGTCTGATGCTGGGGCATCTTATATGACACGTTATAATGAAATTTACCCGGAACTTTTTAGTGGTCGAGTGCCGGTTTTGAATTTGGATCATCATTCTTCCAATGACAATTTTGGAACACTGAATATTGTTGATTTAAATAGCGCTTCGACTACTATTTTGGTTTATAAATTGTGTCAATTTTTAGGATTGTCTATTTCGCCAGCGGCAGCGACGGCTATGCTTTGTGGTATATATAATGATACTGGTAGTTTAATGCATGGCAACACCACTTTGGAGGTGTTCGAAATTACTGGTAAGTTGTTGGAATTGGGGGGACGGGCCAATATAGTAGCTCGCAATCTGTTTCGTACTACGCCAGTGCAGACTATGAAGGTGTGGGGCAAAGTAATGGAACGTTTGACTGTTACCGAGCAGGGTGTGGCGGTGGCCGTCGTGACTAAAAAAGATTTGGATCAATTGGGGGCTAAAAGTGAAGATTTATCTGGAGTGGTGGATTATATCAATGCTGTTCCGGGTACTAAATTTACTGTGCTTTTGAATGAAGATGAAAAAGGCAATGTCAAAGGGTCTTTTCGCACGCGTCGTGATGATATAGATTTAGCTGCTTTGGCTGGTAAATTTGGTGGTGGTGGACATAAAAAAGCTTCTGGTTTTACCATGCCTGGACGGTTGGAACAGGAGACTCGTTGGCGGGTTTCTCCAATGGGCGTTAAATCGCTTGATGCTGAGGTTTCTCCAGTTAAATCTTTACCAAATCCTCAGGATATTTTAGGCAATATTTTACAGATTCCGGAAGTTAAAATGGCGTCCTGATTTTCTTTACAACTGTTTTATCTATAAAATGCGTCTGTTGGTGTTTTGATAAGTATTTTATGGTATTAAGAAAAATTGCTGCGTTTTTCCTGATGATGGTTTTTGTTACAGCCTCTGTGGCACATTTTTTCTTATACGCTCTTGATAGAACTTATTTGAATGTTGATTTTTATCAGCGTGAAGATGTGGTGAATGTTAGTTATGATTTTGTGGTTGATCAGACTGTAAAGGTTTTGCGTTCTGAAAGTGATATGCTGCAGGCTTATTTTGATCGTGAGGAATTGACCGGGCAGATGAAAAAAGTTTTTACAGTGAAAATCTTTTCTACCATGTTAAAAGATTTTGCCACTCAGTTTGATGAATATAAAACGGATACCAGCAAGCCATTGGTTGTTTCACTGCGTTTGCTCAGAGAAAATTTACTGACTCTTTCCAACAATTTGGTGTATCAGATTTATCAGGAATTACCTGTTTGTACCGCGGAGCAAATAGCTGAACTGGTGGCGGATGAGAGTTTGATTCCCAAGTGCGTGCCAGAAAATATGCCTTATGATAAGGTGGTTCGACCAATTAATCGGGCTTTTGAAGATGTGATTTACAGTCAAATCCCTGAAGAATTAAGTAATATAGATGAGGCGGGTCCGGTGAGAATATTTGTGGAAATAGGGCATTATAGGTATTTATCTTTTCTTGTTTTGATTGCGGTTTTGGCTTTGTTGGCTTTAGTGGTATATGGTAAAATCAGTACACTTTTGGCTTATTTGGCTGCTGCTTTTGTGCAGGCTGGTGGGATTGGATATTTTATGACATGGACTTTATCACTTTTTGATATTACTTCTGGTGATGAAAGAACTGGGGTATTTATCAAATCAATGTTGGGATTCCTGCTTGCTGAAATTCAAAAATTGTCTATTCTTTTTGTGGGAGTTGGTGTTCTGCTTTTGGTGATACGTTTTATACTGCGAAATACTATTGAGTCTAAATCATGACACATTGGAGATACATATTGATTATAGCTTTCGCTGCTTTGATTAGCTGGATGGCGTTTTTTTTGGTGATAAATAAGCTTGATCCTTTTGCTTCGACCGGTTTGGCTTTGGCTCTATTTTTTATTAGTTTGTTTTTTGCACTGACTTCTACTTTTACTATTGCCGGCTTTTATATGCGGGTGTGGTTTAATAAAAATGAGATTTATTATGATCATATCAATGTGTCGATGCGACAGGGGATTTTGCTAACTTTGATTGCTCTGGGCTGCTTGTTGTTTCAATTATTGGGTGTTTTGACCTGGTGGTCGGGCTTGCTGTTGATTGCGGCTGTGACTATGGTGGAATTTTATTTGGTGGCGAGGGATTAGGAAGGTTTTTTTGTTTTTGAATAACTGGAATAGCCCCCGGACCGTTGATACGGTGGGGGCTCTCCTCTGTTTTCTAAGCTAAGGGTTTTTCTTTTTTCCTCCTTTCTTTTGGGGTTGTGGCCCTGGGACTGGTCGTCCCGGGGCGGTTAGTGTTGCGGCATTTCGAACGCCACCGGCGGGGCCGGGGCCGGAGGCAGGGGGCGGCGCTCGTGCGCCTTGAAGTCCTCCTCGATGGCTTTCAGCCTCCTCATGATTTCCGTGCTCTCCTTTTGGCTTGGACAGCACCCCACTCTGGGGATGTTGTCCGCCGCTTTGGCCAGCTGCACTGGCCGTCCGGTGAAACATATCCCTTCGATGTACCGCTCGACCGGGTCGTTCTGATCTCCTTTCTTGGTGCGGTCGCGGCAGAAGCTGAATGCTTCGCCGCGGAAGAGGGTCACTACGTAAGGGTTTACCATGTGGATGGGGGATCCATCCACCCGCTCGCCATCGACCGTGTTTTTTCCGAACAGCTTGGACAGGGTTGCTTTGCTGTCCAGGTTCCCGTAGGGCTTCCAATCTCCTTCCTTGAAGTAAAGGTTATTATTATCAAAACGATAATTTTTCACCTCCTTGAAGTGGTTTCCGCAGAGGTTCATGGCCAAGGGAAACGGTTGAATTTGGAAGGCGTAGACGTGGTCGTTGACGCACGCCTGTTCCGTGTCCCGTGGCACCAAGGGTGCCGAAGACGGGGGGCCGCTGTCCGTTTTGCCGGCCGAAGAAGGAAGTAGCGTCCCGACACCCGGGGGGGCGGTGGGCGTGCTGCCAGGCAAGACTTTTGTGCATGCTCCGAACCAGAGCATGCCGAGGAGGATAAGAACCCCCAGGGCCACGATGGCCCGCCCGATGGTCCATCCGGACTTCTCCTTGACGACCGTGATCGTCTCCGGGGTGGTCGTCGTGGTCGTCGTGGCCGGCGTGGTGGTCGTCGTGGTGGTCGTCTTCATGTGAATACCCTCCAATACACGTTTCTGGAGAAAAATCTACACTGAACCATTCAGTGTGTATTAATTCCAGGTAGCCTCTGAAAGACATATTTGAGGACTTTTAAGCGTTGCGCAAATACACTTTTCAGAGACTACCTGGTTGCTTAGAAAACAGAGAGTTTAACTGCCTGCGCGGGTGGGGCGATTGATAGGATCAATTAGCCTGAAAATCCCTTTATAAAATTATAAAAAGACTTTTCCCAGTCACAGACAATTGGCTCTCTGTTTTGTGCTACTTGTTGTGAAAGGGCGGTCTAGCCTGATTTGGTCCCGCGATTTAGTCTGGCCTGTTAGATTGGGCCAGTTGGGGCATAATTCAGGCAGAAGACCCTATTTTGCCAATGTTGTAGTTATTTGTCAAGTAAAGTTTGGGTGCCGGAGGGGGCCAATTCCGGGTAAATATGGGTCTCTATAATGTGAGGTTCGGGCCATAATACTAGGGCGGCTTTGCCTTCGATCAGCTGTGAATCCAAATAGGGGGTGATACCTTTTTCGCCGCATCCTGGGCTGCCGGGGCTTTCTTTGAAGCATAATCTGGAATCAGAGCTTTTGCTGCGATTATCACCCAAGACGAAATAATGCCCTGCGGGAACAGTGAATTTGCTAATGCCGCCTGTGGCGACAGTATTGCCTTGATTGGCTGCTGATAAATATGGCTCAGCTAGTTTGATGCCACGGGGATGTTCGCTGTTGTAGAGATAAACATATCCATCAATTAATTCGATGCTTTCACCGGGCAGGGCGATCACTCTTTTGATAAAAAACTCCTGATGATTTTGTGGTGGTCGAAAAACTATGACATCACCGCGTTGTGGTGTACCAACTTTCCAGCCGGGTAATTGTAGATAGGAACTTTTGTTAATGATGATGTAATCACCATAACTGTCGATGCATTTGTCGCCATGATAATTGAGGGTGTTACACATGGAGATGCCATAAACCTGAAAGGGCGACATGATGAAAGTTCGTAGTAGTAATACCAAAACTACAATGCTGACAATGTTTAGAGTGATATCAGCCGCTAGTAAGATGTTGTGTTGTTGGCGGGCGGTATAATTTCCGTGAGCCAGTCTATCGGCTAGGCGTGACAGTAAAAAGCCCATGTTTTGATCTGGTTTTGTGTTCATTGGGTGTGGCGGTTAGCCAGATCAATTTAGCTTTACTGGGTTACGAATACAAGTGTAGAATTTCGCCGTATGAGTCATGCCAAACACAATTCGACCTGGAGTAATTTTCGGGAAAAACTCACTTATTATCTATTCGCTCCGCATCTGGAGCAATCGGAAAAGATATTGCATGTAGTGCACAGGCATCCATTTTTAATGATTAAGGAGGGAGTGAAAATTGGTTTATTGCATTTTTTCCTGCCGATTTTTTTGTGGAATGTTTTTCCGGAGGTTTATTTTGTGTTTTTAGTTTGGGTGATTTATGGCTTTGTTGCCATTAATAAAATGATTTTTAATTGGTATTTTGACGCTATTCTGGTCACCGATCTCAGTTTGCTGGATGTGAAATGGAATGGGCCTTTTGATCGTACTTCTGCCCGTTTGGAGTACTCTATGATAGAAGGTACCAGTTTTCGTTTTAAAGGTATTTTACAGACATTGTTTAATTATGGGATTATACAGGTTAATCGGCAGGGTGGTGATGTGGGGATAGAACTGCAAGATGCAATTGATCCGGCTAAAGCGGAAAGTGTGATCATGTCTTATCAAGAGCAATATTTGTCCAGTAAAAGTATGGAAGATGTGAAATCTCTGAAAAATCTGCTTAGTGAAATGGTTAAAAAACACGCCAGTGAAATGAAAGATATTAAAGTTGATATGTAAATGGAAATATTAATTGTTTTACTTCTACTGATTGCTGTCTCTTATATTTTGTTGATGCTCTTGTTGTCGAAGTTGCGGCAGCGGTGGTCGGCGGCTGATCGTGAGTTTGTGCGGAAAAGTTGGAGGAAAATTAGGGCGATGGAGGATGGGCGGCATGCGATTATGGAAGCAGATAAATTGTTAGACGTGGCTTTGGGTAAAAAGGGTTATCAGGGGAGTTTAGGAGATAAGTTGAAAAAACATGGGAATTTGTTTAGTGATTTAAATGCGGTTTGGCGGGCGCATAAAGTGCGCAATAATTTAGCTCATCAACTGGATTATCATTTAACTGAGTCTCAGGTGACACAGGCTTTAGCTACTTTTGAAAAAGCTTTGAAAGATTTGGGTTTGTTGTGAAAACTTTATGAATATGATTGCCGTGATACAGGCTTTGGGCCGATCGAAACAAGTTGTTTGGGAGATGTTTGATGAGGCTAAAGTGGCGAAATTTGATTTTGATGAAGAATTGCAGAAGTTATTAGCTTTTGGGCAGGAGGGATATAGGCAGGTTTGGAATTATTTTGGTGAGGAATTTTTTGATAAAAAGGGCCATTTGAAAAAGGCTAAATTCTGGAGATTTGTTTATCAGGATTATCATAAGTTAAAAATACTCTATTTTTTAATGGAACCGCTTTTACTCAATCAATTGCAGAAGTTCAAAGATAGTGTGACGGTTCCCACAATAATTGTTTTTGCTCCTGGGTTGGTAGACAATAAGTCTTATGATGGACTTGGAAATATTTGCTGGTTGAACTGGCCTGAGGCCGAACAAATAGCTGATTTAGATGGATTGAAGCCGCCGGTTCCGGCCGAACAATTTGTGCGTATCAATAGGCAACTTTTCCCGCTACCTGTGGGGGGTGTGATTCAATCAACCCATGCAGCTGGATTGCAAGAAGATATTGAGCAATGGAGGAAAATCCTTTATAAGTTAGGTATAGAAGCATAGCATATTTTTATGGAATTGGAGGCAATTATAGGATTGGAAATTCATGCGCAGATTTCCAGTAAAACGAAGATTTTTAGTTCGTCTAGCGCGGATTATTTCGGTCAGGATCCCAATATCAATATTGATCCTGTTTGTCTGGGCATGCCTGGGCAGTTACCAGTTTTGAATAATGAGGCTGTGGACAAGGGCATTCGTGCTGCTATGGCTTTGAATTGTAAAATCAATACTTACTCCCACTTTGATCGTAAAAATTATTTTTATCCTGATTTACCAAAGGGGTATCAAATTTCTCAATTTGAATTTCCTTTGAGCGAACATGGTTACATAGAAATTGATTTGCAGGGGGAGAAGAAACGTATTGGTATTACCAGACTTCATTTAGAGGAAGATGCGGGCAAATTGACGCATTTTCAGGGAGGGACTTTGATTGATTTCAATAGAGCTGGTGTTGGCTTGATGGAGATAGTGAGTGAACCGGATTTGCGATCAGCGGAAGAGGCTGTGCTTTATGCGAAAAGTATTCAAAAAATACTGCGTTATATGGATGCTAGTGACGCGGATATGGAAAAGGGGATGATGCGTTTTGATGCTAGTGTCTCTTTGCGACCCAAGGGAGAAGATAAGCTTTATCCGCGTGCAGAAATTAAAAATCTTAACTCTTTTAGATCTCTGGAGACTGCTATAAAATTTGAGATTGAACGACAGCGCGATTTGTGGCTGAAAAAAGATGTTCCGAGTAAAAATATCACAGTTGGATATGATGATACTACTGGGCAAACATATTTTATGAGAGTGAAGGAAGGATCTGATGATTATAGATATTTCCCTGAACCAGATTTGCCGCCACTTATTTTGGATAATAAATTGCTGGAAAAAATTCGCGCTGAGTTACCAGAATTGCCCGAGCAGAAATATCGTCGTTATATTGATGAGCTTGGTTTGAGTGAGGCTGAGTCTTTGTTTTTGATTGAGGAGAGGGCCGTGGCTAAATTTTTTGATATGGTTGTGAAAATTTCTGGAGACTCTAAAAAATCTGCCAGTTTTGTTTTGAGTATTTTAGTAGGGCGTTTGAAAAAAGATGGATTGACTTTGGAGGATTGTAAGATTACAGCACAAAATTTGGCTGATTTGATTGGTCTGGTAAATGCAGAAAAAATCTCGATGAATATAGCCAAAGGAGAAGTTTTTGAAGAAATGTATTTAAATGGAGGGGGGGCAGAGAGTATAATCGAAGCGAAGGGACTTAAATCAATCAGTTCTATCGATGAGTTAGAAAGTGTTTGTAGCCAAGTTCTTGAGGGTAATCCCAAATCAGTTCAGGATTATCTGGGGGGCAAGGAAAATGCTTTCAAGGCTTTGACTGGACAAGTGATGAAGGCTACCCGTGGTCAGGCCAACCCTCAAATGGCTAATGAAATTTTATTAAAACTTTTAAAACAAAAATAAATGACATCATTGGATTTTCTTTATATAGCGTTAGGTGGAGGTTTTGTATTGCTGGTTATTTTCCTTTCAGTGTTAATTATTCATCTGGTTTTGGTTTTGCGAGATGTCACGAAAATTTCCAATAATATGCGTGAAGCCTCTGATCGTATTCGTGATGTCGTTGTAGAACCAATGAAAGCCTTAGCTGAAGTGAGTAGTGGTTTTGGTGTGGTTCATGATTTGATTGAAAAAATTAAAGTTCGCCAACAAGAGGCTATGGAGGAATCGTCAGCACAGGCTAAAAAGTCCTCTGCTAAATCTTCCAGTAAATCCTTTGCGGTGAAGAAACTAAAGAAGTAATTGGTGTTAGCCAAAAAGAATGATCATGTTTCGCAGGCATTTGCGGAGGTGTTTTGGCCTGGTCCGCGAAGCGGCAAAACACCGTAGCAATAGCGAGGCCGCCGCTGGGGCGGCCAAGCGTGCCTGCGAGACATGATCATTCTTTTTGGTTTCTACATACGTTTGCTTATGTATCCACTTGCATTTGTCTGAACTTGATGTCAGACTTGTCTCTTGTTTATGCGTAGAAATTGGGACACAACATTGCAGGTGGTTTTTGTTCTGGGCTTAATGGCTCTGGCTGCGTTATTTTATCTAACTAGGATTAGTAATTTGCGGGCGGATGATGTTGATAGGCTACCTTTGGACCCATATGCTGTTTATGACTCAGTTTATCAGTTTGAACAGGAAGAAAGACGTCTGCAAACGGTGATTGCTGGTCGTAAAGCTGATTATGCCAGTGCGGTGGCGACTTTTATTCAGGAAAAAGCGAGTGTGATGAGAGTTGAGGGGTTGTCGACCTTGGAGAAACGTGAAAAAATGGAGGTTTTGGAGGCTTTGTATACTGAAAACTACTTCCAGAGGAAATTGGATTTAATTGATCAGGAACAGCTACAGTTGAAGCGTTTGTTGCAGCTAAAATGTGCTAAATTTTGTGTTTATCAGGATTTACCGGTGGGTGATGGAGGCGGTCTCGAATGATAGTGTAGGGAAAAACAATAGTGGCGTTAAATATGCGTCTTAGGCGTTGTGGCTGTTTATAGAGTCGATATAACCATTCTAGGCCTGTTTTTCTCATCCAGTGTGGGGCGCGGGGGATGGTTTTATTGATAAAATCAAAGGTGCCGCCTATGCCCATAGCTAATTTTACGCTTTTTAGATGTGGTAGGTTTTTTGCCAACCATATTTCTTGAGCTGGTGAACCAAAACCAATAAATAGTATTTCTGCACCACTTTGATTGATTAAATGAGAAAGTTTTGGGTCTTGGGGGTGGCTATCGATGGCTCCGACTATTTTTAAATTGGGATAATTTTTTTGAAGATTAATTTTAGCTGTTTGTGCGGCTTGATTAGTGAGTCCGTGCTGGTTTCCGAGTAAAAAAATTGTTCTACTGGAGGAGCTGGCTATGGTACAGATATCCAGGGTTGTGTCGGCGCCGGTAATGCTTTGATTGAATCGTTTTTGAGGGCTTTTTTTATGCCAAATAAAACTGATAAGACTGCTCAGTCCAATCAGTATGATAATTGATTTGTGTTTTATTGATTTGGTTTTTTCTAGGAAGATATGTGCCCAAATGAGTCCGTAACCGTCTGGTAAATTGAATGAAGTTTTTTGTAAGATGCTTTTTAACTGGGGATTTTTGAGACTTTCTAATAGTATTTCTGGATTGGGAGTGGCTAAAAATATTTGTTTTGATTGCTCTTGTAAGTTGCTATTTATGATATTTAAAATTTCACTGAGATGCAGTGTAGTAAATGGAATTTCAAGTATGTGAGTAAAATTATTGTTCACTGTTTTTAGCGATAATAATATAATTAAAACCACTCCAGAATGAGGTTTTTTTGCCTTTTTTGCTGCTAAAATTTTCTATAAGGGTAAATCCTGATTTTTTAAGCAGGGATTTTAATTCGAAAGGGAGGAAATTGTGATAATAGCGTTTGGATATATTTTTTCCTGTGGAGTTTTTCCAGGGAATGGCTAAGTCGTTGGGGGCATAATCTCCCAGTGTGAAGATGGAGCGTAGCCATCCGTATAGATTGGCTCGCCAGTATTTGATTTGCCAAAGATTCCAGACAGTCATGATCAGTATGCCATTGGGTTTGAGAATTCTTTTAATATCACTTAGGGCTTGTAGTCTTAAGGTCGTTGAGGGGAGATGGTGAAATGCTGCTATATTAAAAACCAGGTCGGCTTGATTGGAATCAAGTGGGATTTCCAGTTGATCTCCAGGTAGGAAAATTTTGCGTGGATATTTTTGTTGAGCGGTTTTGAGCAGGTTTTCGCTGTTATCTATACCAATATAGCGATATTTTTGGCCGAGGTAATATTGATCTAAAAATAGGTTTAAACGACCATTTCCGCATCCTAAATCGACTATTTCGGCATTTTCAAATAAATAAGGTTTGAAAAATTTAAAATCTTCCCAGGCATAGTGCCTGGTGTCGGAAAATTCATTGGCAATCAGATTATAGGATTCTGGTACTGATTGTAGTATTTTTTGCCGCGTTGCTTCTTTCACTTGAATCTGCTGAAATAATTGATTTTTAAGCGGTTTTACTATATCTGTTTAGAGCGTTTGAAGCTAGTTTTAGAAATAAAAATGACTGATAAGATTATAATCAATCAGGCTGTTTCTCCTTTGGAATATCAGAAATGGTTGGGGAATATTCATAGGCAAATGTTGGTAAAGGCCTTTAATTCGGGTTTCTCTACTCAGCAGGAATTACAAGAAATGAAAAATGATTTTAGCATACGTTATAAAATTCCTTCGGCGTCTAATGTGGAGTTGATTCGTGTTTATCGTGAGATGGTAGAGGAGGGGATTTT
>CAZGSD010000002.1:65986-160128 GCA_964528305.1 uncultured Candidatus Peribacteria bacterium | reverse complement strand
ACGCCGGCAGAATTGCGGCGTTTGCGAAATTTAGGATGTACTAAAATTGAGATTGGAGTGCAGTCTCTGGATGATGATGTCTTGGAATTAAATAGGCGTGGGCATGGTATAGCTGAAACTAAGCAGGCGATACGCTTGATTCGGGATGCGGCCTATAAAATTAATGTTCATATGATGCCAAATCTCCTGGGTGCCACTCCTGAAATAGATTTGCGGGATATGAAGGAATTATTTGAAAATCCAGCCTATAGGCCGGATTGGATGAAAGTTTATCCTTGTATGGTCGTGCCCTGGTCGCAGTTGGAGGGGATTTATCGACAGGGTAAATACCAGAGTTATAGTGATGAGGTTTTGGTTGATTTGATGGTGGAAATGACTAAGGTCTGGCCAGATTATGTGCGGGTTACCCGTATGTATAGAGATATTCCGGCTAATACCATTATATCTGGCTGCAAAACCTCTAATTTGCGACAGGTTGTAGAAGATAAAATGAAAAAACTGGGGATAGTATCCCGTGATATTCGTTCACGTGAGATTAAAGATGTGAAAATTAGTATGGATCAGGTGGAGTTGCGGGTGAAGCCTTTTGAAGCTTCCGAGGGGCAGGAATTTTTTATTTCTTTTGATCAGATCAAAGACGATAAATTATGTGCTTTGTTGCGCTTGAGGTTTAGCTCTTATTCGCTTAATGGGAAGCCACATTTTATTAAAGAATTGGAGGGCGCAGCTCTGGTGCGTGAGGTGCATACTTATGGTGAGCAGGTGGAGATAGCTGGTCGAGAGCGTTCAGTATCACAACATATTGGGATGGGAAGGCAAATGATGAATAAAGCTGAGGAAATTTCCCGTAAAAATGGTTTTAAAAAATTAGCGGTTATTTCTGGTATTGGCGTGAGGGAATATTATAGAAAGCTGGGGTATGAACTGGAGGGGACTTATATGGTGAAGTATCTGTAAAGGCATTTGTAAGGCATGTAAGTATTTCGCACAATGTATCTTGTGCAAAATAAATCAGGTCTTAGATAAGAAATAGACTTTGTTTTTGTACAGGCCTCTAATGGCTTTGTTTATTGGCGTTTATAGAGGTCTTTTTTGATTGGACGTAGTTTGACTCGTCTGCCCTATTTTTTAGGGACGTCTTTTAGTCCGAATATGGAACCAAAAATAGCTCCGATGATGGCGCCAAAGCTTGCGCCAAACATAGCTGGTTGTTGCCATCCATAATATAATGCATGCATGTATGGGTCTACTACCGTTCCGATTTCAGTAAATGTCCAGGATTGGAGGCAAGTTTGTAAAGCAAAAATAAAAATACCCAGTATGGTGCCAGCGATAATTCCTGTTAATGCTCCGCTGATCCCCCACCAACACATTTTGACAAATGGTGGTATTGTTATTTTTCTCATGTAGTAGTTTTAAAAGATATTTGCAGTTTAATCTTTTATGTAAATTTTTTCCAGTTCTTTAATTTTTGCTGCTAGGGCGGGATGATTTTGTAAATTGGGATCTGATTTGATGATTTGATCGGCGGCTTGGCGGGCTTCGGCTATGGCTATTGAATCCGTCAGGGAAGCCATTTTTAAATCTGGAATGCCGGATTGGCGTATGCCGTAAATGTGGCCGGGGCCGCGTAATTCCAGATCGATTTCAGATAATTTGAATCCGCTATTGTGGTTGACCATGGCTTTGAGGCGGTGTTTGGCTGTTTGTGATTCGTTTTGCATGAAAAGGAAGCAATAGGATTGATGTGCTCCTCTGCCGACGCGGCCACGGAATTGATGGAGTTGGGATAGGCCGAAACGTTCGGCGCCTTCGATCATCATAATGGTGGCATTGGGGACGTCGATGCCAACTTCTACTACGGATGTGGAAACTAGGATTTGATATTCATTAGCTTTGAATTTTGTCATAACTTCATCTTTTTCTGTGGCTTTCAGGCGGCCATGCAATAGGCCGATTTTAAACTCAGGAAAAATGTGTTGCTGCAAATTTTCGTATTCGCTTAGTACGGATTTGAGTTCCAGGCTGTCTGATTCATCAATTAATGGGCAAATGACAAAGGCTTGCCGGCCGGCTCGTACTCGATCGGCAATCCAGAGATAAGCGTCGCGGCGTTTTTTTTCGGGGACTATGCGGGTGATGATGGGCAGCCGGCCGGCCGGCATTTCGTCGATGATGGATAAATCTTGATCGCCATAAATAGTCATAGCCAAGGTGCGTGGGATGGGTGTGGCAGAGAGGCTGAGTAGGTGTGGGGTGCCTTGTGATTTGAGTATGCTGCGTTGTTCCACTCCAAAACGATGTTGTTCATCGATGACGGCCAGGCCCAGTTTGGCAAAGCGTATATTTTCTTGAATGAGTGCGTGAGTACCGATAAGTAAGTCTATATTGCCATTTTCCAGCTCAGCAAGAATTGCTTTTTTTTCACTAACTTTAGTGCTGCCTGAGAGGTATTTTAGCCTCACTCCGTGCTGAGTAAATAATTTACTCAAACTTTGATAATGCTGTTCTGCCAGGATTTCAGTGGGGGCCATTAAAGCGGTCTGTAAATTATGTAAAATGGCATTATAAATAGCCAGCCCGGCGACTATGGTTTTTCCAGAACCAACATCTCCTTGTAATAGTCGTGACATGGGAAATTCTCTGCCGAAATCTTCGAGAATTTCGTCTAGAGTTTTGATCTGAGCGTTGGTGAGTTTGAAGCTAAGATTGTTGGTGATGGAGGCCAGTTTAGGATGGCGAATCATGCGATGTGGTCTGCCTTGTTGATTATTTTGCCATTGCCATTTTTTTTGTAATGTTTGTAGTTGTAAAAGGAATAATTCATCGAAAGCCAGTCTTTTTTTGGCCTGATCCAAATTGGCTTGATTGCTGGGGAAATGTATTTCCCGGATGGCTTGATCTAGAGCTATTAATTGATGTTTGGTAATGATTTCTGCTGGTAGATATTCTGTAAAAAGTGTGGAGGTGTATTTCAGTAGTGGATGGATTTTTTCTCTTAGCCATTTGGAAGAGAGGCCTTCGGTTTCGTGATAGATGGGAACTAATCTGGCAGTGTGTAATTGTTGAGGTTGTACCGCTTCAAAATCAGGGCTGATCAGTGTTACTTTGCCTAATTCGAATTTAGCTTTTCCGGCTAAAATAATTTGTTGGCCGTTATGTAGCAGCCTGGTGATAAAAGGTTGATTAAACCAAATGATATCAACTGACCCTGTATTGTCAGTTAGCTTGGCTTTGATTAATTTTTTGCCAAATTTGGTGCGTATTTCACTGAGTTGGCTTAAGCTGCCACGGATAATATTGATTTGATCGGTGCGTATATCAATGATTTTGCTGAAATTACTTTGGTCACTATAGGTGCGTGGGAAATAGTTAAGCAAATCCCCTACTGTTTTCACTTCTAATCTCTCCAATCTTTGTAGATAGATTTTGGTGGTTTTGAGTATTTTACTGAGAGGCGTGCGCTGATCCATGCTGAATTGAGGGCTATTTGCTGCGGCGAGATTCACGCTGACTGCTTTTGATTTCTTCACAGCTGGTGATAGTACTGCCGATGGTTTTGATAAGATTGGCTGCTGCTTCCAGACGTGTTTTGGTGAATAATGGTAAATGTAAATAAGCGTCCAGATAGGTGTCGATATCTAAATGCAGTAATTTGGCTTGGGTTTCTGCTATATTCATATTGGGATTGCCAAAGCGTACTAGTCCTCCGACGAAATAGGCTATTGGTTTCCCGTTAGCCATCATGGGGGCTAAGAAAGCATTCGTATCGGGATGTCGTTCGAAAATGACTATCTGGCTGGTGCGATTGCATTTTTCAATAGCTTCTTGAAGTATTTTGATTAGATTGTCTTCAGCGGCTGAGTTTTTGTGAATATAATTCCAAAGTTTGCTGGGGTTACTTGGTTTGGTTAACGCTTCTCCATGTGAATTACGAACTGATACCGGAATGCCCAGGGCGGTAGAATAATTATCCTGGATCTTCTGCAGTGTTTGCAGGGAAAGTATGTTTTTTAACTCTTTGATATTCAAGGTAACGAGTGAGGAATAAATTTAACAAATTTACGTTTACCGATTTGAACTAAATATTCTTCATGAGAGGATAGTGTGAAGTTGTAATCACTAATTTTTTGTTGATTGACTTTGAGTCCTCCCCCATCCATTAATCTTTTTCCTTCGCCTTTAGAAGGGATAAGTTGATGATGGATTAATAGGTCTAATAGTGGTGGATTTTTCTCTGAGAGAGTAATTGTTTGTAATTCATCTGGTGTTCCTCCTTGGCTAAAGACCCTATTAAATTCCATAGCGGCCTGGTCGGCGGCTTGGGGGCCGTGGTAGAGGCTGGTGATGGCAGTGGCTAATTCGATTTTGAGATTGCGAGGGTTTTCGGAGCCGGCTAAGCGTTTTTGAATTTCAGCTAATTCCCTGTCCTCCAGATGGCTGCACATTTCGAAATAGGTTGGCATTAAATGATCAGGAATAGACATGATTTTGCCGAACATGTCGCGGGGAGCATCATGTAGAGCAATGAAATTGTTTTCGCTTTTGCCCATTTTTTTGACTCCGTCGGTGCCCACCAAAATTTTCATAGTCATGACGGCTTGTGGGGTTTGGCTGGCGGCTTTTTGCAGTGGTCTGGCGGCCATCATATTGAACATTTGATCATTGCCACCCAATTCCAGATCAGCTTTTAATTCAACTGAATCATAGCCCTGCATCAATGGATATAGAAATTCATGTAATCCAATTGGTTGGTCTTTTTTAATGCGTTCTTGAAACATATCACGTTCCAGCATTTGGGCCACGGTGAATTGTCCGGCCAGTTGTAATACGTCCTGAAAATTGAATTTTTCAAACCAGTCGGCATTCCAGACGGTTTTGATTTTTTTGAGATCGAGTATTTTTCCAACTTGTTCCAAGTAGGTATTGGCGTTTTTTTCTACTTGTTCACGCGTGAGTGGTTTGCGTGTTTCTGATTTGCCTGTTGGATCCCCTATTTGAGCTGTGAAATTACCGAAAAGTAGATAGATATCATGACCGGCATTTTGAAACTCTTTTAATTTATGAAGTACTATGGCGTGTCCCAGGGTCAGAAATGCGCCTGTGGGATCAATACCGAATTTGACGCGGAGTTTTTTACCAGAGAGCAGTTTTTTTTCCAGCTCTTCACGGTCAATTACTTCGGATACATTGTGATGTAAAATGTGGTGAATCAGCTCTTTATTAACTTTCATGGTCTTGATATGCTATTTTTGTGGCTATTGTACAGCAAGGTGCTTATTAATGACAATCAATGTTGGGAGTAAAAAAAACTTACAGGGTGGAGGAAGGGGCTGCCCAGCAGAGAGTGGATGTGTTTTTGGCGGATAATGAGGCTGGAGTTTCACGTCAATATTTACAAAAACTATTTAAGGAAAAGCTTGTTTGGAAGGGGCGGATTTATTTGAAACCAAGTTATAAAGTTGCGTTTGGTGATGAAATTGTTGTGGATTATCCATTGCCGGTTAAAATGGAGTTGGAGCCGGTGGAATTGCCGCTAAAAATTGTCTATGAAGATGAATATTTACTGGTGATAGATAAAGATGCTGGCGTGGTGGTGCATCCGGCGGAGCATGGTAAATTTATGGGGAAAAGTCTGGTCAATGCTGTTTTGGCCCATGTCGGTGATGGTTTGAGGGGTATTGGTGGGGTGTTGCGGCCGGGTATAGTGCACAGATTGGACAAAGATACTTCCGGTTTAATCGTGGTGGCTAAAACCGATGTGGCTCATCAGAGACTGGTGGAGATGTTTAAAAATCGGCAAATAGAGAAGAAATATCAGGCTTTGGTTTCCGGACATTTGTCAGTGGATAATGGGCGTATTGAAGCAGCCATAGGCCGGCATCCGGTTAGCAGGAAAAAGATGAGCATAGATGGGGCTAGGGCGCGTGAGGCGGTGACTGAGTTCGAAGTGTTAAGGCGATATGGTAAGGGTGTGTCGGCTAGCACTTTGGTGGATGTGCATTTATTGACAGGGCGTACTCATCAAATTCGTGTGCATTTTCAATCGATTCGGCATGCTTTAATTGGTGATAAAACTTATGGAAATACCAAAATAAACCAGTGGTTTGAGGAGAAAACTGGTTTGAGCCGACAGTTTTTACATGCTTATAGATTGGCTTTTACTCATCCGATAACTAAAAAGCAGGTAGATTTGAGGGTGGATCTGCCTGCTGATTTGCAATTGGTATTAAAAAATCTCTAATGATTTTAGAGAATTTTTAATGGTATTTTAGAACGCTCCTATTTCAAGAACGGTGTAGTTTTGGCGGTGACCGCGGGTTTTGGCGTAACGAGTTTTTGGTTTGAATTTAAATACACGAACTTTGTCTCCTTTGACGTGTTCGATGACTTTTGCTGTAAGAGTATCACCAGTGTAAGGTTGGCCAATTTGGCATTTGGAGCCGTCTTCGTCTGATTTGAGTAGTACTTTGTCCAGGCTGATTTCAGACCCTTCTGCGGCGTCTAGCAGATCTACCTGCACTTGGCTGGAAGGAGATACTTTGTATTGTTTTCCACCTACTTCTACTATGGCAATCATATTGGCTTTGATAAGACGTTAATTATGCATTTTGCGCTGCGAGTTTAATGGAAGATGGCTGTGATTGCAAGTGATTAATTGAATTTGTTCATGGCTTCATCCAGGCCATATTGGAGGGCGGTTTCGATGGCTTCTACGGTTTGATTGACGGTTGTGATAATCATTTCTTTTTCTGGGCCAAAAAAATCGCTAAGAACAAAGGAGGGAGTGTCCTGAAAAGTAGATGCGGTTGATCCCCTGCTTTCTATGCCAATACGGAAACGAGGAAATTCTTTGCCAATTTGGCTGACTATTGATTTCATGCCATTATGTGTTCCGGCACTACCTGATTTGCGGATTTTAATAGTGCCTAATGGCAAATCTAATTCATCAAATATTACCCAAATCTGTTCTGGGGTGAGTTTGTGAAAAGCGGCTATTTTTTGTATGGCCAAGCCAGAATTGTTCATATAGGTCTGGGGTTTGGCCAATATTAGATGTAATCCGGGTAGATCGGGGTGGTTAATTTCAGCGATTTCAGCGTTGAATTTTTTATTCAAACTAAAGTCGGCTTGAAATTTGTAGGCTAAAGTGTCCACGACTACGAAGCCGATATTATGACGGTTTTTTTGGTATTTATTGCCTGGATTCCCCAGTCCAGCAATGAGTATAGTTGTATTTTTCATGTGGTTTTGGCAGGGTTAGGAGGGTGGGGCTTGTTAGCGTAGGCGTATTTCTTTGCCATTAACGCCACCTATACGCAATCGGTCACCAGTTTGAGCACCTTTTTTGCGCAGGAGGTTTTTTATGCCCAGGCGTTCCAAAAAGTGATAAACACGTTCCAAGCCTTCGCGGTCTTCCAAGTCGGTCATATTTACTAATTGCTCAAAGCGTTCAGAAAAAATATCCCAAGTGATTTTGCCCTTTCCCGTGCGTGGATCAATTTTTTTGCGCACGAATTCTACCTCGATTTTGTTTTTTCTGATAGCTGGTTGGATGAGGCCGATTTGATCGTCGAGGTGTTCCAGTTGCTGTTGGCTGTGTTGATGCTGTTTGACTTTATCGGCTAGAATAAACATTAATTCCGCTAAATTTTCTCCAGTTACGGCAGAAATACAGTGTAGATTTTTTTTGAGGGCAGGAACTTTTTGTTTAATTTTTTTGATCAGACTTTTGAGAGTTTCAGCGTCGACGGCGTCAATTTTATTGATGACTACTATCTGCTCTTTTTGGGCTAAAGATTCGTCATATGCTTTCAATTCACTATTGATGGTGAGATAGTCCTCTAAGGGGTCGGCTGAAGTGGCATCGAGGAGATGAAGCAATAAATGGTTGCGGCTGACATGGCGTAAGAACTCGTGGCCGAGACCTTTGCCTTGATGAGCTCCAGCGATAAGTCCTGGTATATCGGTAACGACAAAGGAATAATGAGTGTTTTTGTCGAAAGTCTGCATGTTTACTACTCCCAGATTGGGGATCAATGTGGTGAAAGGATAGTCGGCTATTTTGGGGCGGGAATTGGAGATGCGGGAGATGAGAGTAGACTTACCGGCTGAAGGGATGCCTATTATGCCGACATTGGCTACTAGTTTTAATTCAAGTTTAATTTCCAGCTGTTCTCCCGCTTCACCGTGTTCGGCAAAAGTGGGGGCTTGATTGGTGGAGCTTTTGAAGTGGGCATTCCCCAATCCACCTCGGCCACCTTTGGCTATTAAGGCCTGCTGTCCATGATTTTTTAGGTCAGCAAGTAGATTATTGTTTTCTTGATCATAAATGAGTGTGCCAACTGGTACGAGGAGGATAAGATGTTCTCCGTCGGCACCGTGCATGAGTTTCTTCTGACCATTGCCGCCGTCAGTGGCTTGATATTTCTTTTTGGTGTGAAATTCAATTAGGGTGTTGAGGTTTTCATCAGCTTGAAAAACAATGTCTCCTCCCCTCCCTCCATCGCCGCCGTCTGGGCCTCCATGGTCGATGTATTTTTCGCGATGAAAATGGGATGCTCCGTTGCCACCTCGTCCGGCAATACATTTAATAATTGTGATGTCGCAGAATTTGCTCATATTTGGGCTATAGTTGATCGTGAATTAATCGGGTTTATTGTTCCTTGTTTCCCTCTAAAATGCAAATATTGTTGACTTGCTGCTGGCTAGTCCCTAGAATTTGCCTGCTTTCTAGAAAAATTGTGCGCGAGTGGCGGAACTGGCAGACGCGTGCGACTCAAAATCGCATGCCAGCAATGGCGTGAGGGTTCAAGTCCCTCCTTGCGCACCAAATATAAGTTTTTAATCATGATAGTGACTCTGGACCAGGCTGTGGAAATTTTGCGGCGTGGGGATTTGTTAGTGGTGCCGACGGATACTGTTTATGGTTTAGCTTGTGATAGTGTTAATGAAGAGGCCGTGCGAAAAATACGGGAGATTAAGGGGCGGCCGGATAGTAAGCCTTTGATTGCTTTGATTGGCGGTTTGGAAATGTTGAGCGGTATTACTGCGGAAATGGATGGTGTGATAAAAGAGCGGCAGATGATTTTGGCTTGTGCTTTTTGGCCGGGGGCTTTGACTATGGTTTTGCGGGCTAAGCAGGGTTTGTCTCAGGCTATTACTTCTGGTGGAGATACCATTGGTGTACGCTGGCCCAATCATTTTTTGCCCCTACAACTTATAGAGGCTTTGGGGCGACCTTTGATAGCTACTTCGGTTAATAAATCGGGCCAGTCGGCTTTGAATGATATAACTAGTATAGAGCGTGAATTCCCGACTTTGCCTATTTTAGATCAGCCATTGGATGGGCGGCTAGAGATAGATGTTTCTATGATGGGCCAGGCTTCGACGGTAGTGGATATCACTGGAGCTCAGGTGAAGCTATTGCGGGAAGGGTGTGTGTCCCGTGTGGAGATAGAAAAATGTCTGAATGAAGAAATTATCTGATTGGAAATTTAGAAAGAAGTAGAAATAGAAAATCACTTCGGTTCTTGAGCGGTCCCTACCCCAAAGTCGCCGAAGTAATTTTCTATTTCTGCTTCCTGTTATTCCATTAAAGATGGCTTTTCCAACAATTCCAATTCCACGCCGATTTTTTCAGTACCACCACTGATTTTTATGACATCTTTATCAATTTTTTTGAATTCTCCAGAGGCTTTGTTGTAAGTATTGACGACAGTCCCCAGCTGATTGCCCATTTTTTGCATGTAATCCTGATAAGAATTGAGATGGCGCCCCAACTCCCCTACTCTTTTGATAACATCTTTGACTGATTCTTCCATTTCTAGTGCTTTCAACCCATGTAGAACGGTTTCCAAATAAGCATAAAAAGATGTTGGAGATACGATGATGACGTGTTTTTTGAAAGCGTATTCGATTAAATCATGGGTGTTGATTTCTACTGTGCCAGTTTTGTAGATTAGTAGATTGTAGTAGATACCTTCGGCAGGTATAAACATAAAAGCGAAGTCGGTGGTATTTTCTTCGGCCCGAATGTATTTGGATGTTTCGTCGATGCGGTTTTTGATGTCCTGTTTGAATTCTTTTTCCAGTTTGTTGCGTTTAGCGCTGTCATTTTCCTGCATCAATTTGTTGTAATTTTCCAAAGAAAACTTGGCGTCGATGGGAATGATTTTATCTTTGAAAAAGATCACTGAATCAACGATTTCACCGTTTTGGAAAAGATACTGCATTTTGTACTGATTGGGGGGGAGAATATTGCCTAAAAGTGTTTCCAAAAAGTATTCTCCCAGGATGCCGCGCTGTTTGGGATTGTTGAGAATGTTTTCCAGTGATTTCATTTGTTCGGCAAAAGAAACCACCTGTTTATTGGTTTCATCCAGTTTGGTTAGTTTGGAGGTAACTTCTTTGATAATCTCGGCTGACTGCTGAAATTGGGTTTGGATGGTTTTAGTGTTTTCGACCATTCCTTTGGAGAGCTGCTCATTGACTTTTTCTAGTTGAGTTTGAACATCATGGCGACTTTTTTCTTGGCTAAGTTGAATTTCCTGGCGTGTGCGGACGGAGGTGTCATGCATTTCCCGGCGAAGATTTTCTAGCATTTCCAGGAAGAGTTTCTCGCTCTGTTGATTTTGTGGTGTTTTGGGTTGTAGGTTTTGATAGATCAGCCAGCCCAGTCCAGCGATGGCTAAAACAAGTAGAATGATGGTGATATCCATGATGGTTGAAGAGGTTATTGAAGAAATGAATGAATTTTGATGGCATTTTTCAAGCCGATGCTTTTGGCGAGTGTTTCTACCGGGGTTTGTTTTACTTGTTCAATCGACCCGAAGGTTTTGAGTACTTTTTGAGCGGTTGTTTTACCAATACCTGGAATTTGTTCCAAGGCAGAGACAGTATAGTCGTTTTTGCGTAATTTTCTATTGTATTCGATGGCAAAACGATGTGCTTCATCTCTTATTTGTTGTATCAAGAGTCGGGCTGGATCGGATGGTGTTAGTTGAATAGATTTTGATTTGCCTGGCAAGAAGAACTCTTCTTGTTTTTTGGCTAGAGATACGATGGGAATTTTAAAATTATATTCTTTCATTGCTTTTACAGCGCTTCCTAGTTGTCCCTTACCACCATCTATAACTATCAGATCGGGTACTTTTTGGAATGAATTGTCCTGATGATGGCGAGTTTTGTCATATACTGCGACAACGTCTGTGGGGGGGGTATCTTGGTAATTGTCCAATTGATCACGGACTTGTTGAAAACCTAAATCTTCCAATTGGGAGATTTGATTCTTGGGAATGACTAGATAAATTCTTTTGCTATTAAATTTATCAATGATTTTTTGTATTAGGGCTGGAATGTTTTCAGTGGGTAATGTGAATGGCGCGATTAGTGTTTTTAATTTTGTGCTGGATAGTATTTGTATATCCAGCAAAGTGGACTTTCCTTTTTTGAAGCGGTAGGTTGTGGGATTGCTGTTGGTAATTTTGGTTAATTTGAATTCTTTGAAGTTCAGTGATGGTTTGAGATATTTGAGGCGGCGGAGGATAACTTCTTCCATGCTGCGAAAATCGTCAGGAGAGCCTGGTTGTAGGGGGAGGTTGATTTTAAAATGCCTGTACTGGTCTGCTTTGGGCAGGCCGTTTTCCATCACAACCATGGAGGCGACAGTGTGGGTGCCGGCAAGATGAGAAATGTCGAAGCATTCTATTCTTTTAGGAAGAGCTGGTAGTCCTAGAGTTTGGGCGATGGCTTCCAGGGTGTTTTGTCTTTGATCGACAGAGGCGCCCTCCCAGCGGGCACGATTTTGTTTGGCGAAATTGTGGGCGTTTTCCAGGGATAGTGTGAGTAGTTTATCTTTATTGCCTTTTTGAGGGGTACTGATGATTACTTTGTGCTGGGCTGTTTGGTGGAGGTATTTGCTTAGCAGTTCTTGGTCTTCAGCAGTATGTGGAAGTAGTATTTCTCCCGGGATGTTGGGGTTTTCTGTGTAGAATTGTTGTAAAAACTGTCCCATTAGTTCCGCTGGAGTAAGGTTTTTTCCTAAAGTCTCGCCGTGCTCAATGATGAGATTTTGTTGATCAATTAATTTACCCTGGCGAAATTGGAAAACGTTGAAATAAGCTTGATGATGTTCGTTGAAATAATTGACTACGTCGAGATTTTTTTGGGTTGGGTCGCTGACCAGTTGATGCTGATAAATGTTTTGAATGCTGGTAATTTTGTCTCGTAATGCGGCCGCCCGTTCGAAGCGTTTATTTTTAGCAGCTTCTTGCATTTCAGTGGTGAGATGTGCAACGACTTCTTCGAATCTCCCATCCAAAAAGGCGATAATTTTTTCAATAGTTTGTCGGTATTGCTGATGATCTGCTTTGCCAACGCAGGGGCCCAGACAGCGTTTGATGTGTAGATCGAGGCAGGGATATTTGATGGTGGCTTTGCTGACTTTGACTAGTTGTTTTTTATTGATGTCGTCAATGGGGGCGGGGGCGATATTTTCAATTTGCAGGTTACAGGTGCGGAATGGGAAAATTTTTCTGAGTAAATTAAGTGTACGATAAATTTGACTGGCTGCTGTCTTGGGACCGAAGTAGCGGGCGTGGTCGTTTTGTATTTTTCTGACTATGAGGATGCGAGGGTAATCTTCATTGATAGTGATTTTGATGTAGGCGAAATTTTTGTCGTCTTTCATCAAAATATTATATTTGGGGCGCAGGTTTTTGATTAGATTGGTTTCCAGTATTAATGCTTCTAATTCGCTGGATACGGTGGTGTATTCTATGTCAGTGATTTGGTCGCGCATTTTAAGTGTTCTGGTGGAGTGTTGTTTGCTGTCACTGAAATAGCTGTTTACTCTTTTGTGTAAGTTTTTTGCTTTACCCACGTAAATGACTTGTTGTTCGCTATTTTTGAAGCGATAAACGCCTGGTTGATGGGGAGTGTTTTTTCGTAAATGTTCTAAATAGGTATTGGACATGGATTGGTTTTTGATCGTCTTCTGGCTATAGTATATGATAGTCTGGCCTGGTTGGGCTACCAATATTTGTTTTGATTTGATGATAAAGTTGAGTGACATTCAGGGGTGGACGGTGCGGCAAAAAATTTTGGCTACATTGGCTTATTTTGATGTTTTTGGGCGGCGTTTAAAGTTGGAGGAATTGGCGGGGTGGTTACTGGGAGGGGCGGTGTCTGAGTTGGTTGTGACTGAGGCTTTGGTGGGATTGGAAAATGAAGTGGGGTTTGCTGATGACAGATATGGGCTGAAAAATAGGGGTGTGTTTAGTGATGAAGATGGGGCGAAATATGCCCGGCAAATTTTGGCCAGGTCTGAGTGGTTGGCACGGGTATTGCCCTATGTGCCTTTTATTAAATTGGTAGCGGTGTGCAATTACTCTGCTCTGGAGATAGCGGATGAGCATAGTGATATAGATTTGCTGGTGGTGACGAAGAGTGGGCGGATTTTTTTAGCTAAAATTTTTCTGACTGTATTGTTGCATTTATTGCGCGTTAGACGTCATGGTCGTCATATAGCTGGGCGATTTTGTTTGAGTTTTTATATAGCCGAGGATTCTTTGAATTTGGAGGATGTTTTGATAGAAAATGACGTGTATATGGTTTATTGGATGTTGGCTTTACGGCCGGTTTATGGGGATGGTCAGGTTTGGCGGGGAATGTGGGACGCTAATTTAGCGTGGTTGAAGGCGTATTTTCCTAAACCTATTCGTGTGGATGGAGATTTCACTAATAGCTGTAGTTGGGTGGCTTTAATGGTGGAAGGATTTTTAGCTGGGCGACTTGGTGATTGGATGGAAAGGAGAATTAGTAGGGTTTTGCAAAAAAGATTTCAGGCAAGACGACATTTGCTTGGAGCTAATGCTTCGGTGATTGTCAGTGAAACCCGTTTGAAATATCATAATAATGATAAACGGCGGGAGTATCGGGATGAATTTTTAAAGCGGCTTCTGTTTTTTGATCAATTTAGGATCGATGGATTTGAAGAAAAAGCGTAGGCTGGTGCCGGTGAAGCCGAAACGTTCGCGAAAAGCGTTTTCCAGATAGCGTTGATAGGAAAAATGGACAATGTCTTTGTTATTGACCAGATATTCGAAAGTGGGAGTGGCGGCTGGGAATTGCTGTAAATCATAAAAAAGTAATTTGTTGCGGCCGGCGGTGGGAGGTTGATGTTTGTGAGAAGTTTCGCGTAGAAAATCCAGTAATTCTTCATGATCGATTTGGCGGCGTCTTTCGTCGGCTATTTGTGTGGCGTGAATTAAAATATGATCCAGGTTTTTGCGATTTTTGGCTGAAACAAATAGTACGGGAGCCCAGGAGAGATAGTCGAAACGGCTTTTGAGTAGTCTGGCGATGCGGTTGCGTTCTTCCTCTTTGTTTTCCATCAAATCAATTTTATTGACGATGAGGATGAGGCCTTTGCTGGCTTCTAAAATATAGGAAGAAATATGTAGATCTTGTGCGCGTATACCTACCTCGTAATCCAGAACAAGACAGGCGATGTCGGCGCGTTCGATGGCGTTGATGGTTCGAAAGCTGGAATATTTTTCTAGGCCTTTCTCTATTTTGCCACGTCGTCGTAGGCCGGCCGTGTCGATTAATGTAAAATGTTGATTATCTTGGACTAATTCGATATCGATGGCGTCGCGAGTGGTGCCGGCTTGTGATGAAACAATTACGCGCTCTGCTCCACATAGTGCGTTGACCAATGAGGATTTTCCAGCATTAGGTCGGCCAATGATAGCAAGTTTAACGCTCTGGTCAGTGGATGTTTCTTCTGGAGTCGTCCAACCGTCTGCTACTAAATGGCGGGCTAGGATGTTTTGGAATTTTTCTAGTCCTAAATTGTGTATAACAGAAATACTAACTGGTTCGTCAAAACCAAGTTCGGTCCAAACGAGCAGATTGTGGGCTGATTTGGCGTGATCGATTTTATTGGCTACCAGTAGAATTTTTTTGGATTGTCGGCGTAGTATCTGGGCTGTTTCCAGGTCGTCGGCGGTGGGACTTTGTCTGCCGTCCACTAAAAAGACAATTAAGTCCGCTTCATCTATGGCTAGGCGGGCCTGTGATTGCATATCGGCCTCGATATCTTGTTTTTTATCAAATTCCAAACCACCTGTGTCTACCAGTATAGCTGTGAGGTTTTCCAATTGTATTTTGCGAAAAACTCGATCGCGAGTGGTGCCAGCTTGATCAGAAATAATAGCTACTTTTTCTCCTACCAATCGGTTAAAGAGGCTGGATTTGCCAACATTGGGTTTACCAATGATGGCTATGAATGGTAATTTGTGATTAAATTTATTGTTCATGTGTATGGAGTTTCAGGTGGCCAGACTACAGGAAATAGTAAATAAAATACAGTATTTTGCCAAATTGAATTTTCGCAATGCCGTAGATATTCCGTTGTTGCTTGAAGCTGATGGGCTTGAGTATGATCAAATTAATAAATTAATTGCTGCTGGGGTAAGGAGGGTTGGGTTCACTACTCTAGATCAGTATTTACAATGGGAAAACTTGCTTTTGCCTTGTCAGAAGCATTATTTGGGAGGAGTGGAAGGGCAAAGTCTCACTCCCCTGCTGAGTAATTTTGAATTAGTGGAAACTGTTAAATCGTTAGTGGAAGCGCGGGAAATTAGTGATTTGAATGCTAGGGTTGGGCGTGTTAGCAGGCTTTTATTGCAGGTTAATGTGTGGAATGATGATGCGCGTTATGGTGTGCTGCCGGTGGAAGTGAATTCTTTGGCCCTGGAAGTGGCGCTTCTGTCTGGATTGCGCTTGGTGGGGTTACATACTTATATACCGGATATTGGTAATCTCAAGATGCAAGCGACGGCTGCCCGTAAAGCTGGGGTAATGTTTAAACTGATGCAGCAAAAATATCGAGGGGTGGAGATTTTATCGATTAATTACATGGATGATTTTAGGCGTTTGATTGCAGAAGGGGTGTCGGAAATACGTATTGGACTGAAATCTTTGAGGTGACTTAAGTTTGGTTTTTGTGGTGATGAATGTTAGTATTTTTTTGAAGAAATGAGGAAAAATAAAATATGTTTACGAAAATAAAATTATATTGTGTGTCCATGGCCATAATGATGGTGATGATGGTGGGCGTGGGTGTGGTACAGGCTCAAAAAACTATTTTGCCGGAGGCAGGAGGAGCTGATTGTGAGGCGTTGCTGACTGGCTTTGCCAAGGACTCCTCTAAGGCTGCTTCAGATATGGATCAGATTTTAGGCTGCGCCATTAAAACTGGCCGCGTGTCTCTATCCATGGTCCCCCACTTTATACGTTATTTCAGTAATTATTTATTGGGACTGGTTAGTTTGTTATCACTGCTTTTCACTGTGATTGGTGGATTTATGTATATTTCCAGCGGAATGGTTTCGGAATATAAAGATAAAGGGAAAAAATATATTACTAATGCCCTGATTGGCATGGCTATAGCCTTTTTAGCTTGGTCTGTAGTCAATGTTATCATGGCGGCTTTAACGGGTTAAATTTATGAAATCAAAAAAAAATAAAAATAATAAATGGTCAGAATGGTTGAAAGAAGTTTTTCATCAACATGGTCGCGCGCCTGCTGCAAAAAATATGGAATTATCCGGTTTGCCACGTGGAAAGGCCTTGAACAAGGGACGTGATGGTGCTGAACAAACTGTAAATCTTTCTCCTTATTCCGTGTTTCAGTCGGCTTTGGTGCTGCTGGGGGTGTCGGTTGGAGCTTATTTGGTCTATCAAATGGGGGGGATTTTGCTGATGTTTTTTGTGGCCTTTTTTGTGGCGGCGGCTTTGGATCCGTTGATTGATTGGTTGCAAAAAATGAAAATTCCTAGAGCTTTGGGCGTGCTGCTGGTTTATGTGTTGATCTTTGTTTTAGTGGCTCTGCTTTTTGCCCATTTACTGCCGTTAATAGCTCAGCAGTTATTTAGTTTAGCTGTTTCAATTAATGAATTTGTTTTGAAATTGTCTCAGACTCCTACAGCTAATTTGCCTTTTGGTCCTACTTTGAAGTCTTTTTTGGATGAATTGTATAGGGCGGTGGATATCAAAATAGTGGCGGAACAATTGCAATCTTCTTTGCAGGTGATTTCGGGGCAATTACTCAATTTAGGTGGCAATCTTTGGTTTATACTGCTTCAACTTTCCAATGGGCTGTTTAATTTCTTGTTGATTTTGATTGTGGTGTTTTTCATGACGGTGGATGAAATGGCTATAGAAAATTTTTGTACAAGCATTTTCCCAAGTCGGCATATGGGCTATGTGACGGAGCGTCTGCGCATGGTGAAAGTGAAAATTGGTGAATGGATTCGTGGGCAACTGATGGTGTCTGTGGCGGCGGCGCTGATTACTTTTGTTGGTTTGGTTGTGGCTGGGGTGGAATTTGCTTTGTTGATAGCTGTTATTACCGGTATATGCATGATTGTTCCTGTTTTTGGAAGGGTGGTGGCGGCGGTTCTGGTATTGCCGATTGTTATTAATCAGTCCCCTGGTTTAGGTCTATATCTGATAGTGTATTATTTTGCCGTGTCCTGGTTGGAAAACAATATATTGGTGCCAGTATTGATGAATAAAGCTGTTGGACTTAGTCCGTTGGTGATTATTTTTGCTTTAATGGTTGGTTTTCAGCTGTTGGGCGTGTTGGGATTGGTTTTGGCAATTCCGATTGCGACGATATTGTCAATATTTGTGAGTGATGTCGGTCGTCGTATTCACGCGGGAGACCACTAAAAATTGGCTATTTTTACCGTTTCACGTGATCAAAAATAATGCCCTCTACTTTTTGTATGCCTAGACGATGTAGTGATGCTAAATCGTGTACTGAAGTATAACCAAGTTCTACTAATATAATAGTTGGATGATCGATTGCTATATGTTCCAGATCGTTCGGGATATTCCAGGACTTGATGCTTTGGAAGTGACCGTGTTTGGAGATGGTTTCTACGCCGATTTTATTCTTATGGGTTAGGTCCAGAATTTGTAATGGCTGATGTTGATATTTTTGATTTAGATATTTGGAAAAATACTGATGATGTTTTTTGAAATCACGACTATTGCTAAAACTAAATGGTGTAGTTATGAAAATAGAGTGAAATTGTTGGGCGGAAGTTAATTTATTGTTAATTATTTCATAATACCAACTAGCTAAATAGCCGATAATTAGCCCCATCAAAGTGCTGATGATTAAGTAGAGGGTAAGTGGAATTGGTTTAGCCGTGGAGGCTAGTGGTTCGGCGTTGAGGATGATATTGAGATCGGATTTCTGATTGTATTGTTCGATCCATTGGTTAATAAGTTGGATGAGGTTTTGGCTAAATGCGCGGGCTTGCTCTGTATCTGTGTTGGTGAAGCTAATTACTAAATTATCTTTTTCCTGTTTTTTGGCAGTAAAAGCTAGAGAATTAGGGAATTTGTTTTGTAGATCTGTTTGAAAAGAATGACTTTTGAGCCAACCCTGTATGCTTTCGGTGATATGATCTGCGGCTTGGAGATTGTCGTGAGCGCTAGTGGCTCGTGTTTTGTCCTGTATGGCCAAATTCACTAAGATTGAATGTTCAACTAGGTTGATTGGTTGTTTATTGGCCAACCAAAAACCAGTTGTACTGCCGCATAATAAACAAAAAGCGATGAGTAAAAAATTTCTTTGAGCAAGTTTGAAATATTCTGTGATAGTCATATCAAATTGGTTACTTGATGTTGATGCCAGGCTTTTTCCAGAAAATCAATGAAATCCTGGTTAAATCTTGTTTTGCTGTATTTTTGGGCTTGAGCCAGAATGTTTTTTTCGGATAAAGGGGATTTTTCTAATTTAGCGATGGCGGAATTGATGGCTTCGACTGTTTGTTCCATAAATAAATATCCTGATTGACCGTCTGTGATGGTGTCTAGTGCTCCACCTGCTCCCATGGCTATGACTGGACAGCCGCTGGCCATGGCCTCCAATGGGGTGATACCGAAATCTTCTATTTGTGGAAATATAAAGGCTTTGGCCGTACTATACAATTGTTTTAACTCCTGATCGCTGACAAATCCGAGTAATTCAATATTGGGGCCGGCGATTTTTTGTAAATGTGAAAGCATGTTACCCGTTCCAGCAATTTTGAGTGGCAGGCCGTTTTTGTTGAATGCTTCGATGATTAGGTCAAATTTTTTGTAGGCTGTTAACCGTCCGACGGCTAGGTAAAAATTTTTTTTAGGTTGAGAATGGAAGTTTTCTGGTTCGATGAAGGGTGGGATTATGATACTTTCACGTCGATAGAATTTGCGTATTCTTTGTTGAACCAGTTTAGAATTACTGATGAAGTGATCCACACGATCAGCACTATAGCGGTCCCAAATGCGAATTTTATGAATCAAGGGAGTTGCTAGAGTTTTGAGGAATTTATTAATACGATATTCCTGTATGTAATTTTGAAAATTGTCCCAGGCGTAGCGCATGGGAGAATGGCAATAACTAATATGCAGTGTGTGTGGTGGTAAAATTACGCCTTTGGCACATGAATGTGAACTGGATATAACTATATCGAAATCAGATAAATCAAAACTTTCGATGGCAGATGGCATTAGAGGCAGGCAGAATTGGTGATGGCGATTGGCTCTGGGGATTTTTTGCAGAAAAGAGGTTTTAATTTGGGCATGCTCAAAACCTTTGACGCGGTCTGGATTGTATAAGGTGCTGTAAATAGGGCTGGCTGGAAAAAGTTGGTGTAAGCCGTGTATGACTTTTTCAGCGCCACCGGCCACGGTTAGCCAGTCGCAGATGATGGCTATTTTTGCTTGTTCTAATGATTTCAATTCCACAGGGAAAAATGCAGGTTCAGTGTAGCATTATTCCTGATCGGGGAACAGTTTATTAAGAATGTTTTTGTAAGGGTGGCTAGCATCCATTCCATCTAATGCTTTGGCTTTGAAGAGTTTAACAATTTTATTGTCTGGATCTCTTTTGAGCAGGCGTTCACAGATTTGAATTACTTCTACGAATTTTCCTTGTTGTGACCACATGCCCAATAATTCTATAACTACGTCTTCATCTTTTTTGTCCATGGTTGAGGCGCTTTTCTCTATTTCTCCATGTGCTAATTCTACGCCTCCTGACCGATGTGCTAGTACCAAGCGTAGGATGATGAAATTAATTAAAATGAAAAGTGCTGCTAGAGCTGTAAAGACAGCTTGTCCGCTGTAGTTATTCATTTCCAGGAGGAAATTGAAGATGGTATGTAAAACTATGGCAATAATTAAACCTTTTAAAATGGTGACTTCTTGAAAAGCTTGAATTTGTGAAATGTTGAGTGTTCTTCCCAGTATTCTCGATAGTGGTAATTTTCTTCCTTGTAGTTTTGCTTGTTCGAAAATGCTGGTAGAAAATTTTGCCAGCCCATAATAATAACCAAAAAATCCAGAAAAGACTAAATGTCCACAGGTGGTGAATAAAGAACGGAAAATATAGGCGACTAATAATGAAGCTAGGCCTAATTGAGTACCGATGTGATAGAAATAAAAGATGTTTTCAGCAAAGGAGAAGCCAAGGGCAGAGATTAAACTAAAATTAATGGAGTCGTTGATGGATTGTACTAATAAGTAACGTGAATCTAGTACGCGTATCAACCACTGTTTGATTAATTCTTCGGTAAAGCCAACCCAAGCGTACATTATCAAAAAGTGTAGAAAGGGATTTTGAATGTATTGCTCACTAAAGCTGACGATATCTAAACTGGGAAAGAGCTTGAAAAGGTATTGTAGTAAAAAAATTGGAGCTACGGAAAGTGATCCAAGTAAAAAAATGAGGATTTGAGTTTTTTTGTCTTGTTGCTTTTTGAATAGAAAAGATATCCAGATGATGGCTGGTAGAAAAGCTAAGACGCCATAAAGTAGATAAAGTGGTTCAAAATTTGGCATATGAAGCTATTTGGCTGGCGAAGCTGTGGTGCTGCCTGCTGCTGGAGCATCTACTAGGGCCAGTTTTGCTTCATCAGTTGTGGGGAAAGATGTGATCAACTGGGTTAGTCCCACTACTTCTAATATATCTAAAATATTTGGTCTGGCTTTGGCTATAACGACTTTGCCTCCACCTTCGGAGATTTTACTGTACCAGTCCGTCAAATAGCCAATTGATTTACTGTTCATGTATTCCAGTTGCTCAAAATCAAGTAGCAGGTTGAGGTTATGTGGGGTTTGCTCGATGAGGCTATAAATAGTTTTAGCTTTTTCATCGACATTGGTTTCGTCGAGTTGACCTTTGAATGTTACCAGTTTGACGGTTTTACCCGCTGTTGTTACTGGGATGTCTTCGATGTTGATATTGATTTCTGTCATGTCTTTTTTAAAAATGTTATTTGTTTTAATTAAGCACGATATGGCTGGGACTTTCAAGACTGGATGGAGATGTTTCTTGTAAAGCGGGGTCTTTGAGATATTTGCGTACTCTGGCTTTGATGCCACCATTGGCCAGGTCAGAAAATTCCATTTCATCTGTCCATTCAGCAACAATCTTGGGTAATCCCCTGCCGCGAATGAGTCCATTTAAGACGGTTTGTGATTTTCTTTCATTAACTAGTTTAGTGATTTCAGCTGCTTTGAGGTGTTTGGCTGCTGTACCGGAGTCTTCGACGGTGATTTGAATGTATTCTTGTGACTGGCTTTCGAAAATAATTTTAATGGTTTCTCCGGTGCGGGAGCCGTGTTCTATGGCGTTATTGCATAGTTCATCGACTATTGATTGAAATCGGAAAGCCCATTGTTCACTGAAACTGGTCATGTTTTTGATCAAATTCAAGGTGAAATCCCGTATGCCAGAGACAAAATAAGTCTGAGTAGGCATACTGATAGTGATTACCACTGGTAGCGGCTTAGTTTGGCTTGCCGCTTGAGTGTTTTCGTTGTTATTATTTGTTGCTGTGTTTTCCATTGGCTTTGAGCTCTTTGGTGTCTTATTATCATATCAGTTTATGGGATTTTTGTCAAAACCTCTGAAAGTCATTGGAAAGGCTTGCTTTTACCGTTCAAATATAATAGATTCGTCTTGTTTTATTTCAAGTTTATCTCCGGATTGCGAAATCCTCCTGTGGCGGTGCGTCATAGGCAATGCGCAAGAAGAAGGGATAAATTAACCAAAAGGATATATGTCAAAAACAACGGTAAAGGAAATGATGGATGCGGCCATGCATTTTGGCCATCAAACTCAAAGGTGGAATCCAAAGATGAAACCTTTTCTATATGGATCCAAAAGCGGTATTCATATTTTTGATTTGGATAAGACCGCTGCTTACTTGGATGAGGCTATGGAGTTTCTCAAACAGGCTTCGGCTAGTGGGAAAACTGTCATGTTGGCTAGTACCAAACCACAAGCGGCTCGTTTGATTATGGATGCTGCTAAGGCGACTGGTATGCCATATGTTGTGAATAAATGGATGCCTGGACTTTTGACTAATTTTTCTACTATCAAAAAGCGCATTAAGTATTTTAATGACTTGCTGGCACAAGAGAAAAGTGGTGAGCTGGAGAAATATACTAAAAAAGAGATAGCTCGTATTAAAAAAGAACTAGTTAAGCTACAGGATGCTTTCGGTGGGGTGAGAGAGATGGATAGATTGCCTGCGGTGGTTTTCGTGGCCGATGTAGTGAGAGATAAGATTGTGGTCAAGGAAGCCAATAAAATGAATATTAAAGTGGTGGCTATCACTGATTCAAATGCGGATCCGGATGGGGTTGATTATGTTATCCCGGCTAATGATGACGCTTTGTCTGCTTTGACTTATGTAGTTTCCCGTGTGCAAAAGTCTTTAGTAGAAGGGAAAAAGGGAGATAAAAAATAAAACAACTTTATAACAGCAATAGACATGCAAAATACAATGGATAATCAGTCTGGTGCTACACCCTCTGCTGGTGAGGCTTCTGGGGTTTCCAGTCAGCAGCCTGGAGCTTCTGCGGCAGGTTTGCAAGATACTGTCAAACAGGAGGCCCAAAATTTAGCTCAAACAGCTCAAAATAAGTTACAGGATCTCGGTGGTGAGGCAAAATCACAGGTGACTAATCTAGGGAAAGCTGGTGTAGAGCAGGTTCAGAATCTGGGACAGGCGGGAGTTGTGAAGGCTGGTAGTCTTCTGTCTCAAATAATCAATCCGGAAAAAGGTAATCAGCCACCTGTAAATAAGGAAGACAAGATTTATGCGGCTTTAGCTTACTTGCCTTTTGTGGCTTTGTTGTCGATTATTATCAAGCCTGATAGCGCTTATGTTAGGTTGCATGCTAAACAAGGATTATTGTTGTCATTGTTGTTTTTCTTTGTTGGAATGTTTGCTGTGATTGCTTCTGTTTTAGGACCATTAGGAGAGTTTTTGGCTTTGTTGATTGGTTTGGTGCCAATGTTTTGTTTGGTTGCAGGAGCTTACTCCATGTATTTGGCTGCTTATGGTTTTTGGTGGAAAATGCCAGTATTGGGGCCTGTGGCTGATTTAATTCCAATTGAGTGGATGGCTAAAACGTCCAAAGAAAATATTACCGGTCAGGTTGGTGTAGCGAAAAATGATTATGATGTGCGACAGGATACTTTGCAGAAGGAGAAGGCAGAAAATACCGCTCCAGTTGCGGCTGCTGTGCCTCCTGCTCAAGCCGCATCATCTGCTGGAAATGCTGCTACTACAACGGCTCCTGTTCAGGGGGCACCAGTTAATTCTGCGTCTTCTACTGATGCTGGTATGCAGAATCCATCTAAATAAGTTTTATTATAAATATTCAATAAATTATAAAAGCATGACTGTATCTCTTGATGATGTGAAAAATTTACGCGAAGCTACTGGAGCCTCAATGATGGCTTGTAAGAAGGCTTTGGAGGAACATAATGGCGATTTTGAAAAAGCTGTTGATGCTTTACGTAAAAAGGGCGAAGCTAAGGCTGCGGAAAAATCTGATCGTACTACTGGACAGGGTGTGGTTCATGCTTATGTGCATAGTAATCGTAAGGTTGGAGCCTTGGTTCATTTGGCTTGTGAAACTGATTTTGTCGCTAAAAATGAGCAGTTTATTGAATTGGCTAATGATATTGCCATGCAAGTGGTGGCTGCCAATCCAAAAGCATTGAATCCGGAAGATATTAGTGATGAGTTTATTGCTAGAGAAAAGTCTATTTGGATTGAACAGTTGAAAAGTGAGGGAAAACCGGAGGATAAAATAGCCATGATTTTGGAGAATAAAGAGAAAAAAGCCAGAGAGGAGTTTTCCTTGATGAAACAGGCTTTTATCAAAGATGGAGATAAGACAATTGAAGCTTTGGTGAGGGAATCTATTGTTAAATTGGGAGAAAACATCAAAGTGGTACGTTTTGTCCGGTTTGATGTGTAATGGCTTTTTGTGATATAATAACAGGATTTATTCATCCTTATTAATTACATGTCACAGGAACATTTATCGTTACAGGTTGACTCAAATTTTAAACCGAAGGTTTGTTTGATTTCTTTTGTTGGGGCTTTGGATTCCTTTGGATTGAAACTTCATAGAAATGAAATTTCCCGATTGGTAAGCGATTTCCATGGGAAATTTTTGATTTTGGATTTTTCGAAATTAGAATTTATTAATAGCGAAGGGATTGGATTGCTTTTAGAGATCAACGAGACTTTAAAAACCCGTAATGCTAATCTAGTTTTGGTTGGGGCGGTTAAACAGGTTTTGGATGTGCTTCGAGTGGTTGGTATTTTGGAAACTGTGCATCATTATGATGGGCTTTCTGAGTGTTTAACCAGTATAGACTATGCTGAGTAAGGCTTATTTAAAAAAGAAAATTTATGTACATTTCTTGCTGCTGATGGCGGCTATATCGGTGATAGTTGGAGGAATATCTTATTTGTTAGGAAAAGCTGTATTTAATTGGGTGGAGGTAATGATATTGATGGTCTTTTGTTTGCTCTTGGCGGTCTTGGTTTATTATGTGGATATGGTTGTTCCTCTAAGAGCCGTTTTAGATCAGGTAAAGGCTATTTTGACGGGGCGGAAATATAAGAAAATATATACTGAACGTACTGATGAAATCGGTATTTTTGCGCATTTTTTCAATGAAATTACCGCTAGTTTGGAAAAAGTAACTGATGAATTGTCTGAAAGTCGTAGAGTGTCTGGAGAACTGAGGACGGCTGGACAATTACAAAAAGAGTTAATGCCGGTGCAGGCGCCGACTATTACTGGTTTTGACATAGCTGTTAAAAATCGTTCTGCTGAGGAATTAGGAGGAGATAATTTGGATTTTATACAGGTGGGTAAATCTACTTATTTTTACGTGGGTGATGTGACTGGTCATGGCGTGCCAGCAGCGATAGTGATGACTATGGTAAATACTTTGATTAATGCTTATGCGGAAATATACACAACTGCAAAGGAAATTGTGGTGAATACTAATAGGCGTTTAAAAAAGCGCATACGTGCTACGATGTTTATGACCATGTTGATGCTTAAATGGGACGCGGAAATTCGAAAAATGACTTATGTTGGGTGTGGACATGAACACTTAGTTCTTTATAAGGCTGCTAGTGGTGAAGTTACTGCTACTGCTAGCGGTGGCATAGCCTTGGGAATGGTGGCTGATAATAGTAAAATAGTGAAAGAACAGGAAGTTGAAATGGCTGTTGGTGACGTGATGGTGCTTTATACCGATGGTATTACAGAAGCTAGGAATATGAAGGGGGAAATGTTTGGATTGGAAAGGTTGAAACAATTAGTATCTCTTTATGGTTCTCAAGGGGGGGCTCAGGATATTAGTAGAAATATTGCTCGTGATTTTTCCAGATTTGTAGAGGAGCATGTACAGGAGGACGATGTTACACTTGTTGTTATTAAGCGTTTAGAGGACGGTGTGGAAAGTCAGGCTGTGATTGATCATAAGCAAGAGCGGTGGAGTGCTGAACCGGCAAAAACAAATTGATTTTTGGCTATTTTAGGGCAGAATTGGCGGGTATAATGTTTCTTTATTATGCGTATTGCTGATTTTGACTTTGATTTGCCTAAAAAGCTTATAGCGCAAAAGCCGATTGTTCCACGTGATCATGCTCGTATGTTGGTAGTGGCACGTGATGGTAAGGTGATAGATGATGGCCATTTTTTTGATTTGCCTCGATATTTGGGGCCGGGTGATGTTTTAGTGTTTAATGATTCTAGAGTGATGCCGGCTCGTTTACTGTTTGAACAGAATGGTCGTCAAATGCAGATTTTTTTCTTGGAATTGGCAGGTGATTATTGGAAAGTGATGGTTCGTCCTGGGAAGTTTTTTCAACTGGGGCAGACGGTTAAGGTGCATGGAGTGGATTTTAAGATTGAAAAAATTGATGATGAGGGCTTTCGCTATTTGAGTTGTGATCTCTCGCAGACTGGGCTGATGGAGTATCTATATAGTTATGGGGCTATGCCGGTGCCGCCATATATAGACGCAGGGCAGTCTCAGGATGCCGATTATAATACTGTTTATGCTCGTCATGATGGGAAAAGTGTGGCGGCACCGACTGCTGGTTTACACTTTACTCCCGAATTATTGGGGCGTTTAAGAGCAAAAGGTGTAGTGTTGGAATTTGTGACGTTGGAGGTAGGATTGGGGACTTTTTTACCGGTTAAAGCTAGTGATACTCGATATCATCATATGCATGAAGAAGCTTATAATATCGCTAGTGATACTGCTATACGTTTGAATAAATATATTAAACAGCGGCGGCGTATTATAGCGGTGGGAACTACAGCGGTGAGGGTGTTGGAAGATAATTATGGACGTTTTGGCTTATTTGTAGCTGGAGATTATCGGACTTCGATTATGATTGAGCCAGGTTATCGGTGGAGGGTTATTTCTGGTTTGATTACTAATTTTCATTTGCCGAAAAGTACGTTGTTATTGCTGGTGGCGGCTTGGATTGGAAAAAATAAAGTCTTACAGTTATATCGCCTGGCTATATTACGAAATAGGCGATTTTTTTCTTTTGGTGATGGAATGTTGCTTTTATGATGTCAAGTTGGGGTTCAGATTAGCCATTTTGGTAATAGGGGCGGTGTTTGGAATGAAGAGATGTTTTTGATTAGCTGGAGGTCGTCGACACTGTATTTACCAAAATACAAGTCTCGTAAATCCCCTCCATTATCTAGGAATTTCTTGATTTTTTTCCTGCCGCTGAAATAACAATAATCTTTGCTAAAAACTCCACCTTGTGATGTGTCTGACAGACCTCTTTTAACTCTAAAGCAGATATCCATGGCACTTTTTTCGTTTAACCCTTTTTGTTTTATCTCCTGATAGAGATCGCTTAGTGAGAGCTGATCAGCCAGGTAGATTGCTTCGGTTAGAATTTCTTTATGACCATCTTCGCTGTAAAGACTTCCTCTGGATAGAACGTTGTGTATGGCTAAACCTTCCTGTGTTTCCAAATAATTAGCGAAACCAACATGGAAAAGACGATACTTTTGTTTACTGCCGTTTTCGGTGGTGAAGAGATGTGTTTCTATTTCGTGAATGATTAAATCACGGACTCGTTGTTCATTGAATAGCGAGTCTTTTTTGATCATAATGGTTCGATTTCGATTGACGATACATTTGCTGAGCATGCTTTCTTTGAGCAGTACACGCCATTCGTGTAGTCCATAGTCATGTAGTATATGTTCGAAAATCTGTTTCAATTCCAGCGAGGTGTATTGTTTGAGTTTGCCGGCTGCTTTTTCTGGATCTATTCTTTCTGATAATTCCAATAAGTCTTGTTTTGAGGGAAATCCAAAAATCTCTTTGGAAAGTTCGGTAAACTCCCTCTGTCCCCTGCTTTTGATTAGATTGAGATAATTATCTAGTTCGGAGATTTTTTTGTGAAAGAGTATGCCCAGGTCGCTATCGTCATATTTGATTTTTTGTAGAGTTTTTTTGAGATTGGATGTTTCCTGATCGTAGTCTTTGTAGATGAATTGAGGGTTGTAATTTTTGTTTTGGCGAAATTTATTTGCTTCTTCATGAAAATTTAATGGGCGGAAATAACTTAAGAGTTTTAATTGATTGTTAATTTTACAGATTTGGCGATCAGTTTCGATGGGATTGTAATTACTGATGAAAATGTGTTTAACAGGCCCTTTGGATTTTTCGCCAAGGATGTTGTTGATGGATGAATCCAATAAAAAAGATCCGCTTAAATCACGACTGCCGATAATTACTTGATATTTTTTCTTTATGGTTTTGTCGATTTTGAAAATGGATGTGAGTTTTTTTCCTCCAAGTTTGAATTTCAATCGTAGATTTATTTTTTCCAAATCTTTTTGTTTTTTTGATTTTATTAATCCCAGTTGTTTGGCTATATCTGGACTAACGGCGCTTTTTTTGCGTGAACTATTGATAAATGCTAGAGCGCTAACTGTTTGATTATCGTGATAAAAATCAATATGTTCGTAAATACCAATTACTTTTTTACCGGAAATAGATTTAATGTTTTTTTCTATGGAATAGCCGAAGAGGTCTTTGGCCAGACGAATGCCTTTTTCTACACTAGTGATTTGCATTCCATCTAATTTTTCCAGTCTTTTGCGGAGAGGACTTAGATTGGCCATTTGTATGCTAATTCCTGCTCTGGCATTTATTTCCAGTAGAACTGGACCGTGGTGTTTGTCTATAGCGATATCCGCTCCCATATAGCCAAGATTGGAGGCTAATTGAGATTTGCCGGCTATGCGTAAAATATCATCCCAGAAGGGTATTTTTAACCCTTTGATTGGTCCGCGACCAGGAATTTCTTTGATAATACTGTTTTTATGTAGTAGATGGGTGACCTCTCCTTTGGCGAGATCTATTCCAGCTCCAATAGCGCCTTGGTGTAGATTAGCTTTGCCATCGGACTCTTCGGTTGGTAGGCGAAGCATAGCCATGACTGGCACGAGATTATAGAGAATGATACGTATGTCTGGTAGACCGTTAAAAGCAAATTTACCTAAAATATCATCGGTGGTGATTAGTTTTTCAAAAAAGGCTTTGTCTTGTTGTTCATTAATTGCAAAAGTGCCACTGAGTATGTTGCGAATGTGTTCGATTAGATAGTTTTTGTTATAGATTTGCCCTTTAGTGCCAAGGAATTCTCCATGATGTTTTTTGAGAATTGGTATAATCCCCTGCCCCCCATATCCCAGATTGGGTTTTAGGACAAATTCGGCATGTAGTTTTTGAAAATTAAATTTATCCAATTCAGCTTTACTGCCGATAACGGATAAAAGTTTTGGTACGGGAATGCCGCGAGCAGATAAAAATGCTTTGGTTTTAAGCTTATCATCCGCAAATTCAACACTTTTTTCCTGATTGTAGGGGCGGATATAAAGGAGATTGCGTGCGTTAATCCCCAAGATGCCGCTATTTCTGAAAAACATCAGTGATTTTTAAAGATAAGTTTGCGGAAACGGATGATTTCTGACAGTCGTAGGCCGGTATATTGTCCGATCAAAAAGGTGCCCAGTATGGCGAGTAAACTGCTTTCTGGGTAGTTTATGATTAGGTTTTGCAGTCCGAGCCATTGCCAGCCAAGTAGTTGGCCGCCTAGTAGCAAATAACCAATAGCAGCGAGAAATAGTGTTTTGCCTATTGTTTTTAGGTCGCTAATTAAACTGGTTTTACTGATTTTGAAGGTTAGGAACTTTTCATTGATGATTAAAACAGTAATTAAGCCATAAATAACGCTTTGGGAGGCTGTCTGTGGGGTGTTATTACAAAATCCGAGGTAAAGTATCAGGAGGAGACTGCCAATACTGATAAATAGAGAGTTTTTTACTCCTACATGAAGGTGAAAGAGATTAGTCGCTGTTTTAGCAAAATAATTGATTAGCAGGCAGATTAGAAAAATACTGACACTATTGATTGGCCCGATCAATATACTGCCTCCAATAAGGCTAATTGGGATGAGATTGTTGTTGATGTTCATACCAATAATTATCTTGGTTAGGCTGATCAAAAGCCCTAAAAAAGGTAAAGATAGGCTTAAATAGAGTAAAGGGGCTGGGAATCCTTGTAGTATTAGGGTTTGGATGGTGTGGCTAATTAGGCCTGAAAGCCCTAGAATTACGCCTAAAATGGCCAATCCTGCACCTAAAAGCAGGGGTTTGTGTTTGATAATGCTCATTTCTGGCTTGGTGGTTTGAATTTAAAGCTTTTTTATGATATAATAGGAAGATTTAAAAATAAACTGAAAAATATGTTCGCAGTGAAAAAAATTCTTCCTATGTTGATGGCCTTGAATCTGTTTTTGTCCAATACGGCTGTGGTTCTTGCCCAAAATACGGCCAATGTGGTTGGAAATGACACTATAGCTGGTGAAGAAACAATTTTGAAAGCCAGTAATTTTCCTCCTAATCAGTTAGTGAATTTTGTTGTGGAAAAGGCCGATGGTTTAAACATTAACATGTCGGTAAAAGCTGACGCTTCTGGTCGTGCTGTGGCTTATTTGGATGGTTATCATACTCAGAAAGCTGGAATTTATTATGTAATGGCGGAAAATTCGATTCGCCATGGTTTTACTAATAAAACCAGTTTTATGGTTTTCCCGGCTGCTGTGGATGCCTTTAATTCTACTTTGGAATATGGGCGTACTGTAATACAAGCTGATGGGCAGGATTCATTTGAAATGAAAGTTGTTTTAAGAGATGCTTATAATAATTTGTTGGATGGACATGCTGTGAAACTAATTTCTTCCAGAAAAGCTGATGAAATTAAACCTGCAACAATTGATACTGATAAAAACGGTGAAGCTGACTTTACTGTGCGAAGTAGGGCGGCCGGTCTGTCTTATTTGTCTTTGATGGATGTAGGAGAAGATGTTTTGTTGGATGCACGTCCTACCGTGTCTTTTGTGGATGATGTTATTTTGACGGCTGATATTGGTGGAGACGTGATACAGAGGGCTCATGCGCAGGATGCTGGGGCTTTGGCTGGATTTGAAATATTGGATGTGCCCAATACCATTAAGCCCAATGAAAATGTCAGTTTCAAGGTGCGGGCTGTGGATTCGAAAAATGTCAAAGTGTCTGATTATACTGGTACTGTTAGATTTTCAGCTGAAGGTGAGAATAGCTCTGGTGTGACTTTGCCAGCGAATTATAAGTTTTTGGCTACTGATCAAGGTGAGCATCAGTTTAATTTGGGCTTAAGTTTTGCCAAGGCTGGTACTTATAAAATAGTAGTAAATGATTTGTTGGATAAATTTAAAAAAGCAGAAAAGACTGTGGTCGTTGGTGATGGTGGGGCTGTTGTCGCAGCACCTGCTGGTTCTGTTAAACCGATGATTACCGCTCCAGTACCTGGGACTTATAGTCAAGCTGAGCAGACTGTGACTGGTACAGGTAAAACCAGTTCAACCATGAAAATATTTGATAATTCACAGGAAATTGGATCTGTGCCGGTTGGACCTAATGGTAAATTTACTTTTCAGACGCCAGCTTTGACCGATGGTGCACATAGTTTGTATGTTACCAATGTGGATACTATTACTGCAGCTATAGTCGGTACTTCTGAGCCTGTTAGTGTAAATATAGATACTAAAGCTCCCCTGCTGGAAGATTTAGTCTTGGAGCCAAGTACTGGCATCAAAGCTGGTTCGGTGATTAATGTGAAGGTTTATAGTGAAAAAAGCTTGGCTCAGGCGGCAGTACTATTTAATTTTGATATTATCAAACTGACGGCCAGTATTGATGATCCAAGTGTGTATGTCGGTACTATTCAAGCGCCAGCTGACGCGGGAGCTTATAGTTTGAGCGTGCTTTTGGTGGATGAATTGCAAAATGAAAAAACTTATGAGGCGGCTGCCAAAATAACTGTCGATTCCGCTGGGGCTGTGATTGATAATAGTGTTAAAGGTCCAGTGGCCAATGCTGGCTCTACTGGGGCGACGCCTACTAATGGTGGTGAATTGCAACCTGTGGCAGGTGCTCCGTCCCAAGTAAATGGTTTGATCGGGTATGGATCCGATAAGCGCGTTACTTTGGTATGGAATGCCGCTACTGATGATAAAATGGTTAAAAATTATAAAGTATATTATGGCAGTGATGTGAAATCTTTGTCCCAGGTTGTTTTGACCAAAGATGCTAGTACTACCTGGTATGTGCCTGGTTTAGAAAATGGTAAGGAATATTTCTTTGCGGTGACGGCTATCGATGATGAGGGTAAGGAAAGTTCTTTGCGTAGTGAAATAATCAGTAGTATTCCATTTGCTTTGGAAATTAATACTGCTTTGACGGATTTCCCTGTGCAACCCTTGGACAATGGTTTGAGGCCTGCTGCTTATAGTGGACCATTTCCAGATAATACTGCGAAAACTGGACCTGAACTGCTATTAGTGTTTGGGGCGAGTGCTGCTTTGGGTGCTGTATGGACTACTAAAAAAAAGGTGCGAAGGAAGCTCTAAAAATTAGTTTTTACTGCGTTGTCTTCAAAAAATCATCGTCGCCGTGTAACGCACACTGTCTCCTCAGTTTTTTTTTGACGCCTTGTAAAAACTGATTTTTAGAGCTTCCTTAAAGTAGAGGGGTAAGGTCCTGATAAAATATGGATTTTTGAGTGGCTGCCTGATAAACTGGGGCCACTTTTTGATGTTTTATGAATTCAATTAAACTTTTTAATACTTTGGGGCGGTCAATGCAGGAATTTGTTCCTCTTGAATCGGGTAAGGTGGCCATGTATTGCTGTGGACCGACTGTTTATGCTTATGCGCATTTAGGAAATATGCGAATGTATCTGTTTGAAGATATTTTGCGCCGAATGTTTGAATATAACGATTTGGTGGTGAAACAGATTGTGAATATTACTGATGTGGGGCATTTGACCGGAGATAATTTGGGAGATGCAGATAGTGGAGAGGATAGAATGGAGAAAGCTGCTCGTAAGGAGGGGCGTGATGCTTGGGAAATAGCCCGGTTTTATACAGAAGCTTTTGAGACGGATCTCCGAAAATTAAATGTTGAAAAAGCGGCTTTGATGCCTCGTGCTACTGATCATATTGAGGAACAGTTGGCTATGGTGGTTGATTTGGAAAAGAAGGGATATGCTTATCAAACTTCTGATGGAATTTATTTTGATGTCAGTAAATGGCAGGATTATGGGAAATTATCCGGGCAAAAATTGGCTGAAAAAAAAGTTGGGGCTCGAGTGGAATTGAATGAAGATAAGAGAAATCCTTTTGATTTTGCTCTTTGGAAATTTACGCCTGCGGGAGAGAAACGTCAGATGGAATGGGATTCTCCTTGGGGGCGTAAAGGCTTTCCTGGTTGGCATATAGAGTGTAGTGCCATGAGTATGAAATATTTGGGGAGGCATTTTGATGTGCATTGTGGTGGGGTTGATCACATAGCCATACATCATGAAAATGAGATAGCTCAGAGTGAAGCGGCTAACGGTGAGAAATATGTGAATTACTGGCTGCATGGAGAATTTATGATGGTGGATGGTCGACGTATGGGGAAATCTGAAGGGAATGCTTATCTAGTGCAGGATGTGATTGATAAAGGTTTTGATCCTTTGGCTTTTCGTTATTTGAATTTGGGAACGCATTATCGAATTCAGTTGAATTTCACCTGGGAGGCTTTGGAGGGGGCGCAGACGGCATTGAAGAGGTTGCGTCGTAAGGTTACGGAACTGCAGAAACTTGTTGCTCCGGGTGAGATTGATGCGTCGTATCGGGCTAAATTTATGGAAGTTATTAATAATGATTTAAATACAGCGGAGGCTTTGGGCGTATTGTGGGAAGTTTTGAAGTCTGATTTGAGTGATGCTGTTAAATTGGCGACGGTTTTGGATTTTGATCGAGTGTTTGGATTGGGGTTGGATGTGGTTGAATCTGAAATGGTGGTGGATATTGAATTGACAAAATTATTAGCGGAGAGAGGGCTGGCTCGACAGAAAAAAGATTTTGCTGAATCAGATCGCTTGCGTGAAGCAATTAAAGGCTTAGGATATGTGGTGAAAGACTCTCCAGATGGGTCTCAGGAGCTTGAGAGAATCTGATCGCTGAGTTTGGTGATGTCGCCCGCGCCGATGGTGAGGATTACGTCAAATTGTGTGGCGATGGAGAGGGTTTTTTGTAATGTTTCAGGGAGGCTGTGGGTGTTGGAGGCGCGGGCGGTGGTGGGGTGATTTTTGTTGATTTCTGCTACCAATAGATCAACGTTGACTTTGCTTACATCTTCTTCACTGTCGCGGGTGCGGTAAATGTTGGGGATGAATACATGGTCGGCGTTTTGGAAAGATTGTCCGAATTCTTTGAGGAAAAAATGTGTTCGGGAATATTGGTGGGGCTGAAAGATAACTAATATTTTTGCTTCTGTGCCAAACCGTTCTCTAGCTCCCTGCATGGTGGCCTGGATTTCCATGGGAGTGTGGGCGTAGTCGTCTATAATCGTAGTTTTACCAAGTTGGCCTTTGATTTCGAAGCGTCGTGCGGCTCCACGAAAGTTGTTTAAAGCAGTTAGGGCCTGTTTTGGCGCTGTGTTGTTTCCCTGTAGATGTAGTAATGCGGTCAGAGCAGCTGAGGCATTGTGTAAATTGTGTTGGCCGGGAATTGATAAATTTACTTCTAATGTTTTTCCGGATGGTAATTTTAATTGATGCTGGTTTAATTGAAAATCAGCTATGGGCGATGTGCCATAGGTGATGATTGAGAATTTCCAGTTATTTTCTTGAATAATTTTTTTGATATTGGCATCGTCTATATTGGCTATCAATACACCTGTTTCTGGCAGCCGGGACAGGAAGTTGATGAAAGCCTGCAGGTAATTTTCTGTTGTTTTAAAATAATCCAGATGTTCGGGATCAATACAGGTAAGTACAATTATTTCTGGTTGATAATTGAGAAAAGCGTCTTTGTATTCACAGGATTCCAATACCAGCCAAGGAGACTTGCCTAGCCTTTCATTTTTCTGATCAAACTCTTTGATCAGACTTCCGACAATGACCGTTGGATCCGTTTGTTCTGCTGCCATCATCAGTCCCAGCATGGCCGTGGTGGTGGTTTTGCCATGTGTGCCTGCTATACAAATACTGCGATAGGACTTAGTGAGTAAACCAATGGCCTGTGGGTAAGTCAGTATAGTGAGTCCCCTGTTTCGAGCTGCCTGCAACTCAACATTATCATCGGCTATAGCCGTGGTGTGTATCACTAAGTTGGTTTGTGGTGGAATGTTTTCCGCCTGATGCACAGAGTGAAGGATAATCCCTTCTTGTTGAAGTAATTCACTGTTGTGGCTGGTGCTGTTGTCTGATCCGGTAATATGATGGCCTGTCCTGGCCAAAATTCTAGCAAGAGCACTTATTCCTATTCCGCCAATTCCAATAAAATGAATGTTCTGGTATTTTTGGAAAGCTTTTAAAGTTTGATGAGACATTGGGTTATGCCTTTTAAGTTTAGTCCGACCTCGAATATAGCAAAATTAGTGATAGTTGTAGAGCTGATTTTGGTTATTTATCTGCTTAATACTTTGACCGTATCGGTTTATCGTGGTTATCAGATTGACCGGGTGATAGCTGATTTTGAATCTGAAAATCGCAGGATAGAGTCTGAAAATCGTCAGAAGTCAGAAGATTATGAATATTTCACTTCTTCTAATTATATAGAAAAGATTGCTAAGCAAAATCTTGGTTTGGTCAATCCGGGTGAGGAGGTGATTATACTTTCTAATCAGGCACCGGTAACGGATGGGCTTCAGTCTCTACAGGATGAGCGGGATAGTAATTTGGCGGGGCTCAGTAATGGGCAGAAATGGTGGGTCTTTTTCTTTGACAGAAACTATTCTTTGCAGTAGATTCTACGGGCAACGCGGGGTAGAGCAGAGGCAGCTCGTCGGGCTCATAACCCGGAGGTCGTTGGTTCGAATCCAACCCCCGCAACCAGAATTAAAAGGATTTTTTGATGTGTTATAGCTTGCGTGGAGGTGCTTTTATAATATTCTTTAAAAGAGCCTTTTTAATGAGGCGTCTTGTTCTTGGTGGCTGGGGAGAGAATCGAACTCTCGACCTTGGGCTTATGAGTCCCACGCTCTAACCAACTGAGCTACCCAGCCGAATACTGGCGTATTCTAGGAATTTTTGGCCAAAAAGACAAGACATTTCTGATGAGATTGATTATGCTGTGGTTGTCTTGAATTTTTATAGATGAAAAAAGATTTACTATGGTATTATAATTCGGCCAAAATTTGGAGGGATAGGGTCCTGGATAAACCGGCCAAAGGCCTCTTGTCTGTGGGGGTAACTGCCGATCAAGTGTCCTGGTTTCGAGCCTGTTTGGTGGTGCCGATGTTTTTTGCTTTGGGGTATGCTCCCTGGCTGGTGCTGGTGATTTTACTGGCTAATTATTTGCTGGATGGAGTGGATGGTGTGTTGGCTAGAGTGTCCGGGCGGGCTAGCATTCGGGGGCGGGCGTTGGATGTTTGTATAGATAATTTTTATGTGGTGCCGCTGATGCTGGGGTTGATTTTTTGGGGTTTGGCTGATGCTTTTTGGGCAGCCTTTTATATGCTGCAAATAGTGGTTAGTTATTTCGTGAATTATTTGCGTTTTGGTATTGAAGTTGGGCGTTATCCTTTTTCTTTTAGTAAATATTTTGTTTATTTTGCTTGGCTGGTGGTCTGGCTGGGTGGTGGGAATATTCTGGATCCTGTTTTGCTGTTTTGGGCTGTTGTGCTGTCTATTACTAATTTATTTTCCATAGTGGATTTGTATTATGCTAAATGATTTCGGACGGATATTGATTGAGGTGTTGCTACTGTTTTTACCGGCTTATCTGGGTAATGCGGCGCCGGTGGTGTTGCATGGGCTGGGTATGTTTAAGGGGCTTTGGCTACCGCTGGACGGTGGGGCGATGTGGCGTGGGAAAAGGGTTTTGGGTGATCATAAGACGTGGGCGGGGGTGCTGAGTGCTGCTCTGGGTGGGGCTTTTGGTGGAGTGGTTTTGTGGTTGATGGGGCTGTTTGGAGGTGGATATGAATGGATGGGAGTAATGGCTGGCTGGTGGGGAAATTGGTGGATAGCTTTGCTGATTGGTGGAGGTTTGGGGTTGGCGGCTATCAGTGGAGACGTCGCCAAAAGTTTTTTTAAAAGACGTTTAAATATTGCGCCCGGGCGGGTCTGGCTGATTTTTGATCAAGTGGATTTTATTATTGGGGCCTGGATATGGTCAGGACTTTTGATTTCATGGCAAATAACCTGGCCGGTTTTGATTGCTGCACTGCTCATCACTCCCCTGTTGCATTTGGGGGCCAATTTACTGGCTTATTTAATCGGTTGGAAAAAGGTCTGGTGGTGATATAGTTTTATGATATAGTATTCGGGATTTTTATTTAAATGTATGGATTTGGCCGCAATGTTGGGGGTGTTGAAGTTATATCACAATACTTTGCCTTGGCCTACTATAGAGAGGAGTAGTGTGGTCTCTCCTTTGTTTCCTGGACAATTTAATTATTGTTTGGATGAGATTCATATTTATGAGAAATATGGGGATTTTGTAAATATCTATGATGATGAACATTTTTTGAAAATTCAGCCATCGATACGCTTGGCTGATTTTCAACATTATTTTAGTTCGAAAGATAAATCGCCACATCATTTGGGCTTGTTTACCATGACAACCATTAATGGTGGTCATATTATGGCTAGAAGTGAGGCGGAAGGGTTGTATAGAAATTCTGTATTTGGGGTGATGAAATTTTTAACTGATTATGTTGGTCTTAAAAAAGAGCGGTTATTGGTGAGTTATTGTGCTGGCCATGTGGTTGCTAGGCAAGTTGAAGCTGGTGCTAAAAAATCTGGTAGTCATTTGAAAATTGAAGCTGATTTCGAAATACCGGCTGATCCGTGGTATAAGTATTGGTTGGAGGCTGGTTTAACTGCTGATCAGATGCAGCCGGATCATTCTAGAGATACTTTTTTGACTAGTAATTGGGATGTGACAGTGGCTCCCTGGGGATATAGGAATGAAATTTTATATAAATTAGATAATGGATCCTATTTGGATATTGCCACCATAGAGTGTTTGTTATGGTTTCCAGTAGTGGTGAATAGGGATGGGATTAACTATGTGACTGATGTGCGGTCATGGGATAGGTGTCTTGTTGTGGATGGAGCTGGGCTTGAAAGACTGCTGCTGGCCTCTGATCAGGTAGAGAGCGTGTTTAAGATGCTGGGTTTTGACACTGTCATGGCTGAGGGACTGTCTTTTGCGCAAATTGAAAGTTTGAGAATACTTCATAGAGTGTTTACTGATGCTTCGTGGCAGGAGATAATTAGTCGCTATAGAAGGGAAAAATTGCGTTTATTAATGCGAAATGTGGATTCTTTATCTATGGAGAATATAACTGCTGTTTTGCGTTGGCATGGTGATTTGTATAAAGGTGTATTTCCAGAATTGACTGACTCTATTGAAAAGACGCTGAAAGAAATTGCCGATTATAGACAGCGCCGTCTACTTAGTTAATCAATTCCGCTAAATATTTTTGGAAAGCCTGGAAGTTGCCGTCTTTTGGCAGGAGTATTGATTGGCCCTGGAGGCTGGTTGAGGAATAGAGGTAATTGCTGTTGCTTAAGCTATGGCCGGTGGAAAGCTGATTGGCTTTGTGTTGTTCGAAAAGTTCGATGGCTTCCAGGATATTGAAATCGGTTTGTAGATTTTTTTGCAGACTTTGAAAGGCGGTCAGGTAAAATTGAATATTTTTCATAATATTGAGACTGGCTAATTTGTCTCTTATGGCCTGCAGAATTTTTTGTTGGCGCAGGCTGCGATCAAAATCACTGGTGCTTTTTCTGGAACGGGCATATTCCAGTACGCGCTCCCCTGTCATATGTTCTAGGCCGGGCGTGAAGGTTACTATTTTGTAGCCGCCGTTTGCTGTTGGGTAGGCATTATCTAGTAGAGCTTTATCTATTTGAATATCAAGTCCTCCCAGCAGATCGATTAATTCGATAAAAGCCTGGAAATTGAGGCTAACATAATGATCAATTTTAATGTTAGTGATTTTGTTAACGACCTCGGCGGTTTTTTCTATACCGTAAAATTTGTAATATTCATTGATTTTTCGTCCTTCGAAGTATAGATCGCGTGGAATGCTGATCAGGGTTGTCTGTTGTTTTTGTGGATTGATTATAGCTAATTGTATGGTGTCGGTTAATTTTTGATTTTCTCCTAAAAACAGTATGGCGTCGATTTTATCATTTAATTCATTGCTGGCTGCTTGGGCCTGTTCTTTTTGTTTCAACTGCTGAATGGTGTTTTGTTGATTTTGTATGGTGGTGTTGAGTAATGTCTTTTCTGCTGATAATTTGCGACGTTCATTTTCTAAAAAATTTTGATAGCTAAGTAGATTGGTTTGCAAATCTTTGGTGTTGGATTGATTGGCTGCCACGCTTAAGTAGATTTGGCGAATGGTTTGTTCATTTAATTGATTCAGATTTTTCTCCTGATTGAGACTGGTATTGAGTAGTAGGTTTTCTTCTTTGAGTGTGCCTACTTCGCTGATCAGGGAATTGATTTGATTGAGACTAGCGGAATGTAGGCGGTTGGAATTACGCAGAAAAAAAGCAACCCCGATAATTTGCAGTAGCAAAATAAAGGCGAATAGGAAGGAGTAGAATTTTAATTTTGATATTTGTTTATTGGATGGATCCATGTTTGGTAAATGTGCGGCTAAACTTCTATGCCGATGCGGGCGCGAATTTCTTGATCGACAAATTCTTTTTTACGGCCATATTTGATGCGGGAATACTGGGTGACGATTTCACCGATTTTTTTGTTGGCTCCACTCATGTCATAAACTGTTTCCAGTGAAAATGGTCGTGAAGTGGTGTTATTGATGTTGAGCTTGATATAAGCTTTGAAATTGGCGATGGAGATGATGTCCTGTTCGGTGAGTACTGGTGCGTATTCTTTGGCCAGATATTCGCCATCATCAGCACCAACTTTGAAAGACATCATGGTACCGACGTTACCAAAGACAGCGTCACGTATGGAGGTGTCATTTTTCTTTTCCAGCTGTTTGATATATTGATTGGCCATGATCAGGGCCAGGTGATATTTACGAGCTTCGGAGAGAATGGAGCAGAAACTGTCGGTGGAAAAATTTTGGAATTCATCTACATAGAGATAAAAATCTTTGCGGGCTTCTTCTGGTATGTCCACGCGGCTCATGGCGGCCATTTGAATTCTGGCAACCATTACCAGTCCCAGGAGTTGTGTGTTGAGATCACCGATTTTACCTTTGGAGAGATTGATCAGCAAAATCTGTTGTTTATCCATCGCTTCACGGAAATTGAAAGCAGATTTGGTCTGCCCAATAGTATTTCTCATGATGGAATTAGTGATGAATGGACCGAATTTTGCGGAGAAGTAAGGAATCATTTCTTGTTTCTCGCGATCGCCGGTGTGGGCATATTCATGTTCCCAAAAAGAGCGGACCACGGGGTTTTTGACTTTGCTGACTTTGTATTTCATGAACTCATCGTCGACGAAAACGCGTGGGACGTCGATCAGGGTGGCGCCTTCTTCTTGGTCTTCCATCAAGGTAAGGCAAGCGTTGCGGAAATAATGTTGGATGCGTGGTCCGAAAATTTCGTCACCGAAAAGTTTGATGAAAATTTCGGTGGCTTGGCTGGAGGCCATATCCATTTCTTCGGGAGTTTTGGCTTCTAGTATGTTTAAGCCCATGGGGCGTTCGGAATCGGATGGATTAAAGATAATACAGTTTTTAGCCCGTTCTTTTGGCACGAAATTGGTTAATTCTTCAATGAGATCTCCATGTGGGTCGATTACACCGACTCCATCGCCAGCCAAAATATCTTGACGGGCTAAGAAGCTTAAGAAAACAGATTTTCCGGAACCAGATTTACCGATGCAGTAATGATGTCTGGTGCGATCTTTACGTAGCATGCGAATTTCTTTTTTTACGCCACGGTGCAAGTTGTAGCCGAGTAAAATTCCCTCTTTTGGTGTTTCTATTGGGGCTGGAAGTACTTTGTAGGGCAGCCAATTGATGGCTGGGGTGTGATTGTAGCGGCTACAGGGTAGGTGAAAGATGGAGGCGATTTCTTCTGGACCGTTGATACTGTTTTTTTCTCCAAAGGGCCCAAAAGAAGTATCAATCAACCTGTTGCGGTAGTTGAAGGCCATGAAGTGGTTATTGATGGCGTCGATTGGCACCACGCGCCGAGTCTGAAACCAGTTGGAGGATTCGTCGCGAAACATGCTGAAAGCTAAATTGACATTGTTAGTGATTTCTTCGGCGCGGCGGGTGGTGCTGGCAGAAGCGAAAAATCTTATCACAGTGCGAAACAATGGTTGGGCGGCTTTTTCCCCCATCTTTTTTGCTCGCTCTTCCAGAGGTTGGAGCATGCGGACGAAACCACCCTGATCTTCCGGTTTGTCTTTGATGATTTTGTCATAGCCAAAAAAGAGGCCGACAATGATATTGTTGAGGAAGCCCAATCCTGGAATATGGAAACGATTGACTTTTTTGCCTTTGAATAATGTTGAGGCAGTTTGTTCGATGATTTTATTGTATTTGCGGCTGCGAATTGGTCGAAGTGTCACCTGTAATCCGGCTATTTCATTGTCTTCCAGCTTGGAAAAAATGTTGGTGAGATCATTGAGGGGGTCGTTTTCGGTGGTTTTGTAGGTTTTGAAGGGAAACCAGAAAGGTTGGGTAAGATAGGCAAAATACATGCGTAAATGCTGACCCGGGCTGGTGATTTGGTAGTTTTCTACGGGAATGATGTCGGCGTCCTGATAGTAGGCAGTGATTTGTTTTTCCAGCAATTCACGATAGATGGCGGGTGTGATCAGATAAAAATCAATTACTTTTTTCTGAGCGACTATTTCAAAAGAAATAATATTGGAATCAAAGAGTGTGGTACGAATGATATTGGTGAGACTGAGTTCGGACAGTTCATGTATATTACGAAAACACTGTTCCATCAGGCTGACTTTTTCTTTGAAATCTTTGTCCTCTTTTTTTTCGTTGTCTTTAGTGGAATCTTCACGCGGTACGCGAATTTTTAGGCAGACGTGACTGCGATTTTGATGAAGTATAAAAATATCACGGGCAAATTTGCGCAGTAATTTGAGGCCTATAATGATGATAGCGCCCCAGATCAGTAAGTTGAGCAGGCCCAGCATAATGTCGCCTTCAAGTATTTGTTCTAGTGGATTAGCCAGTTCTGGCATTGGTTTTTATTGATTTAATTTGTTTTGTAGATATGTTTTTAATTGAGCGAGAGGAATTCTCTCCTGTTGCATTGTATCACGATCTCGAACTGTAACAGATTGATCTTCCAAGCTTTCAAAATCGAAAGTAACGCAGAAAGGTGTGCCAATTTCATCCTGACGGCGATAACGTTTGCCGATGGTGCCGGAGGTGTCGAAATCGACGCGGAAATCCTGCAGTAGATTTTGAGCCAGTTCCTGGGCTGGGGTGTTGAGTTTATTGACCAGTGGTAGAACTGCTACGGAGATGGGGGCGAGGGATGGTTTGAATTTCATTACTATGCGGCTATCATCATCAGCTAGTTTTTCTTCGTGATAAGCATCTAATAATACTGCCAAAGTTAGACGGGTTAAACCAAAGCTTGGTTCCATGACATGTGGCGTGAAGACACGATTGGTTTGCGGATCCAGATAAGTTAGCTTTTGACCGGAATATTTTTCGTGTTGTTTGAGATCAAAATCGGTGCGGTATGCTCCGGCAGCTACTAGTTCTCCCCAGCCAAAAGGAAAGTGATATTCTATATCGGTGGTACCTTTGGAATAATGCGATAATTCATCAGGATCATGGTCACGTAGACGGAGTTTTTCTGCGGAAATATTTAATTTATTAACCACGAAATTCATACTGTCTTGTTTCCATTGCTCGAAAATGCTTGTCCAGGGAGTGTTTTCGGGGTCGAAAAAATACTCTATTTCCATTTGTTCGAATTCACGCGTACGGAATATGAAATTTCCAGGTGTAATTTCATTGCGAAAAGCTTTACCGATTTGTGCTATGCCAAAGGGGAGTTTTTTGCGGCTGGTATCCAGTACATTTTTGAAATTTACAAAAATACCCTGAGCTGTTTCTGGGCGTAGATAGATATCTTTGCCTTCGCCTTCTACTACTCCCTGTTTTGTTTTGTACATTAGATTGAAAGCTTTGGGCTCACTCCAGTCGCAGGCCTGACAGATGGGGCAAAGAATTCTTTTCTCCATTATAAAGTCCAATAAATCAGCAGGAGGGGTTTTTTCTCCAGCCCAATTAGCGGGTTTTTCGTTGGATTTATTCTCATGTATCCAGGTTTCAATTAGCTTATCGGCTCTTTCTCGAGATTTACATTTTTTACAATCCATCAAAGGGTCGCTAAAACCAGCTACATGACCAGAAGCTTCCCAAATAGTTGGATTCATTAAAATAGCACTATCTAGGCCAACCATATCTAGTCGATTTTCTACAAAAGTTTTCCACCAGATGTCCTGAATATTTTTTTTCAATTGAGAACCAAGAGGGCCGTAATCCCAGCTATTTGCCAACCCTCCGTATATTTCTGATCCTGGGAAGATGAAGCCGCGTCTTTTGCAAAGTGAAATAATGTGATCCATGTTGTTCTCGATACTCATGATGTTGATGGTCTTAATTAAGATTTCTTGTTTTTATTGCGCCAGTCTAGCATAGCGTTTGATAGTACGCTGAGTAGGCTTTCGGCGGTACTGTGGGTGAGATTGACGCGGCTGACTAGTTTCACTGTTAGAGGGTCTTGATTTGGCATCATGTAGCCGAAATCTAGAATGACCTCATTGTGATTAACATGTATGGAAATAGCATTAGCGTAACTCCCCTGCTCTTGGGCGGCTTCGATTTTTAAATTGATTTTGGGAGATGCTCCGGCTGGTTGAGCTGGATTTTGTGGATTTCCTGCTGGTTGTTGATTGTGTGGTTGTGTCATAGGATTAATTATTAATTTAACTATTTTTATTGGCTAATTGTCCACAGGCTGCTGCAATGTCCTCCCCCATGGTTACTCTGACTGTAGCACTGATGCCGGCATTTTGTAAGATTTTTTGAAAATTTAAAATAGTTTGTCTGTCACTGCCGGAAATGTTTTCAATGGAGGTTTGATTGTAAGGAATGATATTGATGTGAATCAATTTATTGTTGCTAATCTGAGCAAGTTCTTCTGCCATAGCAGTGGAATCGTTGATGTTTTTGAGCATGACATACTCAAAAGACACGCGGCGATGAGTTTTTTCAGTATATTGGTGAATGGCAGATAAAAGTTTTTCTAATGGCCAAAGTCTGGCTACTGGCATGATTTTTTCGCGGGCGGCTTGATTGGGGGCGTGTAGCGATACGGCCAAATTGACTTGCAAGGGATCCGCTGTGAGTTTTTCAATACCATCTACCAATCCGGAAGTAGAAAGTGTGATGCGGCGGGCCGCTATGCCGAGTTCTTCTGGAGAATTTATTCTTCTGACAGCACTCATGACGTGATCGTAATTCATAAATGGTTCTCCCATGCCCATGAAGACAATATTGGAAATATGCTCACCACTTTTGACTAGTTGGCAATGAAAATAAAGCACCTGATCGAAAATTTCCTCAGCGGTAAGGTTGCGGCCAAATTTCATTGTACCTGTGGCGCAGAATTTACAACCCATTTGACAGCCGGCCTGGCTGGAAACGCAAATGGAATTGCGTCCATCTCGAAATTTCATTAATACCGCCTCGATTTTTAATCCGCCTGCTATTTCAAAGAGGGCTTTTTCCGTGTCCTTTTTTTGAGAGACGACATGAATTACTGGTGTAATGGACAGGATAGGAAGATGGGTGGCGAGTGTTTGTTTGGCTGTGGCTGGTAGAGTTGTAATGTCTTGATAGCTGGTAATCCCCTGTTCGAAGACAGCACTGCTGATTTGCTTTTGACGGAAAATTGGCAGGTTGAGCTGTTTAAGCGCGTGTTGTATTTCGGCTGGTGTTTTCATCTGTTGTCCAATTTTGGACGACAGGATATTACGTGGGTTTTTGCTTTTTGACTAGAGGAAATAATTGATTTGGGGAGTGTGCGGGTTTGCTTGGTGTGGGTGAATGGGGTTATCTTGATCTCCTGTAATTTTATTTTATGAAATTATTGATGGTTTCGGATAAAATTAGTGAGGTGGAGGGGGTGTGCAGATATTTGATGAAAAATAAGGTGATAGTTGAAAGGATGGGGGTTGAGTATTTTAGGAGATATGTGGGGGCGGGTACTGTGGAATTGAGTTGTGATGTGATTTTATTTGATCGTGTTGGAGAAATTTGGGTTGATTTAATGAAAATTTCTTTGCCAATGGAAAAGTTTTTTTTAATGGATGGACTGCCTACTCCGAGTGAAAATTTGGGGCGATTAGCTGATGGTGTCATGAGATGTTATTTTTGGCCCTTGAATTATCAATTATTGTTAGATGATTTACAGTCTATAGTTGGAGTGAAAAATTATTTGCTTAAAGACTCTTTGGAATTGGGAGTTTTAAAGTTGAATTTAAACAGGCGGGTTGTTGGTGATGGGCGTGCTGAAGTTTTTTTACCAAATAAAGAGTTTGAGTTGTTGTTGTATTTGGCTAGAAATAGAGGTCGGGTTTTGAGCAGGAATAATATTTTGGAAAATGTTTGGGATATGAATTTTATTGTTTCGACCAATACCGTGGATGTGCATGTAAGTAAGTTACGTAAAATTTTGAAGGCTAGTTTTGATGTAGATGATATGATTAAAACTGTTCCCTGTAGCGGTTATATTTTGGAGTGATATGTATCAGAAATGTTTTTTGGGTGTTTCACAAGTTTATTTTCTTTTTTTAAGTTCTGCTTTGCATATACTGAAACGTGTGGTTGCTAAAATTGTTATTTGAATTTTGGCCTTAAAATAAATATATACTTTAAAAACAGATTATGAGCATGGTCACAGAAGATTTTGTTAAACAGGTACAGGACTTTTTATTGTTGTTAACTCAGAAAGAAAGGTTTGTTGTGGAGAGACGTTTCAATCTGGATCAGCAAGAGAGAGCTACGCTTGAAGAAATAGGACAAAAGTTTTCTGTTACCAGAGAAAGAGTAAGGCAGATAGAAAAAAATGCTCTAGGTAAATTGAAGAGAAATTTAGAGAATTGTGGTTTGTTTGCAGTGGCGAATATGGCATATGATTTGATTGAGACAGCTGGTGGAGTAATTAAGGAAGAGACCTTACTTAATGAATTAATCAAGGTTCATGTTGATTATCCTGTTGAAGCTCTGCAATTGATTTTATCCATAGATAAACGTTTCAATAGAATTCCTAATACTGTATCTTATTTTCCTTATCTGAAAATGGTGGCTTTGCTCCAATCAGATTTGGAGGGGGTTTGTGAACAGACGGTTGATGCTTTGGCTAAAGCAAAACAGGTAATGTCTTTGGAGGATTTGTATGCGGCAGTTATAACTGGAAGTAAGGTGTCTATGACTCTAGAAACTTATCAGTCTCTGATTCGAGTGGATAAGAAAATTAAAGTTTTGGACGGTGGACTGGTGGGACTTTTTGAATGGCGCCATATCAACCCTCGGACTTTGCGTGACAAAATTTATTTTGTGTTGCGTATGAAAAAGCAACCAATGCATTTTGTCGATATAGCCAATAAAATTATCGAATGTAATTTCGATAGGAAGAAAATTAATCTTCAAGCTGTTCATAATGAGCTGATACGTCATGATGAGTTTGTGTTGATTGGTCGTGGTATTTATAGTTTGGCTGAATGGGGCTTTAAATCTGGCACTGTGGCTGATGTTATTGCCGGTATTTTGCATGGTAAAGACTCTATGTCACAGGAAGACATAGTGGCTGAGGTATTAAAGCAGCGTCAGGTGAAGCCTATTACTATAGTTTTGAGTTTGAAAAATAAAGATCAGTTTGTGAGGGTTGGACGTAAGCAGTATGCTCTGAAGGCTGCTTAAAGCGGGTTTCTTTTAATCTGATCAAATTCTTATATAGTTTTTTTCCTGATAGTTGCTGCTTTGTGGAAAGTTTTTATAGTTGGCTAGAAGTTGAGTGATAATTAGGTTTTCCGAAGCTTGACTGGCTTTATTGGTGCTTTTTTGTAGATAGGTTATGGCTGCTGGATTGTGTGGATCTATACTCAAGACTCTTTCGCATAGTTCCATGCAGAGATCGTATTTTTTCCTGATAAAGAGCAGCTTTGCTTCTTCCAAAGTTTTGAAAATAAAATCTCTTTGATTTTCTATTTTTTCGATTTGGTAGCGCTGTTTGATTTTTTCAATCTGATTTTTTAGGGTGTTGTTGTTTGGGTCTAGTTTTTGCAGGCGAAGTAGAAAAATAATTATATCTTCAAAATGATTGCTTTCTAGGAGCGGTTTTTGTTGTTGGAGTTCGTTTTTAATATGTTGTTTAGTAATTTTGTTCAGTAATTGAGAGATGCGTTTTTCGTGAGGGGCTTGTTTATGTAGATAATTTAATTGTTGGCGTAAATTTTCGAAATTCAGGTGATTTTTATTTTTAAGAAAAATCTGTTGGACTTCTTCTACAGTTTGCTGAACTTTCTCTTGATATGATTGTTCTAGTAATTGTTGGGCTAATAGAATTTTTTTGCTGATTTCTGGATAATCTTTTATATAATTCTGCAGTGGTGCAATTTGTTGTAGATAGCTTTCATATTGTTTGTTGTGCAATAAGGGGTCGAGCTTCTTCAATTCTTCGCGAATAGCTTTTTGATTGATTTGGTTGACTGTTTTTTCTATGGAAGTTTTAAATTTGAGAAAAGTGGAATTTTCCGGGTCATATTGAAGTATTTGCAGGCATATTTGATGTGCTTGCGCCCATTTTTCAGATGCTATTAGGATTTTGACCTGTTGTTCTATTTCTTTGAGAGAATTCATAGCGCTAAATGGTGTTTGACTTTTGTTTATCTATATATTCTAGCATATTTAGGTTCTTTTGTTTACTTTTTTGTGGTAAAATGTGTCTAGATATGGATAAAAAACTGTTACAACCCGGTAAAAACCCTTTAGATAGATCGTCTGCTGATAATCGAATGGATCGTGGGGTTGATAGTAATGCCGGTTTTGCCGAGCTGGGAAAGGTGATCAGTACCGTGAATGAAGGAGTAGATATAGCTGCTGAAGGGATTGAAGAGGTCGGTGTATTTAGTGAGAAAAACAGTTCTAAGGCTGGTGAGAATAAAGGAGGGGCTTCTGGTAAGGCTGGTAAAGTTCTGAAGCGTACTGTGGTGAGGGATTTGCCGAGTATTGAAATTATGATGGGGCAGACTGTGACTGCGATTAAAGTTGAATTAAATAGTGTCGAGAAAGAGATTAAAGTAATGATGAAGAGTAAAAATAAGCCGCATCTGCTCAATGACAAAGTTAAGAGGGCCAGGGTTTTGGCTGGTTTGTTACAGCAATTGCAACGTGCCGCTAAAGTGGCTGAGGATTTTGTGATTGGGCTGTGGAAGCAATTCTGTCAGAAATCTAGTTAGAAACTGATTTTATTAGGCTTTTAAAGCTTTTTTACGGCTTTTTTGTGTTACCTGAAAGTCCAGACGTTTGTTTAACATTAGTCTGGTTTGGGCGTCGATGGCTGGTATAGAGCTGAGAGTGACTGAAACTATTGGTACAAGCAGCCATTGTAGGAAAAGAGATACTTTTTTGATCAAGCTTCGTTGTTGGTCAAAAGGGATGATTTGAGTAGTGATAATCAGACAGACTACTATGCCGATGGAGGCGATATTCATTAGAATACTCATCATAATTGGTAAATTGTGGCTGAGTACGGTGATGCTGAAGTTTTGATTAATAGTGCCGGGTATAAAACCTGCGAAAAGTAGTATCATAGGGCCTGTAGCCCAGAAAAAGACACTTTCTAGGAAATGTAGGCTTTCATATACTTTTCTTTTCCAGGGAATATGTGGGCTATGCCATAAATTGGTTACTATAAATGGATAATCGCTCACTCCCCAGGCCCAACGTCTTAGTTGTTTGTATTGGCTTTTGATGGTGTCGAGATAGGATTCACTGAGTACGGCGTCCATATAGACGGGGCTGTAGATGTTTTCTAGATAATGGCGTCCTTGATAGACGAAAAATGCTGTCCAGAACTGGCGCGAGTCGTCTTGGACGACTCGCGTGTCCCAGTAGCCAAAATCCAGTACTGATTGAAAACTCATAGAGCGTGAAGAAAAGCTTTTGTTTTCGTCTTTGCGTAAACTGACAGAGAGTTGCCAAAATGAACAGGAAATGGCTACTAGCCTGTTGAAAACCGGTACGTCCCAGATGTTGTTATGGTAGAATGGTACTGGTTGATAGCCTACTTCGGTTCGATTTTCTGTGATACAGAAGCGGAAGGTTAATTCACTTAAAAAAGTAGGGCTAATTACTGTGTCAGCGTCAAAACTGGATAGGATTACTGAAGTAAAAGGAATTTTTCTTTTTTCTAGATAGTTTTTGAGATGTTTGGCTGCCCAGGTGGCGTTGCCGGCACGACCTTTTAATTCATTAGGAAGATTTTGTGGGTGAAAAGTGCAGAGAAAATCCATAAAATGATGACCATACTTTTGCTGAATTTGGTCAGCAATGTTTTGGGCGTTGGCGCGATCGGATTCTTCGCAGGCTAGCATGAAAATGACTTTTTTTAAGTCATAGTCGCTTTTAATATATGATTCGACTGAGGTTTTGATGACTTCTAGTGATTCTTTATAGGTGACTAGTGTAATACAGTGTACTACTTCAGATGGTTTGAGCGTTTGGTTGATTTTTTGTAAATGGTGAATCTTTCCTAATAGTTGCGGTTCTACTGGTTTGTTTTTGAGATTCAAAATAAGTGGATCTAGTTGGAAGTTTTTTGTTTTAATTAAATATTCTAGGCGGGAAGGTGTTTCTAAGTAGGAGAGCAGCTTGTTCCAAGGAACTTTTAGGCTTCTTTGGCTGAAATAATAGGATTTAACAAGGTTGTAAGAAAAGTGAAAGGTTCGAAATACCCAAATAAGGGTGTAGGTGATGATTAAATTGGCTGTAATGGTTGGGAAAAGAAAGGATCCTATGAAAACTAGGAGAAAAGCTGACCAAGTTAGTAGGCCGGGAATTATTTCCAGTAAACGCCAGTAAGGACTGGATCTCCTTAGTGTTTCGGGTTTTTGCAGATGTGTGTTCAGGCTGTTGGTTGTTTAAAGGTGGTCAGAATATACAAGACAGGCGGGGCGTCCCGCAAATTTAGAGCAAATGGAGTTGACTTTTAAAGTATATTTAACTATATTGTGGGCCCTTTGTATAGGTTTGAACGGTTTTGTTTTGTAAATATACAAACTGTGAATAGTGTCAAATTTCTTGCTTGACAGTACTATGCTCCGGGCCTATATTCTAGCACTAAAGGCGGTGGAATATAGTTGTAAACAACTAATTTAGTTAAAAGTTAATCATTAATCACGTTTATGAATCAGGATTTATCATCTTCTGGATCTGTAGCCGCAGCTGGTGTGTCACAGTTGGTTAGCGTGAATTTGATGGACGTGATTGAGGACATGTTTATGGTTCTTACTCCAAAAGAAAAAGATGTAATAGTAAAACGTTTTTGTTTGGATAATAAGCCGAGACAGACTTTGGAGAAAATAGGACAATCTTTTTCTGTCACGAGAGAACGTGTTCGTCAGATAGAAAAAATTGCTCTTGGTAAGCTACGTCGTACGGTTGATACTACTAGGCTTAGTGTGATTAATAAATTGGCAAGAGATATTTTGAAAAACAATGGAGGTTTGATGTTAGAGAGCCGTTTGGTGGCTGAGCTTTTGAATCAATTGTCTAATGCGCAGGATGTGGATGCTCATATCATCCGTTTGGCTTTGCATATCAATGCTGATCTAGTGCAATGTGAAAAGAGCAATATTTATAAACCGTTTTGGAAATTAAGCTCTATTGCTTTTGAAGATATTAAGGCTGCTATTAATCATGGTATAGCCTTATTGAATAAGAAGGGGGATATTGTTGTTGATGCTGAATTGGGACGTGAGATACAGGCGGTTTTTGCCGAACGTGGTAAGACTGTCGATATGCTTTTGATACTTTCAGCGATGGAAGTAGACAAAAGAGTGAAAAAAGTTGCTGAGGGCTTTGGATTGACTTCTTGGCGACATATTAATCCTCGTAGTATTCGTGATAAAGCTTATATAGTATTAAAAAAATCAACTGAACCTCTTCATTTTGTGGAAATTGCTAATCGTATTGCGGCGGCTGGTTTTGATAAAAAGTTGGTAACAACTCAGGCCGTTCATAATGAATTGATACGTTATGATCAGTTTGTATTGGTTGGCCGCGGTTTGTATGCTTTGAAAGAATGGGGATATAAGAAAGGAACTGTGGCAGATGTGATTGAGAATTTGTTGCGTAAGAAATCTCCAATGAGCAAGCAAGAAATTATTGCTGGGGTGATGAAGCAACGAAGAGTGAAAAAAGGTACTATTTCTCTTAATTTGCAAAAGAATCCCCAATTTGTGCGTGTTGGTCGTGCGGTTTATGCTTTGGATGAAGCGATGAGAACAGCATAAGAAGTTTGAAATTGGTTTGAATTTTGGGTAATGAAAAACTATGCTGGTGTTGTAGTATTATTTATTATCCGATGACATCAATTTTTACTAAAATTATTCAGAGGGAAATTCCAGCTCAGATAGAGTATGAAGATGAATTCTGTGTGGTAATTCATGACAAATATCCCAAAGCTCCAGTGCATCTGTTGATTATTCCTAAAAAAGAAATACCGACTATTATGGCAGCTGCCGATGAAGATCAGGCTTTATTGGGGCATTTGATGCTGGTGGCGCGTGATATGGGCCGTAAGTTGGGTTTATCTGGCTATAAACTGCTATTTAATGTCGGTGAAAAAGGGGGGCAAGAAATTTTCCATATACATTTGCATTTGCTGGGCGAGGTATAAGAAAAAAGGCAGGAATTTTTGCATTTTATAGAAATTTTCTCTATATTGCACTCGTTTTACGCTGGGGTGGTGGAACTGGTAGACACACTAGCCTTAGGAGCTAGCGCCTAAAAGCATGGAGGTTCGAGTCCTCTCCCCAGCACCAAATGAAGACTGAAGATAAGAAGTGAAAAATATGCATAAAAAAGTTTTAGTGATTTTGTTAGTGGGCTTACTTCTTGGTGTGGGTGTGGGGTATTTTGTTTTTGGTGAAAAAGGTGCTGTTCCTGTAACCCAAAATGGAATTATAAAAGTAAAGTTATTGAATGCTCTTTCAAAGCAGGCTATTGCCAATACTGATGTGAATATTTATAGCGACAATGGTATTAGATGTATTACGACGCCCTGCGATACTGATGGGCAAGAGTGGAAGGGAAAGTCAGATAATAATGGTGTGATAGTAATCCCGATGGGGATTATTAATGAGGTGACTAATATTGCGGCTACTGGCTATGAGGCTGGCAGAGACTTGGTTAAAGATTCACAGAAAATTTCTAATAATGATTGGGTGATGGAGTTAGTTGCTGATTAATAACTTTGAGAAATAAATGGTTAATAGAGATGTGTTAGAACATGCTTCTTATCAGATTGGGCTAAAAGCCTTGATTTGGAGAGATGGGAAGTTTTTGCTTCTGAAACATCATCCAAGTGGGCGTTTGGATTTACCTGGAGGAAGAATTAATGTTGATGAAAGAGATAGTGATTTGATGGAAGTGCTACAGCGGGAGATTAATGAAGAACTTGGTAAGAATTTTAAAATAGAGGTTGGAGGCCCCTTATTTCAGTATAGGAGATATTTTTTTGATCAAGGTTATTCGGTTTTTGTTACTGTTTATGAGGCGAAGTATTTAGATGGTGAAGCCATAATCTCTCAAGATCATGAGGAAATGGAATGGATAGATCCGACTAATTGGAAGTTTTCTTTAGAGGACTTTTTTCATCCTGATGAGGATAAGGCGTTTAAAAAGTATTTTGCTAAATAACAGGATTTCTATATTATTTCTGTGCCAGTAATTGTGGGCTTTTTTGAGCTATTAGTCGGCGATTTTCGATGCGGTTGCTGACTATTATGGTCATTTGGGCGCGGGTGGAAGGACCGAAGGCGCCGGCTCCAGGGGCTTCTTTGTTGATTACTATTCCCCTGCTCTGCTGGAATTTATAGACGGCATGGGCGGTTAATTCACCGTAATAGCCTGTTGGGGTAAGTCCGAATAGATTTAATTTGGCTAATTCGGTTTGTAATTCTATGACTGCTTGACCTGAATCGCCTAGAGATAGGTCGTCATCAAGGAAAGCTAGACCATTACCAGCAAATTCAATGTTTTGGGCGATTTGATCGCGAGGACTGGCTTGGGCTAGTGGAATGAGGTTTTGTTGATGATTTTTGGCTGGACTAAGTCCCTGTAAAGCTTTTTCTAGTGTTTTTCTGGTTTGGGGGCCGAAATAACCTGCGCCAAAGTCGTTTTCTTGGTCAATTACCTCATATTCTAATTGAAATTTGACTACGGCTTGGCGTAAGTTTTCGTCGAATTGATTGTTGATTTCACCTTGATAGTATTTCAATTGAGCGAAGTTTTTTTTGATTTGGCTGATTTGCTCGTTTTCATCGTCTAAACCGAATTCTTGATTGGAGCTGGTGTTGCTAGTGGTATTTATTGGTAGATCAGCTCCAGATATACTGGATAAATCGATGTTTTCAGGAATAGATTCGTTTTGGCCGTGTACAGTTACATTGACGTTACGGCGTCCCCATCGTAGGGCTCGATTAAGTCCTTCGTCTCCATGGCCCATCCAGACGTCCAGGCGGTCGAAACGTTGGCCCCGCTCCCCTGCCGGAACTATGGCTCCACCGCGATCGTGTACGGCTACCGTTCCCAGCCCTGGAATATCCATTTTGGTGCCAAAGGCTATGGATTTGGGGGCGGCTATCATGCCAGGGTAGACTGGGGTGCCGTCAGCACCGTTGGTGCCTCGCCCATTAAGTTTCTTGTCAGCAGCCAGGGAGCCCCTGATGTAACGTTTTTGGCCTTCTATTGGTGAGTAGTAGGCGGTAATGGTGAAAGTCTGTTGATATGGGTAAATTTGCTCATTATTGGAGTTGGATTCAGATGGGGCTGGTGCTGGAGTGTCTGGGGTTGGATGGACTTCAGAAATGGATGTTTCGGTTTCGATATCTTCTGAGATAGTCTCGCTTGAGGTGAGTTTGTTAGTGAAAACTATAGGCTTTTCGGCCTCTACGCTTTGAGCCATTGCTAATGGCAGAAACAAATTGTAACAGCAGAGCACACCAAGTATCTGCTTATGGATAGTTTTGGAGCCTGAAAATATTTTCATGTTCTGCAAAGATTTAAGGCAATCCTTATATTATAGCAGAAGATGAAGGTCAAGCTGGGAGTAGGTGTTGACGGTTTTTAGAAAAATGGTTTAATTTGAGTTGCTTTCTTATTCAATAATGCCAATTCTACGGGTGATTTCTCTCTCCACAAACTCACGATCGCGGCCAAATTTGAGGCGTGAGAGCTGGCGTACAGCTTCACCGACCTTTTTATCGCCTTTTTCGAGCCAAGGTAAGGGGACGGAGATGGAGAAAGGTACGGAAGGTTGTCCGTCTATGGATAATTTCATTATACCTTTAAAAGCATCAACATTGATCATGTCTTGGGCTGAGAAGACTGGGGCCATTTCTTTGGCCATGAATTCTGCGTCAGTTGCGCCTATTTTGTAGCACATCATGGTTCCGACATTGCCGAAAACAGCGTCTTTTACTCTGGACTTGCCATCTTCGCCTTCTAATTGGGCGATGTATTGGTGAGCCATATTGAGTGAGAGACGGTATTTTCTAGCTTCAGATAGTATGCTTTCGATGGAATCGGTGATGTAGTTTTGGAATTCATCGATGTACATAAAGAAGTCCTGACGATCTTCTTTGGCAAATCTTTGGCGGCGGAGGGCGGCCATTTGAAGTTTGGAAACGATGATTAAACCGAGTAATTTGGAGTTGATGTCACCGATTTCACCTTTGGAAAGATTCATGAATAGAATCTTTTTTTGTTGCATAACATCGATAAAATCGAAAGCGGAGCGGGTTTGTCCGATGATGTTGCGCATCATGGAGTTAGTGATAAATTGACCGAATTTAGCGGCAAAATAGGGTATGATTTCCTGTTTTTCCCGGGCGCCAGTTTTGGCCATTTGATCCGTCCAGAAAGATTTTACCACTGGGTTTTTAACATATTGCATTTTTTCCTGCTGGAAATCGTCGTCGGTGAAGAGTCGAACTATGTCTACGATAGTGCCGCCTTCTGGATGGGACATTAGCGTGAGACAACCATTGCGAAAATAATCTTGTATGCGTGGTCCGAAAATTTCATTGCCGAATAATTTAATCATGATATTCATGGCATCTAGGGCAACCAATTCTTTTTCATCATCTGAATCAGCTTCTAGGAGGTTGAGCCCCATGGGGCGGGCTTGATCCGCAGGACTGAAATAAATAACATCATCGGCTCGATGTTTGGGAACAAATGGTAGTAAGGTATCGATTAATTCACCGTGGGGATCGACCACGGCCAGGCCGTCATTATTGCGTAAATCCTGGCGGGCCATGATTTGAAAAATAGATGATTTACCGGTACCGGTTTGACCGATAACGTAGAAGTGGCGGAAACGATCTTCTCTTTTCATGCGTATTTCGGTGGTGATACCACGGAAATGATTATGTCCCAAAAGTAGACCTTCTTTGGGCATGTTTTTGGGTGTGGCAGCGATTTTGTAGCTTTGCCAGTGAATATTGGGAGTTTTGTTGAAGCGAGTATTAGGGAAGTGGAAAATTGAGGCTAATTCCTCGCTGGATAAAATAGTCAGTTTTCTTTTAATGCGTTGATACCAGGGATAAGTGAAGCGGCGTAAAATGTAATCGTTGATGATTTTTTCCTCTGGGTATCGTTTGACGCTAGAGAATTTATTGGCGGTTGGTGATGAATATTGGGCGAAAGTGCTGACAATATTGGTAAGATTGGATTTGGCCTCATGGGCATCTTTGGCTGCGCAAATGACGCGAATGATTGTTTCATAACCTTTGCTGGTGTTTTTTTGTTCCAAATCTTTGACTTCTTCGTCAGTCATGGGGGTAGTGCGGTCTGGTGCTTCGGGGCCTGATGATTTATCTTTTGATTCCTGTCCCATCATGAATTGGAAAAAAGCGCCAATCCACTTGATGGGGTTGAGGGGGTGGGTTTTGTTTTTCTTGGGTTTTTGATTGAGTATATTTTTGGCTTCGTCCCGGCCGGCTTTTTGCCAGTCATCGGTAGGACGTATCATGATTTGTATGGCGGCTCCGTCTTCGCTGGATAATTTGGAGAGAGCGTTGGTTAGATTGTTAATTGGATCGGAACTGAGACGTTGAAAAGTACGAATTGGGTACATGAAATTTTTGCTCAAAGTGAGAGCTTTGGCTGCTGTGCAGGAATCCGGTTGGAAAATGTTATACTCTTCGGTTTGATCGACATAGGCATCTGGGAAAAGACCGGTGATCTGTTTTTCTATGAGAGAGACGAGTTTGGATGGTACTACCATGTAAAAATAAATCTGTTCCTGCTGTACAACGTATTCTAGTGAGAGAAAATCTTCTCCGGTAAAACGGTTTTTCCAGTCACCTGAATAGATGGAATGTAGTGAGTCGTACATCTGGGCCATGATGCTAATGGCTTCTTTGAAGTCTTTGGCGCCTGAATTTTGCTCCTGATCCTGTTCTTCTTTGGACTCTTTTTTAGCCATTTGCACTTTTAGAAAAACCAGGTTGAGTGAACGCTGGAAGTTGCGGTGCTCCAGGTATTTTTCTTTGGCTAGCCAGAATATGCCATAGAGCGATAATGCTCCGGCCGCGATGAGAATGAGATTGATGATAATTAATTCAAGCATTTATTGTTTGTGTTTGATTTCCAAATTTAATTCTTCGATAGTTTCTGTGGGCATGCTGGAGGGGGCTCCGAGCATTAAGTCTTTGGCTTTGGAGTCTTTGGGAAATGCCATTACTTCGCGAATATTGGGTTCGTCCTGAAAAATCATGATGATGCGTTCTAGTCCCAAAGCTAGTCCGCCATGTGGTGGAGCGCCATATTCAAAAGCTTCTAATATGTGTCCAAATCTTTTTTCGGCATCAGCGTCAGTGATATTGAGTAGTTCAAATATTTTTTTCTGTAATTGTTGATCGTGAATACGAATGCTGCCACCGCCGATTTCATAGCCATTCAGTACAATATCATAGGCTTTGGCGATGGTTTTCTCTGGGGTGTCGGAATGCAGAGTGTTGAGCTCGCTGTCTAGTGGAGAGGTAAAGGGATGATGGGCAGCAGCTAGTTGTCCGCTGACGGGATCTTTTTCGAATAAGGGGAAATTTTCTACCCAGAGATAGGCTAGTTTGTCAGCAGGTCGTAGATTAAAGCGATTGCCACAGGCCAGGCGTACTTGGCCGAGACTGTTGCAGGCTATTTCAAAGGTGTCGGCTGCGAAGAATAGTATATCGCCGATCTTGGCGCTGGCGCGTGTGACGAAAGACTGAATTTCTTCAGCAGTAAAGTGTTTGACTAGTGCTGATTTAGGGCCGTCTTCGGCTAACTGTATATAGGCTAGGCCCTTGGCTCCGTGGGTTTTAGCCAATTCGGTGAGATCGTCTATTTCCTTGCGGGTTAGTTCTAGGCCATTTTCTACTCGTAGACATTTGACGACTCCTCCGGCCTGTATGGCATTTTTGAAAACGCTAAAATTACAGTTGGAGGCCAAATCGGTAATGTCGACGATTTTCATGTCGAAGCGTATATCTGGTTTGTCTGAGCCGTATTGTTCCATTGCCTCTTGCCAGGTGATACGTGGGAAAGGAGTTTGTTGAATTTGTTTGTGTCCAACCAATTTTTGACTGATTTCAATCATCATGCTTTCAATGATTTGCATGACGTCTTCTTGTTCGATAAAAGACATTTCCAGGTCGAGTTGGGTGAATTCAGGTTGTCTGTCCCCTCTTAAATCTTCGTCGCGGAAACAACGGGCTATTTGGAAATAGCGGTCGAATCCGGCCACCATCAGCAACTGTTTGAGTTGTTGTGGTGATTGGGGGAGAACAAAAAATGTACCCGGATAAATGCGGGATGGCACTAAATATTCGCGGCTGCCTTCGGGTGTGCCTTTGATCAAAATAGGTGTTTCTACTTCAATGAAATCTTGTCTATCTAGAATGTCGCGCATCATTTTGACTATTTGATGGCGTTTGATGATGTTTTTTTGTAGGCGGTCGCGGCGTAAATCCAGATAACGATATTTGAGGCGCAGTTCTTCGTTAACGGCTATTTCATGGTCGATTTCAAAAGGTGGAGTTTTGGCGCGATTAAGTATGGTGAATTCTTCTATCACTACTTCGATTTCTCCTGTGGCCAGATGCGTATTGGCTTGGCCGGCTGGGCGCTCACGTACTGTACCGGTGACTTTTACTACATATTCTGGGCGCACCTCATTGGCTGTTTGATGAGCTTGATTGTAAGTGACAGGATCGGTAACTATTTGAGTTAGTCCATAGCGATCGCGTAAATCAATGAAAATAACTCCTCCATGGTCGCGGCGGCGATGCACCCAGCCGGTGAGAGTTACTTTTTGATTGAGATGCTTGAGCGTTAGTTCATTGTTGGTATGTGTTCGGAGCATGGTAGTTTTTTGTGCGGTTTAAAATGCTTTCAAAGCGCCAGAATTATAATTGTTTTAGGCGTTTATCCAAAGAATTTTTCAATGGATTGTAGATTTTGACTGGATGTTTCTATGGAAATTGGTGTTTTGAGTGTTTGGTAACCTTGATTTTGCTCGATTTTGAGGCTGACTGGCGTGGGGCCTGGCATGCTGGTGAGCAGGGTTTTTAAGCGGTCAAAGTTGGTTGGTGAAAATTGTGTGGGGATGTGGATGAGGATTTGGGTTTGGTCACCACTGATGTGTTGATGATGTTTGGGGGATGAAGTTGCGGGTGGGGTCTTTTTTTCTGAATTATCTTTGTCTTCAGTTGGTTTGAGTTTATCGGCGTTGATGATTGGTGTATGGCGGGTAATTTTCTCATTTAAATCGTAAATTCCAGCTTCTTTGGCGTTTTTAATCATGGTTTCCAAGGAAACTGTTTTCAACTCAAAGACGGCCATTTGCAAATAACCTTTGCGATATTCTAGTTTGCCATCAACTATCAATATCTGATTTTCTTTTAATTTAAATTTATATTCCTGATAGATTTTGGGGAAAATGGTTAAACTGATTTTACTGGTTGGGTCTTCGAGTTCGGCATAAGCCATGGGACTGCCTGATTTGGTGATGACCGTGCGAATAGAGGTGAGGAGTCCTGCCACTTTGTGATTTTTGCCGATGTCTCGTTCGGTGAAATCACCGATGAATTTGGCTTTGCTTTTTAAATATCGGCCCAAGCCTTTGAGTGGTCGTGAAGAAACATATAATCCAAGAAAATCTTTTTCTTTGTTTAATCTTTCCATTAGTCCGGCGGGAGAGACGGATTTGAGGTTTAATTTTTGTTGGAATTCTTCTGCGGCTTGATCGGACATGTCAAAGAGGTCGGTTTGATGTTGGTCGTCATGTTTGGCGCGGTCGATATTTTTGGCGAATTCACTGATTGCTTCATAATTTTCAGCAATTTTTGTTCTTTCATCGAATTCGTCCAATGCGCCGGAATAAGCCAGACATTCAATAGTTTTTTTATTAATTAGTTTGGCTGGTAGGCGGCTGGCAAAATTTTCTAAACTAGTGAAGCGTCCTTGTTGATTGCGACTATCGATGATTTGCTGTATGGCGCCCTCACCGAGGCCTTTGATGGCGCCAAGGCCAAAACGTATTTTCCCTTCTTCGATGACGGCGAAGCCCGCTTCTGATTCGTTGATGGAGGGAGGTAGTACTTGTATGCCCATATTTTCACAGTCGGACATTTCCTGAGCAATTTTTTCTGTATTATCACTATCGGAAGTGAGTAAGGCGGCCATTAATTCTGTGGGGTAGTGTGCTTTCAAATAGGATGTGCGGTAGGAAATCATGGCGTAGCAGGCCGCGTGAGCTTTGTTGAAACCGTAACCTGCAAAAGGCTCAATGACTTTTTCAAAAATATTTTTGGCGTGACTTTCGGAATGTCCCTGATTTGTGCTTCCACTGATGAATTTGTCTTTTTGTTCTGCCAGAGCTTTGGGATCTTTTTTACCTACAGCGCGGCGAAGTATGTCAGCTTCACCAAGTGAAAAGCCGGCGAATTGTCTGGCGATCAGTAGAATTTGCTCCTGATAAATGGCTATGCCGTTGGTTTCTTTGAGGATGTTTTGAAAAGATTCGTCCTGATAGGTGACTTTTTCGGGATTATGTTTGCCCTCGATATAGGCGGGTATCCACTCCATGGGGCCGGGCCGGTAAAGCGAGATCATAGCGACGATATCTTCGAAATGAGTTGGTTTTAATTCTCGTATGTAGCGTCGCATGCCGGAGGATTCTAACTGAAAAACACCAGTAGTATCCCCTCTTTGTAGTAATTCAAAAGTTTTACTGTCGTCTAGTGGGATTTGGCTGATGTTGATTTGCTCTCCGGTACGTGCTTGAACAAGTTTAAGCGCTTGTTCGATAATGGTTAGATTTTTAAGTCCCAAAAAGTCCATCTTCAGAAGTCCAATATCTTCCAGATATTTCATGGAATACTGGGTAATCTGACCATTGCTGCCGTCGGTAGCTTTTTGTAGTGGGGTGAAATTGACTAGTGGGCGATCGGCGATAATTACTGCGCAGGCATGAGTTCCCGCATTGCGGACGGTACCCTCTAGTTTGATGGCATTGTCGAGCAACTCTTTGGCTCGGGCGTTCATTTTGTAGATTTCGCTGAGATTTGGATCTTTTTCGATAGAAATAGCCAGTGGGGTATGTTTGCCCAGTATGGGGTTGGGTACTGCTTTGGCGATTAAATCTACTTCGGAATAAGGATAGCCCATACCTCGCCCGACATCGCGGACGGCGGCTTTGGCTGACATGGTGCCGTAAGTGATCACTTGTGATACGCATTCTTGGCCATATTTGCGAATAGTGTATTCTAGTACTTCATGTCTGCGAGTGTCAGCAAAATCAATATCGATATCCGGCATGGAGATACGATCGGGATTGAGAAAGCGTTCGAAAACCAGTCCGTGAGCTAGTGGGTCGAGCTCGGTGATTTTTAGCGTGTAGGCGATTATCGCCCCGGCCGCGGAACCGCGGCCGGGGCCGACCACGATACCATTACTTTTGGCATAATGGATAAAATCCCAAACGATTAGGAAGTAGTCATTGAAGCCCATTTTGTCGACCACTTCCAATTCATAATCTAATTGTTTTAAGGCTTTTTCATGCTCATCTTTGGGATATAGTTCTTGCATGCCTTGCAGACATAACTCACGCAAGTAATCTTTGGAACTTTGTTGTTTGGGAGTTTTGAATTGGGGAATTAGGTATTGGCCGAATGTTAGTTTGACGTCACATTGGTCAGCGATTTTGACTGTGTTGAGACAGGCTTCTGGCAGGTCAGCAAATATTTCAGTCATGAGCTTCGGCTGTTTGAGTGAAAAATCGCTGGCGTAACGGGGGCGATCAGGGTTGTTTAAATTGGTTTGATTGCCAATGCAGAGCAGTATGTCGTGGGGGGGAGCGTCTTGGGGTTTTAGATAATGGGCGTTTTGGGTGGCGACAATAGGAATGTTTAAGTCCTTTGATAAACGCAAAGTATCAGCTTCAATATTGGCATAGGCTGGGATTTCTGGATGTCTTTGTATTTCTAAATAGTAATTGTCGCCGAAAATATCTTTAAACTGTTTGGCTAATTCTGAAGCTGCTTGATAATTCCCCTGTTCCAATTGCTGGCCGATGGCGCCTTTTAAGCTGCCGCTCAGTACTGTCAAGCCTTCGTTATACTTACGAAGTAGGTCTAGATCTAGGCGTGGGGTTTGTAAAAACTGTCCTTCCAATGAGGCAAGTGTGCTTAATTGTAGTAGATTTTGATAGCCAGTATTGTTGTAGGCAATTATGGTTAGACGGGAGGTGTTTTTAGCCGATTCGGGAGAATGTTCAAAGCGGGATTCGCTGGTGAAGTGAAAATCACAACCTATAATTGCTTTGATGCCTGCGTCTTTGGCGGCTTTATAAAACTCGACAGCTCCATAGAGATAGGAGTTGTCGGTGAGACCTATGGCTGGGCTGCCAAATTCCTTGGCTTTTTTGACTATGTCTTTGGGTGTACCTAGAGCGTCTAGAAGACTGTAATGTGAGTGAGTGTTGAGGTGGATGAACATGTTTGTGGGAGTGTCTATAGGTTATTTGTAACATGTAGAGAGATATTCCTGAAATTTTTGGCCGTGAAAGCCAATTTTAAATTGATGATTTGGTTGGCGTATGGGTGAAGGCTTGATAGATCAAGTTTTTCTGGCCATTCAACAATAACAATGCTGGTTGGATCCTGCAGCAATTCTTTTATTTCTTCGATTAATAGTGGGTCCTCATCTGTTAAACGATAAAGATCCAGGTGAGCAACGCGGCTGGTTTTTGTCTGATAAATATTAATCAGGCTGAATGTTGGACTTTTGACTTGACGTGCCGGTAAGTCGTATTGTTCCATCAGGGCTTTGACTAAGGTGGTTTTTCCAGCTCCTAGAGGGCCTGATAAGAGCAGTAAGCTCGGTGGATTCAGCAAATCTTTAATTTGGCTAGAAAGGGATTTTAGGTCGGCTAAACTCTGTTCCTCAAATTGTAGGGAGATAGGGGGATTCATGGGTGGCTTAAAGCTTGGTAAAGTGGTGTTTTTCTGCTATAATTTAACGATACATAAAAAAAACCCAAAATCAAAATGTTCAAGATGATGTTTAGAGAAAATAAATTTTTGAAAACACGTGGAAGAGAAATCTTGCTGGTTGCAGCTGCTTTTATTGTGGCTGGAGGCATGGTTAACATCGGTTGGCAGGACTTTCAGGCCAATGTGTTGACAGCCAAAAAATCAGCAATTTTTGATGGTACGGTTTATCCGGTTAAGAAAGTGCCTAATTGGGTAGATTTGACTTCGGCAGAATGGAAGGCGTCTTATATCGATATTCCACTGGATAAGTTTGTGGACATGCCGGAATATAATCCAGCTCAGTTGTCTGTGCCTTTCAGTAGTTTGAATTTTAGCAAATTTAGTGACAAGAATATTAGAAATGCTCAGGTGACTTATAGCACGCCTTACATGGGGAATTATAAGTTGGATGGGCAAGAATATGCTGGTAGTCATTTGGCTGTGGATATTAAATTGCCTGCTGGAACTCCTGTTTATGCTATTGCCAATGCGGTTGTTGTTAAAGCTGTTAATCAGTCTTCTGGTTTTGGTTATCATGTGGTACTTAGGCATGATGAGGTACCGTCACTTGCGGATGCTACTGTGAAAACTACTTATTATTCTGGATATGCTCATTTGGGAAGTTTTGTGGTGGCTGAAGGAGATCAAGTGAATAAGGGGCAATTGATTGGTTATAGTGGTAATTCGGGTACGGCTACTACGCCACATTTGCATTTTCAAATAGATAATGATCAGGCTCCTTGGCATTTGTATTGGCCTTTTACTTCCAAGGATGCGGCTGATGCTAAAGTCGGATTTTGGGATGGTGTTAATGTAGGACTCGGTAAAGACAAGGCTTTAGCCACGACAATACATCCTCTGCTTTATGTGCAGAAATATCGAAATTTTGGCGGAGCTGGCGTGGAAACAAGCACTTCAATTGTTAGTGAGCAGCCGGAGGTAAAACCTGTAGAAAGTAAGCCTGCTCCGGAACCATCCTCAGAGGTAACTAATGCTCCTGTAACGCCAGTTAGCGTGACTGTTCAGCCTGCTGTGGTGGCGAAACCGGAGGTGAAAGAATTGGCTAGTTTTGCTTTGCAGCATGAGGATAGTTTCAATGTCGGTGTGGCTGGAAAGTTGAAAGTGGTGGCTTTGGATAAAGATGGTCAGGTTATTTCTAATTATAAACCTGAAAAAGAATTAGAAGTGAAAGTGGAAAACGGTGGTGCTAGTTTAGCTAAAACCTATTTGAATGCTGATGACTTTGTTGATGGAAAAGCAGAAGTTCTATATACCCCTACTGTGTCTTTTGGTTTGCGTTTGGGGGTGACTGATGGCCGCATTGCTGCTGTGTCTGAGGTGATTAAAGAATCCTTCTTTAAGGATTTGTTAAAAGATGATGTTAATTATAAGGCTGTTGATTTTTTGAAAGAGCATGGAGTGATTAATGGGTATTCTGATGGTACTTTTAAACAGCAAAATCCAGTAACTCGCGTAGAGGCTGTGAAATTGATTTATGAGGGCTTGAATAAAGCTTTAGTTAATCGTGGTTTGTTGGAATTTGCGGATACGGATTCTGGCGCTTGGTATGCTAAATATGTTTTAGCGGCTCAAATGGATGGTGTTGTTAAAGGTTATGTGGGTAATAAATTTAAACCGGCCAGTAATGTGACTCGTGCTGAATTTTTGAAAATGTTGATGGAAGCTGCTGGAATGAATGTTGGTGATTTTAAGCCAGCTAGTCGTCCTTTTGCCGATGTTACCACTGATTCTTGGTATAGTGGTTACATCGCTATGGCCAAAGAAAAAGGTTTGATTGATGGAGGACGGGAAAAGTTTAAACCGAATGAGTTTATTACTCGCGGCGAGGTTGCCCAGATTATTTACCGCATGGTTGTGATAAAAATAAGTGCTGCTACTGTTTTTGATGATGTTGTTACTGTGTCAGATGATAAGGCTCGGGAGTTTTATTTGGTAAAATAAATTGAGGTTGCTGGTGGTGTGGTTTTGCATTAGAATCCCTGGCGTTAAGCGCCCGTAGCTCAGTTGGATAGAGCAGTGCCCTTCTAAGGCAAAGGTCACACGTTCGAATCGTGTCGGGCGCACCAGAAAGTGATTAGTTTATTTTATACTGCGTTGCTGCACAAAAAATATCCTGAGCCGTATTAATCATACTGTCTCAGAATATTTTTTGTTGGCGCCTTGTATAAGATTAACTGTGAGGGTTTTGGTGTTGAAACCATTGTTGTTGTGGATTTTTTTATATTCCTTTCCTGTTTGGGATTATCCTGATTTGCTTTTTTGTCGAGTGATGTTAGAATTATAAGTGATTTTAGCGCAAGTTTCATGAAATTGCAGCCAGATGAGAAAATAGTGAAAGTTTATCATCATAATTTCTTTTGTTTTGTTATGCGTGGGGTGAAGTTGTGGATGGCTAGCTTGCCATTCTTTTTTTTGGCGGCTCTATTTAGTGCTGTGTTGCCTCGAATGGTGACTGTAACGATAGTGGTAAGTGTGCTGGTGCTTTTTGCTTTGGTTTATGCCTATGATTTCATGATGTATTATTTGGATACGCTGGTTTTGACCAATCAGCGAATAGTTCATTTAGATTGGATTAGTCCTTTTAAATATCAGGAGACTCAGGCTATGCTAAATGATATTCAAAATATTGAATCCAAAGAAAACGGATTTTTGTCTAATATTAAATTGTTCGATTTTGGAGAGTTTTTGGTGGAAACGGCTTCGACTAAAACGGTAATTACCTTTCATGAAGCTCCGGATCCGGAAGGGATTAAATTTTTTGTAACCAATCTGTCCAGAAAACATTGGTCGCTCAATATGGCGAAATATCAGGGGCGAGAAACAAAAGCGCCGAATTTTATCCAGAAAATGGAATCTACAAATAGTAAAGTGGCCAGTCGAGAATAGTTTTGTTATAGTGGTTTGGCCGTAAGATTTTCTTTTGACGATAAAAAGAATTAATAAACAAAATCAGGGGGTGGAGACTGGAGCCGTGCGTTCCGTGTCTGGTGATTTGTCGGTGAGCGACAGTGATATTACCATGGAACAAACTCTGAGGCCTGGTTGCTTGGCCGATTATATAGGTCAGGATGAAGTGAAGGCTAATCTACGCTATTTGATAGAGTCTGCTCGGTTGCGGCAAGAGCCCTTGGATCATTTATTGTTGCATGGGCCGCCTGGCTTGGGAAAAACAACTTTGGCTAATATTATTGCTCAGGAGATGGGGGTGAATTTGCGGGTGACGGCTGGTCCAGCATTGGAAAAGCAAGGAGATATTGCTTCGATTATTACCAATTTGAAGCAAAATGATATTTTGTTTATTGATGAAATTCATCGCCTGAAGCCGGCTGTGGAAGAAATACTTTATTCGGCCATGGAAGATTTTGCTATTGATTTGGTTATTGGTAAGGGGCCTGCTGCTAAAATTATGCGTTTAAAGCTCCCCCGTTTTACTTTAATTGGAGCTACTACTAAGGTTAGCATGCTATCTTCTCCTTTGCGCGATCGTTTTGGAGCGGTGTATCGATTGCAATTTTATGAGCGTGAGCATGTGAAGCAGATTGTTTTGCGGTCCGCTGGTATTTTGGGGGTGGAACTGGAAAATGATGCGGCTGAAATTATAGCTAAATCTGCCCGGCAAACTCCTAGAATAGCTAATCGTTTGCTGCGTCGGGTGAGGGATTATGCCTTGGTTCATGGAGAGCGGGTTGTGACGGTTTCAGCAACGAATAAGTGTTTACAGATGCTGGGAATAGATGAATTGGGCTTAGATGATGGAGATAGGAGTATATTGGCTTCTATTATTGAAAAATTTCATGGTGGACCGGTGGGATTGAATACCATCGCGGCTGCGACCAGTGAAGACAGTGGGACTATAGAAGATGTTTATGAGCCTTATCTTTTGCAGTTGGGTTTGATGGAGAGGACCAGTCGTGGGCGTATTGCTACTCCCCTAGCCTATCAGCATTTGGGTTTTGATTTACAATAATTATTTTAAATAAATATGAATAAAAAAGTTGTACCGTTTTTATTGGCAGTGATTTTATTGGGAGGGTGTCAGGCGGCTGTTTCGCGCGAAGAGGTGCGACAATTGGCTTTGCGTCAGGAGAAGCGAATAGGTATTTTGCAATCACTTGGTGGGGCTGTGATGTCCAATGAGGCTACTCATTTGTTGCGCAATGAGGATGGTACGGTGCTCTATTTGAAAAGTAAAACAGTAGATTTGAGTGGTGATAAATTTGCGGGAAAACAGGTTGAGGTGATGGGTGAAATTGTCCGCACTACTGATGGCAATCAAACTATGCAGGTGGAGAGTATTGATTTGATAGAAAGTGAATCAGCGCTTAGCAGTGACGCATTGGAGTGGCTGGAGTTTGAGAATAAGCAGTTGGGCCTATCTTTTCGATATAGAAATGATTATGAAATCACTGAGGGGAAAGACCAGGTTGTGCTGAAATTGAAAAAACCGGTAATTGAGGGGGGCAGTGAGCTTGACGCTTCGACTACGGTGAGTTCAGCGAATGAGGCGATGGCAACTTTTGTTTTTGAACTGTTGTCTGTTGATGATAATTTTGACTTAGCTAGATCGATGGGGGTGAGTAGTTTGAAAGATGCTGATGTGTTGGCTGGTGGATACCATAAAAGTAAGATTACCCAGCGAGCGGTGGATGCTTATAAAAAAGCTTCTGCTGCAGGCCGTGAGATCGCCTATTTTTTAAAAAATGATTCTGGTAGTTATCGTTTGGCTTTTAAAGCTGGGAAGGATCAAGAGGATTTTATGACTGAGCAGAATATGTTTTATGATGTTTTGGCTTCGGTGGATTTTTTGGCTCAGGGGGCTGTTTCAAGTGATTTGAAAGCCGATGAAGATGCTGTGGATGTTGAGGTGGATTCATTGGTGGAGCCAGTGGCAGATGATGTTGTGGCGGATGAAGATGTTGTTATTAGTGGTTTTTCTACTTTTACTAGTGATTCACAGAAATTTTCTGTGCAATATCCTAAAAGTTATTATTTTGGCAATGTGTCAAAAAGGGATGGTGCCGTATTGAGTTATCAATTTGGAGAAAAACCTCTGGAAGAAGTAGCTGGGGAGATAAATTTGGATATAGTGAAAGAAATACCTGTTACAGCTAAAACCGTGGAATACGCTGGTAAGAAACTGTCGATGGTGAAGGAGGGGGGGCAGGTGTTTTATTATTTGCGTGATGGGAATCGGTTTTTTCGTGTGAGCGCTCCCCTGTCTCGTGACTTTATTGCTAAACAGATGGCAGGATCGGTGAAGGTGTTTTAAATTTAAAATTAATTTTATTGACAGTTGATAATTAGCACTCTAAAGTGGTAGGTGCTAATTTGGTTAGAGCATAGCTTGTCGGCTAGTAAAGTGAAATTGAGTTGGTGGGGGTGATTGTGGGGCTTGTCTATGCTAAAATAGGGAGAGTTAATTTTAAAAAACACATGGCTGAAAATAATTTTGATAGATTTACCAAGGAAGCTAAACAAGCTCTGATTGTGGCTCAAGAGAAAGCCAAGGAGGCTAAGCGAAACTATGTCGGTACAGAGCATGTATTGATGGGGGTTTTGAGCCAAAAACAATCGCTTGGGGCTGTAATTTTGAGTGGATTTGGAGTGAGTTTGGAAAATGTAGATATGGTAATAAAAAGCGCTGGCAGGATAGCTCTTCCGCCTGGTAGTCAACAGCAAGGTTGGGGAGGTTTATCTGGTAAGGCTAAAAAGGTATTGGAAGAGGCTGTTCGCTCTGCTCATACCTATAATCATAGTTATGTGGGGACTGAACATTTACTGTACGCCTTGGTTTGCCAGTCCAGCACTGCTGCCACGGTGATTTTGGAAAACATGAAAGTTGAGGCTAATGATGTCAAAGAGCAGTTGATTAAGAATTTTGAAAAATCAAATTTAACTACTGCTGGCACTGCTCAAGCGGCTCCGGGTAGCTCTGGTGCTGGGGTTAATCCTTTTGAATTTTTCTTGAGTGGACTGCAAGGTATGATGATGGGGAATGCTCAAATGGAAGATAAAAAAGCTGGTTATAAGAAATCCGATAAACAAGCTGGGCAGCAGTCAAAAACGCCAGCTTTGGATTATTTTACTACAGATCTCACCCAGGAATGCCGTCAGGGTAAGCTGGGACCGGTGATTGGTCGCAAAAAGGAAGTGGATAGAGCTGTGGCTATTCTTTGCCGAAAAACCAAAAACAATCCAGTGTTTATAGGTGAACCTGGCGTGGGTAAGACAGCTATTGCCGAGGGCGTTGCTTATGCCCTGATCAATGAGGATGTGCCTGATATATTGCTGGATAAGCGTATTTTGTCACTACAAATGGCTTCGGTGGTGGCGGGAACAAAATATCGTGGTGAATTTGAAGAAAGAATTAAACAGATTATTGATGAGGCTTCCAGTGTTGGTAATGTTATTTTATTTATAGATGAACTGCATACTGTGATTGGAGCTGGTAGCGCCGAAGGTAGTCTGGATGCCTCTAATATACTTAAACCGGCCCTTTCTCGTGGTAAAATACAGATTTTGGGAGCTACTACTACGTCTGAGTATCGCAAACAGGTTGAAACTGACGCAGCCTTTGAAAGACGCTTCCAGCCGGTGATGGTGCCTGAGCCTTCTATCGAAGACACTTTGCAAATACTGCATGGTATTCGTGAGGGATTTGAGGAACATCACAATCTGATTATTGCTGATGAGGCTTTGGATGCGGCGGTGAAATTTTCTAAAAGATATATCAATGACAGGTTTTTACCTGATAAAGCCATAGATTTGTTGGATGAAGCTGCTTCACAGCGGAGAATGCGCATACGCGGCAACAATGACAAAGTACGTCAGCTGCAAAAAGAACTAACTAAGGTTATTAAGCAAAAAGAAGAAAGTGTTTCTCGTCAAAATTATGAGCAGGCTGCTGAATTGCGCGATAAAGAATTGAAATTGCTCAAAGATATTGAGGCCAGCAGATATGTGAAAATTCCTCGCAGTGAAAGGCAAACTGTAGACAACGAAGATATAGCTAAAATAGTGGGGCAGATGACCGGTATAGATGTGTCCAAACTAATTAAAGATGATAAAGCCAGATTACTCAATCTGGAGGAAAGATTGCATGGACGTATTATTGGCCAGGATGAAGCTGTGAAAGCAGTTTCCCAGGCTATACGTCGTTCACGTGTGGGAGTGGCTGACGAAAAACGTCCGATTGGCTCATTTATTTTTATGGGGCCGACTGGTATTGGTAAAACTGAGCTGGTTAAGGCTTTGGCCCAGGAGGTGTTTAATGACAAGGAGGCTTTGATCAAGATAGATATGAGTGAATTTATGGAAAGGCATAATACTTCCAGGCTGGTGGGTGCTACCGCTGGTTATGTGGGGTATGAGGAGGGTGGCCAATTGACTGAGGCTGTACGTCGTAAACCTTATGCCGTGGTGTTGTTTGATGAAATTGAGAAAGCGCATCCGGATGTCTTTAATTTGCTGCTGCAAATACTGGAAGATGGTTGTTTGACTGATGCTAAGGGGCGGGTGATTGATTTCAAGAATACCATTATAGTTTTGACTACCAATATTGGATCAAAGAGACTTACGGAAAGTGCGGCTCCAATTGGCTTTAATTTAAATGTTACTGAATTAACCAAAGCTGAACAGGATTATGAAAGATTGCGTACCGATGTGCTGGAAGATTTGAAAAAGCATTTCCGTCCGGAATTTTTGAATAGAATTGATAAAACTTTGGTGTTTAAAGCTTTGACGCATCAAAATATTAAAGACATCGTTTTGCTTCATCTAGCGAAATTACAGGCTAGAATTGAGCCTAAAAAGATTAAATTGGAGTGGACTGACGCGGCTTTGGACCGTTTGGCTGAACTGAGTTTCGACCCTGAGTATGGGGCTCGTCCGGTGCGCCGAAAGGTGCAGGAATTGGTTGAGGACCAACTGACTGAAGGTTTGTTGAATGAGACTATTAATGAAGGTGATACCGTATTACTCGAGCGGGATGGTGAGGAATTGGTTTTGCGCAAGAAGGTGCAGAAGAAGGTGGCAGCTCGGGTGAAGAAGACCGTATAAGTGTAAATGAGCTCAGACAGAAAGAGAATACAGCTTGCCGACTTTGGGGTAGAGGCCCTTCGGAGGCAAGCTGTATTCTCTTTCTGTCCTTTCGGATTTTACCTACTGGAGCTTTATGGCCACAATGCCCAGACTGAGCAGGGTGGCGGTTTCGGATTTCAAGATGGAAGCGCCGAGGTGGAAGCTTTGGGCTGGGGACGATAGGATTTGCTGACGTTCGGCGGGGCTGAATCCCCCTTCAGGACCGATTAAAAGTGTGGTTTCTTGGCTGACGGGTAAATCTAGTAGTGATGGAGTGTCCCCTGCTGCTCGTTCCAGGCCAACTAAACAGTTGGTTGGTAATTTTTCTAGAAAAGGAGTGAGGCCATTTAGAATCAAATCTAGGCGAGGTGGACGGTTTTGTTCGGACTGTTCGGCGGCTTCTATTACTATACTGTTTAATCTGTCTAAATTGACTTGGTGATTAAAATTGCTGAGGGCTGATTTGATTAATGTGATGGAGTTAACCCCAAGTTCTGTGGCTTTTTCCAAAATGAAGTCGAGTTTAGCTGGTTTATTGGGCAGGCAAAGGGCTAAATGCAGTGGGGATGCCAATTTTGCTGAGAGTGGCTGGATTTTTTGTAATTCCAGGGTGAGACTTTTTTTACTGATTATACTGATAATAAAGCGATATTCAGTGTTCAGTAATGAAGTGGTTGGGAACTCCAGTTGATTGATTAAAATTACCGGTTGGCCAGTCTGACAGCGAAAGACTTTGCTTAATTGATGGAAAATTTCGGGTTCGACGTCTGTGTTTAAGCCAAATTGTGTGCCAACTTCGATATGTGATGGGATGACGCTGTGACGTAGGAAAAAACGAAAATTGGTGGCGTGGGATTTGCTCATAATGTTTTGCTTTAAAATAGGCTTGACGTGATGGGCTTAGGGGTTTTAAACTGGCTGGGCCTGGATGGTGATACGGATTTGGCCAGATGGTTGTCACCGGCAGGTTTTACACTATAACACCGAGGGGGCCAAAATTAGAATGAGTAAAGTCGCAACAGAAGATACAGGGTTTCTAGCTCAGATTCCAGATTTTAAATTGCCGCTACCCGGTGAATTGGTGGAAGGCGAGGTTATTGCTATTTATAAGAATAAAATTCTGGTGGATGTCGGTGGTATAGCCGTTGGTATGATCAGTGGACGTGAGGCTAAAGATAGTTTGGATACATTGAAGTCCTTGAATGTTGGGGATCAGGTTTCTGCCTATGTAATAGATGGGGAAAATGAAGAGGGATATATCGTGATGTCTCTACGTAAAGCTTCTCAGGAAAAGACTTGGAAGAAATTCAGTGATGCTTTTGAAAAGGGTCTGGTTATTGAAGTGTCTGCCAGTGAAGCTAATAAAGGTGGTTTACTGCTGGATATAGATGGTATTAAAGGGTTTATCCCGGTGTCACAATTGGCACCTATGCATTACCCTCGTGTAAACGGAGCTGATTCCAATCAGATTTTGACTAGATTGCAGGAATTGGTGGGCAAGAGATTCCGTGTGAAAATTATCAATATAGATAAAGATAATGGCAAGTTGATTCTGTCTGAAAAAGCTGCCATGGAAGAACAACGTCAATCTGCTTTAGGCGATCTAAAGGTTGGAGATACTGTTACTGGTCGTATCAGTGGCGTGGTTAAATTCGGTATTTTCGTGGCTTTCAATGGATTAGAAGGTTTGGTGCATATTTCGGAAATAGCTTGGGGGCATGTTAAAAACCCATTGGACTATGGCCGTCTCGGTGAAGATGTAAAAGTAATGGTTATTGGAGTCGAGGGAGATAAAATTTCTCTTTCCATGAAGAGACTAACCGAAGATCCATGGTTGGAAGCTGCTAAAAATTATGAAATCGGTACTGTAGTGGAAGGTGAAATTAATCGTATTACTCCTTTTGGGGCTTTTATTAAACTTAGCGATGATATTAATGGTTTGATACATGTCAGTGAAATTTCAAGTGAAGAAGTAACTGATCCGGCTAAGGTTTTGACTGTTGGTGAAAAAGTGAAGGCCAAGGTTATTGCTATTGAGCCAGAGGAGCATAGAGTTGGACTTTCTATCAAAGCTTTGACTGACGATGGAGCCAAGCCTAAAAAATCCGCAAAGAAGGCTGCTGAGGCTGATGAAGAAAAAGAAGTTGAGGAAGAAGTGAAGGAGGAGAAAGCGGTGAAGAAAGTTGTGAAAAAGAAGGCGGCTAAATAGTATTCTGCAAGAAGCAAATAAAAAGACGCCTCGTCTCCGAAGGGCCCCTACCCCAAAGTCGACGAGGTGTCTTTTTATTTGTTTCTATACTTCTTTTTCTAGTTGTACGCCGATATGTTGGCCGGGGGTTTCTTGATAAGATGGTGTTCCCCATTGGCCGGTGTGGTTTTGGTGCCAGGCCACTACCATGACTAAATTGCCGTGCAGGCGGCGTTTTTCGCCGATGTGACTGTTGGGATTGGCACTTCTTAATATCTCTGCTTTGTATGCTTCGCAGGCTTGAACATCGCTGGGGCCGTATTCTTTGGCGCTGACGGCGCGAGTTGGGCCAATAGGAAGATTCTCGGTGGTTTTATCCTGTGGGGTAATTGGCATACCTATGATGTCTTGAATAGCTTTGATCATGGCAGTATTACCTTTTCCGGATAAATGTAGTTTATCTCCACCAGCATATTCTGGAGCTAAGCTTTGTGGATCATTATCGTCGGCTAATCCACCTTGTGAACGAGGTTTGTGCAACTCGATGACGCGATATGGGCGGGCTGGGTCGTCGGATGCAGCGAGTGCTGTTAGTCGAGTGTTGATGGTTTGGCGATAATTTTCTTTTGTCTCATAACCGTTTTTGAGAGAATTTTTCCAGCCGTCGGCACCTTTGAATGGTAGTATGGTACAGCAATAGACGCGTATATTGTGTTTGGCTGCTAGGGTAAAGATTTTTTGAAAATTGCTGAGAATTTCGTCAGCTGTGCGGCCATTGGCTAAATCATTCACTCCCCCATTAAGTACTAAGCTTTGTCCATGATAGCGTTCTAGGCGGCCTGCCTGATCCATTCTATTAAAAAGCGCTAAGATTTGATTGGTGGCCCAGCCGCCGACGGCACGTTGATCTATTTCTGCGCTTAAGTTTTGTGCTGCTTTGGGGCGATCTTTTTCACTACTTATTTGGGGGGCACGATAATCATTGATTTTGAGACCGCGCTCAGCACCAGCCATGATAGAGTCGCCGAGTACTAGGGCTTTGTCAACATGGCCGGCGGGCGTTTCAACTGGGTGTTCATTGGAACTAGTTGGCGCTAAGTGAGGTGTAGATATGGGGGCATCTGGATTGCTACTTGTACTTGGATTGCTTTGGGGGGACGATGAGCTAGCGGCTGCACTTTGACTATAGTTAGTACTACTTGGTGTACTAATTGGAGTGTTTCTGCTTCCAGAATATGATCTATTAGTTGTATGTTCTGGTCGTGAGACTGGAGGTGGATTTTGGCTGGCCTGTTCTAGTATTTTGATAAATCCCTTGAGATCGTGTGGGCGGGTGTCTTTGGTGAATCTACTGTCTGGTGGGGATTTTTTGAGGAGATTGTCTAGTAAGCTGGCGGCTTTGGTCTGATCTTCTGGAGTGGAGGCTAGATGAAAGATATTACTGGCTCTGCTAACCGGTAATTGCAGTCCCTTGAGGCGTGGATCGTTTTGTGCCTGTTTTTGAAAGGCTTCCAAGCTGCCTAGTAAATGAGTTAGGCTCTCGACTTTTTTCCCATCGACTACGGTTTCACCTGTAGGTGTTTGCAGGGTGATGACCACGGTATTGCCTAATTTGTCGCGGTGTTTTTGTATTTGTGTCAGCAGGTCTTTATTATCTTGCTGATCGGGATGATCGCTATAGTGGAAGACATAAGTTGTTTTGCCGTCGGGTGTGCTATCGGTTGGCATGGTGATGTGGCCGGAGATTTTTTTATCATCGCCGAATTGGAAATGATGAGTTACTTCTTTTTTGTCCGGGTTTATTTGGGTTTTTTGGGCATCTATGTGAAGACCAGTTGGTTTTTCTGGTAGTTTGGGGAGGGCTTCTGGTTGGGGGGTGGGCGGCTTAACTTCTGCGGTGGCGGTGGGTTTTGGAGGTGTGTTTTCTAGAGATGGTTTTAGAAATGCTTGGACACTTTTAAAGGCCTCCTGTTTGGCTTCAGTAAAACGCTTTTTGGCTTTAGCAAGTAGGCTTTCGCCTGGACTGGTAGGCTTTTCGGTGGATTCGGAAGGACTGCCTGCCGGCTTTTCATTCAGGAAAACTAATCTATTTTCACGAAAGATGTGAGATTTAGATTTAAGCATTATTGTTTAGATTTTGCTGTTTCTTTTGCAAAGCCCAGGGTAAAAAATCAATGAGTTGCTGATTATTTTTTGCTTCATATTGATTGTTGGCCTGCATGGTTATTTCTATATCCTCTCCGAGGCAGTGAAAGGTTTGAGTTAGCTGTGAAAGTCCCTGACTATGCATTTGATCGTTCATTTGTTTCAAGAATTTTTGAAAATTGTGATTTTCCTCCTGAATGGGAGCGAGACGTTGATTTAAATTCTTGATCAAATTTAATCGCTGTTGTCCAGACTCATTTACCTTGTCACCAGCCCTTTTTAACGTCTTTTTTTCTTTGATGATAAAATTTTTCACTTCTTGATGTGGTTTTTCCTGTGACTGAAAAACCAGCCTTTTGGGGCTAAATTTATCTGTGGAAAACTGGTGATGAGGGGTGATGTTCATATTTGACCATTTAATCGTTGAAAATCCTTTTATTTTAGCATAATTTTTGACTTTTTTCCAACTAAACACTAAACTTGAGGCGCTTTTCTACTGTAAACCCCGAAAAACGTGGTCAACTCCAAACAAAACGAAGTTTTACTTATTGATATTGCTCAGGAATGCTATGTCTCGGTGAGAGATATACATTTTGCGGCCAAAGAACTTGGTCATAATCTCAACCCCACGGCCCGTACTGTGGATGCCAAATTGGCTAAACTTTTGACTGGATATTTCCAGAAAAAGGTTGATGAAAGAAAAAAAGAGGAAAAAACTGTAAAAACCAAGGCTAAAACAGTAAAACAGCCGGTTAAAGCTACTGTTAAAAAAGCTGAAAAACCTGTTAAGCGTGGGGAAGCAACTCCAGCTGTCGTGGCTAAACCTGCTGCTAAAGTCTCTCAACAGGTTGCTCAACCGGTTGCGGCCCCCCAGAGCAAGGCTGCGAAACCAGCTAAATTTATTATTTTTGAAAAACCTGCTGCTGTTTCAAAGCCCGAACCACTGCCTTATGAAGAAGAAAAAAAGCAGAAAAAAGAAAAGCCTGTTTTTGAAAAGAAAGTTAATCGGGATAAGGTAAAACAGGTTAAGCCTAAGAAAAAAATTGATACTACCGTGGCTGATGAGGTGCTTGGAATGGCTGAGGATCATGGGCCCAAGGATACCGCTGAACTATATGATGAAATTATCGCTGAAGAAAGAGAAAGAGAGATAGTACAAAGTCAGCGCAAGAAAATGGCTGGTAAAGAAGCGGCCAGGCCTCAGGTAAAACGTGCTTCCACCATCAGTAATACGGTCAAATATGATCCTAATCGCATAGTAGAGATTCCCGATGTTATTTCAGTAAAAGAATTTGCGGAAAAAAGTGGCTTGGGGGCAGCGAAAATCATTGGTGAGTTGATGAAAAATGGCATTTTGGCCAATATCAATCAACAGATTGATTTTGATACGGCTATGATTATTGCCGAGGATTTGAAAGTAAAGATTAAAAAACGTCAAAGCGTGGCTTCGGCTGAGGATTTGTTTACTGGTAATCTGGAGTCATTGATGAAAGAACATGATAGTTCTGTACTGGTGGAGAGACCGCCTATTGTGGTGATTATGGGGCATGTGGATCATGGTAAAACCAAGCTTTTGGATTATATACGAAATACCCATATTGTGGAGCAGGAGGCTGGAGGGATCACGCAGCATATTGCCGCCTATCAGGTGGAAAATAATGGACGTAAAATTACCTTTTTGGATACTCCCGGACATGAGGCTTTTACCGCTATGCGTGCGCGTGGAGCTAAAGTGACGGATATAGCTATTTTGGTCGTGGCTGCGGACGAGAGTATTAAGCCTCAAACACTGGAGGCTTTACAGCACGCGCGTGACGCTAAAGTGCCTGTGATGGTGGCAATTACAAAAATTGATAAACCTAATGCTGATATAGAAAAAGTGAAGGGTGATTTGGCTGGTGTTGAGCTGATTCCGGAGGAATGGGGGGGCTCTACGGTCATAGTCCCTGTTTCAGCTGTAACTGGCAAGGGAGTGCAGGAGCTTTTGGACATGCTGCTTTTGATGGCTGATATGGCAAATTTGAAGGCTAATCCCAATCGTGAGGGGGTTGGTACGGTGATTGAGGCTAATTTGGATAATAGTTTGGGCCCAGTGGCTACCATTATAGTTAATACTGGTACTATTCGGATGATGGATAATATCGTTATTGGTGAGGGATATGGCAGAATCAAGGTGATGTTGGATCATCTGGGAAATAAAATTAAAAGTGCGGGGCCATCAACACCAGTGTTGATAGCTGGTTTGACTGAAAAAGCCGTGAGTGGAGATATAGTACAGGTGGTGCCTGATGAGCGTACTGCCCGCATGAGAGCTATTACAATTAAGGATTTACGTAAGACACAGCAGCGTGAACGTGGTGTGGGTGAAATTATTTCCGCCATTAGTTCCGGTCAGTTAAAAACTTTGAAACTTGTTTTGAAAGCTGATACTAGCGGTAGTTTGGAGGCGTTGAAGCACTCCATAGCGGAGATCAAACATGAAGATGTTGGCACGAAAATTATTCTATCCGGTGTGGGAGATATCACTGAATCTGATGTGATGATGGCGGCTGCTTCTGGCGCTATAGTGATGGGCTTTCATGTTAAAGTTAATAGTAATGTGATGGCTGTGGCGGAGCGGGAGAATGTGGAGGTGATACATTATGATATTATTTATAAATTACTGGATGATATACGTAAGATTTTGAATGGTTTGTTGGAACCAGAATTTATTGAAATGATTTTGGGTGAAGTGGAAGTGAAACAGATTTTCTTCAGCAAGAAAAAAGAAATGATTGTCGGGTGTTATGTGAAGTCTGGTTTGGTGCAGAATAAATTGAAAGTGCGAGTGATGCGTGGAGAAGAACTGCTTGGGGAAACCACTATTGCTTCTCTGCAGAAAAATCAGGATGCCCAGCATGAGGTGAAAGAGGGATCAGAGTGTGGTTTGAAAATTACTGGTAATTTGAAATTGGAAGTGGGAGATGTTTTAATCCCCTATCGCATGGATAAAAAGATTCGAACTCTTTAATTGAATTTTAGATGGAGAGCAGGGATTTATTTGTTAAACATCGATTGGCTACGGCCACGGATGCGCGGGGTGATTTGACAGTTTTTGATAAATTGGATGAGATTGTGGATTGGCAGATTAAAAGATCTTATTGGGTTACTGATACCAAACTGGCTCGTGGTGGACATTGTGTTAAAGGAGAGAAAAAATTTTATGTCATGGCCCAAGGGAAATGTTTGGCTAAGTTATATGATGGTAAGAACTGGTTTGAAGTGGAATTAAATGGGCCAACTGATGTTTTGGAATTGAAAGGCGATTTGTGGAGAGAGTTTTGTGATTTTACTGAAAATTCAGTAATGTTTACTCTGTGCAATATGCATTATGATAAATCCAAATATATTTTGGATTTGCAGGAGTATGAAAAATATATTAATAGCTGAGATTCATGACTAGAAAGGTGTTGATCACAGGTGGGGCGGGATTTATTGGATCCAATTATGTCCATTATCATGTGGATAAATATGACGATGATCGCGTGGTGGTGTTGGATAAACTTACCTATGCCGGGAATTTGCCCAATATTCAAAGTTTGATTGATTTGGAAAAAGTTAAATTTGTTTGTGGAGATATTGCTGATCGCTCTTTTGTTCATGATTTGTTTGCGGAAGAAAAATTTGATTTGGTGATTAATTTCGCGGCGGAAACGCATGTGGATAGAAGTATTTTGGAGCCGGGTATTTTTGTGGAAACCAATATTGTTGGTACTCATAATTTGCTGTGTGCATCTAGAGAGTATGGAGTGAAGCGTTATCATCAAATTTCTACTGATGAGGTGTATGGAGATTTGGGTGATAATTCTTCGCATTTTTTTACTGAAGAGACTCCCCTGGCTCCGAACTGTCCCTATGCCGCGGCAAAAGCTTCTGCGGATTTATTGGTGAGATCTTATTATGAAACTTATCAATTTCCGGTAACTATCAGTCGTTGTTCCAATAATTATGGGCCATATCAATTTCCGGAAAAAGTGATTCCGTTCTTTTTCAAACATGCTTTGCAAAATCAGCCTCTGCCGATATATGGAGATGGTTTGAATGTGCGTGATTGGCTCTATGTGCTGGATCATTGTCGAGCGATAGATTTGATAGTTTCCAGTAATAATTATGGAGAAATTTATAATATTGGTGGGCATAATGAGAAAAATAATTTGGAGATTGCCGGGCTGATTTTGAATTTTTTGGGGAAGGATGCTGGGCTGATTAAATTTGTGGAGGATAGGAGGGCTCATGACAGAAGATATGCGATTGATCCTTCGAAAATTGGGCGTGATTTGGGATGGAAGCCTGGTGTGAAATTTGAAGATGGTATGAAAATGACTTTTGAGTGGTATCAGAAAAATGTTGACTGGGTGAAAGCGACGGAGGGGCGAATGTTGAATTTTGTGCGTGATAAAAACCCTGCTGGTTTGCAATCTGAAAAATTCAATTCGGCTAAAAAGAGTGGTTTCAAGAAAAATAAAGTTAATCAATAAATTTATGAGATATTCCAAGTTATTCGGTGGCAAAACTTTGGCTACTCCTCCAAAAGATGCGGAGACGGCTAATGCTCGATTTTTGGCTCAGGCCGGTTTTGTGGATCAATTGGCAGCTGGTATTTATACTTTTTTGCCCTTGGGACTGCGGGTTTTACATAAAATACATCAAATTATTAGAGAGGAATTGAATCTGATTGCTGGGCAGGAACTCTTGATGCCGGCCTTGCAACCTGTGGATATTTGGAAGGCTACTGGGCGCGATGAGACTTGTCGTGACACTTTGTATTGGACCAAGGGGCATGGGGATAGAGATTTCGTATTAGGTATGAGTCATGAGGAGGTGATTACTCCCCTGGCCCAGAAATTTTTTCATTCCTATAAAGATTTGCCTTTGGCGCTTTATCAAATTCAAAATAAATTTCGCAATGAGCCACGGGCGAAATCTGGTGTGCTGCGTGGTCGAGAATTTGGCATGAAAGATATGTATAGTTTTCATGTGTCTGAAGAAGATTTGGATTTGTATTATGAAGAGGTGAAAAAAGCCTATTTGCGTATTTATTCCCGTTGTGGCTTGGAGGCTTATGTGGTGCAGTCTTCTGGGGGCTCTTTTACTGATAAATATTCTCATGAATTCCAGGTTTTGACTGAAGCGGGTGAGGATAAAATTTACATCAGCAAAAAACATCAGGTGGCTTTTAATGCGGAGATTATGAAAGAGGGCCAAACTGAATATGAAGGAGATAAATTGGTGGAAGCCAAGGGGGTGGAGGCCGGTAATATTTTTAAATTAGGTACTAAATTTTCTCAGGATTTTGGAGCTTTTTTTGTGGATGAGCATAACAATCAGCGTCCGGCTGTGATGGGATGTTATGGTATTGGTACGACGCGTCTAGTGGGGACCATAGTGGAAGCCTGTCATGATGAAAAAGGAATTATTTGGCCAAAAAATGTGGCGCCATTTCAGGTGCATTTGGTTTCACTCGGGGTGAAAGAAGAAGTAGTGAAAGCAGCGGATGAATTATATCATCATTTACTGCATGCTGGATTTGAGGTTTTGTATGATGATAGAGATGAACGAGCGGGCAAGAAATTCAGCGATGCTGATTTGATTGGTATACCAGTGCGTATAGTTTTGAGTGAGCGAACTTTGGGAGCTGGGCAAGTTGAATGGAAAGAGCGTCGAGAGGAGGAGCCGAAAATGGTGCAGATGGATAAGCTGATGGAAGATTTGATGTTTTATTATTCCAAATAAATTCATCTGTTATGCGCTATCTGATATTGGGTAAAAATGGCATGCTGGGGCGAGATTTGCAGGAAGTTTTTCATGACAGGGATTTCGTGGCTTTGGGGCGGGAAGATTTGGATATTACTAATAGCGAGGCCGTGCGGGCAGCTATTTTGAATGCGCAACCGGACGTAGTGATCAATGCTGTGGCCTATAAGGATGTCAATAAAGCTGAGAGTGAGGAGGAATTGGCCAATATGATTAATGGGCGCGCTGTGGGGGCATTGGCCAAAATTTGTCGGGATTTTGGGGTGGTGTTGGTGCATTTTAGTACGGATTATGTTTTTGATGGGCGAAATGCGCGTGGATATACTGAAGATGCTCAGCCTCATCCGCTCAATGCTTATGGACGAAGTAAATTACTGGGAGAGCAACTATTGATGGATGAAATGGAAGCGGATTATGGGAGTGATCATGAAGAAGGAAAATATTTTATTATTAGAACTTCTTATTTATTTGGGAAGCATGGGGTGAATTTACTGGGTAAATTGCTTGATAACGCGCGGCGTGGAGAAAGTTTTCCTGTGATTACTGATCAATGGGCTTGTCCGACTTATACTGTGGATTTAGCCAGGCAGGTTAAATGGCTGGTGGAATGTAATGAATATGAATCGGGTATTTATCATATAGTGAATGAAGGTGCGACTAATTGGTATGATTTGGCCCGTGTGCTACTAGCTGCGGCTGGGTATGATGCTGAGTTGGTTAAACCTTGTTCTTATTTGGATTGGAAGGCTCCAGCCCAGAGGCCTCAACACTCGGTGTTACTCAATACTAAATTGCCGGCTCTGCGGGGGTGGAAGGATGCTTTGCAGGATTTTTTAGGTTGAGTCAAGGTTTTTGTGGGTGGCCGGGTGGCTGTATGGACTGTTTTATGGCATAATCAGCCGGCTTTGACCTACTTTTTCTTATGAAAGGAATAATTTTAGCTGGTGGAACTGGGACAAGGTTGCATCCAATTACATTGGCTGTTAGTAAGCAATTGATGCCGATTTATGACAAACCGATGATTTATTATCCGTTGTCTACATTGATGGCGGCTGGTATTCGGGAGATTTTGATTATTACCACGCCACATGACAATGGGATTTTTAAGCAATTGTTGGGAGATGGTAGCCAGCTTGGTTGCCGTTTTGAATACGCGATTCAAGCTGAACCGCGTGGGTTGGCTGAGGCTTTTGTGATTGGTGAGAAATTTATTGATAAAGATAAAGTATGCCTGATCTTGGGTGATAATATTTTTTATGGTTCGGGGGTGGAGAAGTTATTGAAAGCTTCAACTGATCCGGATGGTGGTATGGTATTTGCTTATCATGTAGCAGATCCGGAGCGTTATGGTGTGGTGGAATTTGATGCTACTGGTAGAGCAGTGTCTTTAGAGGAAAAACCTGTGCAGCCTAAATCTAGTTTTGCGGTGCCTGGTATTTATTTTTATGATAATGATGTCGTGTCGATAGCGAAAAACTTGAAGCCAAGTGCGCGTTTGGAATATGAAATTACTGATGTGAGTATGGAGTATTTGAGGCGAGGGCGGCTTCAGGTCCAGGTGATGGATAGAGGCGTGGCCTGGCTGGATACTGGTACTTTTGATTCGATGATGCAGGCGGCGAATTTTGTTTATACTGTTGAGAAAAGGCAGGGCATTAAAATTGGCTGTATAGAGGAGGTGGCTTATCGGATGGGATATATTGATGCTGATCAGGTGAAGATGTTGGCCGGGCGGCAGTTGAAGAGTGGTTATGGGGAGTATTTGTTGCGTATGTTGGAAGTAGAGTTTCTTTTGAATCCTGTTTTGCCGGAGAGAGTGAGTGGCGGTTTGAAGATAGAAAAGGAAACGATGGAGATGAAAGTAGAGGTGGAAAAGTAAAAAAGCTCAATAATTAAAAGAGCCCCCGCGGACCGGTGAAGGTCGGCGGGGGCAAAGGGGAAACTCTGGCTGGAGCGCGGGCCGCCTCTTTGACTGCTGAGCAGTTTTAGAAGTGGGGCGCTACACGGCTGAGTTCATGTCGCTTGGTTCCCCACTCCATCCCGTGAAGGATGGGGTGGGGGCGACATCGGTGTGGGGCATGGGATGGGCTACAGCGAATCCTGGTGGGGACTCGAGCTGTGGCCATCCGGTTTAGCGGCAGACGGGCGGGGGTGAGATCACCCCGTAGTGCCTGCCGGGCGGGAGAGAGACCGGGGCGCCCACTCGCGCGATGCCCTTCTGAACGAAGAGGTCGCGCGGGATGGGTACCCCGCTGAGGGTGGGCGGGCAAAAGGCCCCGCCCATGAGCCAGCATTGCCAATCGATGCGCAGTGCTGCTAGATACGGGGCCCCTCCCCTATCTCCGATGCTTACCGGGTTGCACCCGGTGGGGTTAGTGGGGAGTATCCCGGCCTGCCGGCAGAAGAAGACGTCGAGGAGAGCCTCGACGTCGCCGCTTCCGCCGGTCTGGGCTTCCCAGACTGTGGCCTGGGAGCCGACGACGGTGGAGACCGTGATGGTCATCCGTCCGTCGGACCTGAAGCTGATGGGGGTGGGGCCGCTGGGGACCCTGATCATCAGCGGGTTGTCGCGTCGGCTGGTCGTCTCGCCGGGGGCGAGGCTGAACAGCGAGATCTCGCTCAAGACCGTGAGGTCGAGCGACGTCGGTGGGCAGGGCGGCGGGGGGCCGCCAATGCAGGGCGCCTCGTCGACTGCTCCGTCGCAGTCGTCGTCGAGGCCGTTTCCGCACACCTCGGTGGTGGGCGGGCCGGGGACGGCGCTGCATTGCAGGTCGTCCCCACGGGGGGTGCAGATGAGCCGGCCGGTGCGAGTGCACTGGCCGCGCCCCAGGCTGCACCTGGTGCCGTTGTTGGGGTCGGCCGCACAATTGTATGTGCTGCCGCCGTCCACTGAGCCTCCGGCGTCGCTGCCGGGGGCGGGGCATCCGCCGGGGCTGATTTGGCAGACCGGGCTCGCGTTCGGCTGAACGCAGACCCGGATGCCGTTACACTCTCCCACCCGGCAGGGGGAGTGCAGCGCGGGATCATCCGCGCAATTGTACGGAGGGGGCGGGGGCCCGCCTCCGTCGTTGGTCCCGGTGGGGTGGCAGGTCAGAGACCTGCCGTCGTCAGCACACCCCCAGCGGCCGGGACGACCGTCGGGGGTGGTGCAGGGGTCGCCGTTGCCGGGGGCGGTTGCGCAGTTGTATGCGCTACCGTCCGGCCCGGTGGGGCCTCCTGCATCGCTGGTGGCAGTATCGGAGAGGCTTGCGCCGTCCGAGCTGCCGGGGTTCGGAGTTCCGGCTTCGCCACAGGCTGGGTCGCCCGTGAGCAAACAGAACTCCGTCGTGGGGTGATCGTCACAGGCCTGGAGGCCGATGACGATGGTGGGTAGGGCGACGGCCCAGCCCACCCATGACTTCCTTATCTTCACTTAATTTGCCTTTCTGATCAGGCGTGGCCTGTTGCGTGGTGATTGGTTGCTGTTGTCAGCGCCACGCCCGATCGTTAGAAACCTTGGTTTAGGCGTCCCTGATGGAGCGCCTTTAGAACTGTCCCCCCAGGCTGAGCATGAGGGGGAGGTCGAAGAAGTGCCCGTCCTGGCGGACGAGGGCGCTCCTTCCGTCGTTACCGATGCCCTGTTCGGGCCCTCGGGCAACCGGGAGGGGGGTGATATTCCCCTGGATGCCCAAGCAGGGCCCCAGGAGGAAGTGCCCCCCAATGACGAAACGTGGGCAGACGGCTCCCCGATAGCCGAGGGCGGCGACGGTCTTGGCCTCCCCGATGTACAGCTGGCGGTCTGCCAACTGGCTCACGGGAAGGGTTCCGTCGATCGAGATCAGAGCTCCCAGCCCGCCCCAGGCGGAGAGCTCGAACCATGGGACTGGCATGTAGCTTACGCCGGCCTTGGGGCCGATGTAAACTGTTTTCCAGTCCACGAACTGGTTGCGCCCGTTCGACGGAGCGGACGGCGCTGAGGTGACCTTCTTTTGCCGGAAAGCCAGTTCGGCGGTCAAGCCCGTGAGGAACTTGACCTCTGAAGATGACCCCAACATGATGTCGAGGTCCGAACCGACACCCTGGTGGATGTCACTGCCGCCACCGGCGGCCGAATCGAGGTGGAGGATGTAGGATCCGGTGACGTTCATCACCCGCTCCTTCCATCCGTCCACCGTTGCCGCCTGGTAGGCCTCTTCCGCTCGTCGGGCGGTGGGGTCTACGTAATAGGCGACGTCCTTCACGGTGGCGGGGGCGCGGAAGGGGACGATGGTGACGTTGAGCACGTCGCCACCGCCACGGAGGGTGTAGGTGGTTTCGGTGCCGGCGGGGCCGGCTGGAACCGTCCACATCCTCCCGCGGGGGTGATGTCCCCGAACGGTGGGGTCGCTCGGCCACTCCTGGCCGATGATTTCCACTTGTCCGGGGCCGAAGTAGTTGACTTCCGGACCGACGATCAGGTGCCCCTGCTCGTCGGTGAAGTATGCTCGACGACAGATCAGGACGAGCCTGACCGGGTGTCCCTCTTGGGTGGCGACCCGAAGGTTTGGAGCAGTCCCCGAAAGGACCCCCCCATTCACCCCCGCGTCGGCGTCGGTCGGGAGGGAGAAACCGCACTCCTTCAACCCATGTGTGGGAAGAAGGCGGTAGTCCCATGGCGACTGTGTAGACGCGGGGGTGCCGTACTGATGCGCGTAGACCTCATCGGCCCACGCGCGGCCCGCACAGCAGCTGACGGCCAGAATGGCCAGCAGCGCGAGCAGGCTTAGAAAAGCTCTCTTCATCATCTCCTCCTATTCCCTGCCGTTCATGGCCAGGGAAAACGCGATCCAGTGACTTTCTCCCACCGCAGCACCGTGCCGCGGCAGGAAAAACCTTTCTTGAGAAATTAAAAACTTGATGCCGTAAAGCACCTGCAGCAGGAGAAAAATGGCATGTTTTTCTGATGACTTTTCTTCTATTGTAGGTGCGATACGGACATTATTAACCTATTTATCAAAGGGCGAGCTGGCCGGTGGAGTATTTCATCTATAAGCAGAGGGCCGGCAGGGTGTAATTAAACTATAGTATTGTAAATTTGTCAAAGAAATATTTTGTGGTAGTGCTTCGGGCAGTGAAAAAATGCTGATTTTCAGTTAAAGTGGCTGGGCTTCTCTATAAATTGTAATAGTATTCCAACCATGGCCCCCTCCCCTACTAAAATAGTCATTTGTGGCAATTATGGAGCTACTAATCTGGGTGATGAAGCTATTTTGGCGGGGCTTTTGGTGCTTACTCAATCGACTTTTCCGGGGGCGCGCGCGGTTGTGATGAGCAGCTCGCCAGTACAAACGGCCAAAGCCCATGGTGTCTCGACTACTCTCCATTTCCCGGCCGGCGCGCGCTCGTTTTTCCGCTACTTCCTCTCCCCTGCTGGCTGGCGCAGTTTGATGACTGTGGCTAGAGCGGATTTGATTTTGTTGGGTGGTGGAGGACTCTTTGCTGATGAAAATCCGCGGGCTGTCTGGATATGGTTTGTACAATTTTTGTGGTTTTGGCTAATGCGAAAACCGGTGTTTTGTGTAGCGCAAAGTGTTGGGCCTCTGCGACGGCGCTGGGCGAGGGATTTGACTGGCTGGGTATTTCGGAGGGCGGCTAAAGTGACTGTGCGTGACACACAATCGGCTGATTTATTAAAAGAATTGGGAGTGAAAAATGTGCAGGTGTTGGCTGATGCTGCTTATGCTATAGGTTATGAATCTAGTTCTGTAGTGTCTAAAAAGTCGCTTAAGCCTGCAAAAAAACGCGTGGTTCTGAGTTTGCGTTCTTGGTCAGTCGCGCGGGATGAAAAAATGCAGTCAATAATTGCTGAATTGATAATTTGGTTACGCGTGGAAAAAGATTTGGAAACTGTTTTTGTGCCTTTTCAGACTTGCCAGACCGATGATAGAAAAATTTATGAAAAAATTCGCCAGCATTTGGATGAAAATGCGGCTGGCTTCAGCATGCTTGAACCGGCTAATTTTACTGAAGCCTTGCAAATTATTCGGGATAGTAAATATGTAATTGGTATGCGCCTGCATTCAGTAATTTTTGCTGTGCTCACGGGGCGGCCTTTTTTAGGCCTGTCTTATAGTAAAAAAGTGCGGGATTTTATTGCCACTATTGGTTTGGAAAAGTTTGCTTTGGATTATAAAAGCTTAACTTTGGAGGAATTAAAAAAATCTTTTAATTATTTGGAAAAAGAGCAGGATCAGGTGGTTCATGCTTTGCATAAAGCCAAGTTAAAATACAGTTATGAATTTTTCCGGCATGAGGATGTTTTGCGAAGCCGCTTTTCTGAATGATTATACCCGCCTTTTTACTCCACTAAACTGCTTTGCATCAGCATTTGTACTGGCTTGTAGCTGTGGCGATGTATGGCGGTGGCGCCGTGTTGGCGTAATAATTTGCGATGACTGGCCGTGCCATAGCCTTTGTGGTCTTCGAATTGATATTGTGGATATTTTTTGGCCAATTTGATCATCAGGCGGTCGCGGGTGACTTTGGCGATGATGGAGGCGCAGGAAATAGCGCGTATGGATAAATCACCACCAATAATAGTTTTGAAAGGTATGTGCAGCACGCTGGCTGGGTCGATTTTATCTTTGCCATCGATGAGCACCATGTCGGGGCGCAGGGGGAGATTTTCCAAAGCTCGGCGAAATGCCAGACGATTGGCTTTGGCCAGGCCCAGCTGATCGATTTCCGTGGGTGTGGCCTGTCCCAGCCCCACATGACCGGATTTAATCAATTTACCATAGGCCAACTCACGCTGGGCCTCATTCATCTTTTTGGAATCGGTGATTTTCACGTCGGTCACTGGCGTGATTTCGATGTAGGCACAGGCAATAATCGGTCCGGCCCAGGGGCCGCGGCCGACTTCATCCAGTCCGGCGACAATGATTTTGTCGGATAATTTGGCTGCTATACTGGATTTTTTGGACGATTTTATAGCGGTTTGATATGGATTTTTTGCTGACTTTTAGATGGCGCTGCTATCTATAGTGGTTTGTTCAGCTTCAGTCATTGTCTCTGTGGAGGCTTGTTCTTCTACCACGGCCTCTGCTGATTTTGCAGTGTGTTTACCACTTTTACTACCTTCACCGGTACTGACCATGATTTCTTTCAGTCTAGCGGCTTTACCGGTCACTGTACGCATGTAGTATAGTTTGGCTCGGCGAACTTTACCGATTTTGACTACTTCAATTTTGGCAATATTGGGAGAATTGATGGGAAAGATTTTTTCCACACCAATGCCCTCGACCACTTTGCGTACGGTCATGGTTTTGCTGGCACCATGTCCATGATTGACAGCGATAACCAGGCCTTCGTAAACTTGAATTCTATGTTTGTCGCCTTCTTTGATTTTCTGATGTACTTTGACAGTATAGCCTGCGCGGATTTCTGGATTTTCGGCTTTGATATGCTTTTTTTCCAGTTGCTGAATGATGAGATTAGTCATGACGGGTAAAACTTAAAACAATATGTAATTTAGCCGTGGTATATTATGTAAAGAATGCGAAAAATGCAAGCTGATTCTTCACATCTCCCCATCCAATTTGTTGATGGTGATTAGATTGTCGGGGCTGTCTAGAAGGTCGGTGAGGAATTTGTCGTGGCATTTGCGGCGGTAGAGGTAGTCGTCGCTGCTCATGACGCTGAAGCGGATGGGGCGGGAGGTATCCAGTTCGTTGTTTAAATATTCTTCCAATTTTTCTTTGTCGATGTTGCCGACTATTAGCAGGTCGATCAGAGATTCGCGATTGACAAAAAGGCCGGCGAAAATCAGTACGTCCACCTGACCAAATCTGGCGATGCGTTTGGTGATTTCGTCTTTGTTGCTGATTCCTTTAACAATGATAGATTTGAGCTCATTGAATAGCAGAAAATTTTTGTTCACTACATAAAACTTTTTACGATTTTTTTCTTTACTACGCAAAAGACCCATTTTTTTGAGATTGTCTAATTCGCGGCGGATGGAATTGATTTGCTCGCCCAGCTCGCGGGTTAATTCTCTGATGAAAAATTCCTGATCAGGATTGAGCAAAAAAATAGTGAGCAGTTTAACCCTGGTAGTGGAAGTAAAAAGATGTTTGAGCATGGCGGCGCTGATCACAAGATTTATTCAGCCGCCGTTAATGTATAATTTTTTAATGCGAAAAACAAGGGAAATGTCGTCTGGCCGCCCTTTTACCAGTTTGATCCTCCGGGAGCTTCGTCGTTTTTGCCTTCACTAATGAGATTGACTATCAGCATGGTGCTCAGTGATCCGGCCAAAAACCCCAGACCGGCCAGAGCCGTGATAGCCAGGGAGGCTGTGCTGTTTTGATCAAATTGAACAAATAAAATCCACAGACCATTGGCAGAATTAGGCAGGTTTTGGAAAAAGACAATCAAAAGCAGTACGAAAACCAAGATGGTGGCCGAGAGTAAAAAGGTTTTCATGGGTTTTGATGGTTATTTTGTGGCTATTTTTTGAGGAAAGTGGCAATAAGTTTTTCCATTTTGAGCTTATTGCGCAGACGGGTTTTAATCATTTCCTGCTCTTCTATTTTAGGCTGATAATTGATGGATGCAAATATTTTTAATTCATCCTGGAGAGCTGCCTCTAAATCGGCATCAGTGACTTCGATTTTTTCTAGTTTGAAAATTTCCTGCACACCGAAACGCAGGCGCAGACGTTTTTCAGCCTCTGGATGAGCTTCATCGTGTAGAGTTTTTTCGTCTTTGCCAGTGGCTTTGAGATAATCTTCCCATTTAACTCCCCTGTTTTGGAAATTCTGTTTTTGCTCTTCCAACATATAATGAACCTCTTCTTCGATTAAACTGTGAGCCAGGTCAACTTCTGTTTTTGCTTCGATTTGTTCTAGAAGCAGACCTTCCAGGCGGTTTTTCTCATTTTGTTCGGCTTGGCGTTGGAGATTTTTTTGAACTTCGCTTTCAAATTCGCTCTGGGATAACTCACGGCCAGTAATTTTTTTGATCAATTCAGCGTCGAGTGGGGGCAGGTTGCGTTGTTCCAGGCGATTCAGGGTGACTTTGAATTTAACTTCTTTGCTTTGGAAAGGTTTGTGGAAATAGTCAGCGGGGAAAGTAACGGTGAATTCCTTGCTTTCACCAATTTTCAGTCCAATGATATTTTCTTCAAATCCTGGAACAAAACCTTTGTCTCCCAGGATAACCGGATGATTTTTGCTTTTGGTGCCATCTAGAGGGGCTCCGCCATTATCAAATCCTTCAAAATCTATTTCAGCTCGATCGCCAAGCTGGGCTGGACGGTCGGTGATGTCTAAGTAGGTAGCGTGATGAGTTTGTAGGGTTTTCAGCTCTGCCTGCAGCTGTTCTGGAGTGACTGTGGTGGGCTCGGGGGTGAGCTGGATTTTTTGATAATCTTTAACTTTTACCTCTGGATAGACAGCGACAATGGCTTCGTATTTAAAAGGTGTTTCGCTGAGGATTTTTACCTGGGGGCGGCTGATTGGCTCGATTTTTTCTTGATTAATAGCTTCGATATAAGTCGGTGGAATGGCCAAATCAATGGTTTGGGCCAGGACGGCCTGGGGGCTGAGTTGTTCGGCGGCGACAGAGAGAGGGACTTTGCCCGGGCGGAAGCCTTTGACATTAATTTGTCCAGCCAGGCGTTCCAAGGCTTTTTGTCGATAGGTTTCCATGTCCAATTCGGAGAGTTCTACGGTGATTTTTACTTCAGAACTTTTTAGCTTTTCTATTGAAATATTCATAATTTATTGTATAGTATGGTACTAAGGATATTGTGTGCTGTGTTCAGGTTGTATCAAGGTGAGGTGAGATCTTGGCTAAAATAGCTGCTAAACTCATCAACGAACATTGATTTTTGCCGGACGGGGCCCATGATAGCGTAGGTTGAGACGGCTGGAAAGGGATTTGTGAGTGATCTTCAGGGGCTTCCGAAATTTGCTTAAAAATGCTATAATAGTGGGATTTAATTAGAAGAGTATGCCGAGACATGTGCGCCAACCTACTTTGCCACTGCATCACCCCATACATGGGGTGGCTGGTGAAAATTCAGAAAGAGTTTTACTGCAGGCTGCCAATGACAATGCTGTTTATGAGCAAGAAGCGGCTTTGGCGGCTCAGACGGTTGATTTGATGAGGACCGGTGTCAATGAGAGCGTGGCTAGATTGCTGGCCTGGAAAATGGCCGTGCCTGTACACCGAAACAGTGATTTGCCGGTGGCCAGGATGGTACGTGAAGAAAGAATTGACAGTGAGCTTTATAGGGCCGTCCACGGACAAGAACTCTCAGGTAATAGGCATTACGGTGCTTCCGCCAATGTGGCTCATATGAATGCTGATCCGGCGACAAAAATTGTTGAGCATTTGGAAAATATAGGTCGGGCGGCTGGCACGGTGGTGGGCATGAATAATTTTGTGGAGGCTAGGCTGGAGGAGCGTTTTGGGACGCCGGAGCAACTGCTACGTGCTAGAAATACTTTTTTGGCCAATCAGTTGTTACCTGTTTTGACTGGTTTTGCTGCTACACCCGCGATTTGGAATCAATTTGAATTATATTTTCATCTTAATACACCGGTGGACATATGTGCCAGACTGGCGGTGATGCCTCAGATAGAGCTGCGGCGTTTTGCTAGATGGCTGGATAATGTGAATGGAACGGACGTGTTGCGCGCTCATCCTGCGTTGGAGAGACTTTATCACCCTATTAATGAAGATAAGGCTTTGGGGCGGCGATTGAATTTGGCGTTGAGGCTGGTGGGACCGTTGACTCAATTGCAGACAACAGGTGGTGCAGGATGGTATGATGCCCTTTGGAATGCTATGCCCAGCCGTGTACACCCATCAGGTGTGGCAGCTACTCCTGCACCTGCTCCTAGAGAGGTTGCTGAAGCTTTGTCTGGTTGCACTGGTAATGAAATTAGTGCTGTTATTAATGCTTTGGAGTTATTAGGTTTACCCATTGCTAGGCATGAAGCCCTGCTAGACTTGCAATTATTGGTGAATGCTGAGCAGCGCGCTGATACGAGTTTGGCGGCAGCGGAAGTATCTGATCATCAAAATTTGAGACGCTTTTGGGAAGAAATGAGGCGTATGGGTGGAGATGAGGGAGCTCTTGTGTTAGAAGTTGAAGATTTATTGGAATTGAACAGTTTTCATGAATTGGAGAAAAATCCGGAAGCTAAAGCTTTGTTACAGGTTTTGAGAACAAAAGTTAATGATACCAATATTGGGGCGGCTGATATACGAACTATATTGCGTGATATCAGGGCTAATGAATTGCCGAATGCCGAGCGTGATGATGCCACTAGAAAAGCGATAGAAGAGTCCAGGAAGGAATTTCAGACCGTACGTAATGAAGCCCAAGATTCGTTAACTAGCTTGATAGCTTTGCGGCGTGCTTATGCTGATGCGGCTAAAATAGCCGATGATAGACGTCGTAATCTTAATAACGTTGCTGTTAATTTAAGTTTGCGCTTAACTCAAAGAAAAAGTGATTTAAATCGAGATCGAATAACAGCTCAGAATAATCTAACGGCTGCTCTAGTTGCTAGACGTGGAGGTGCGGGAGCTCACGTTACTGTCAATATTGACCCAACTAGTCTACAAAAAAAAATCGATAATATTGATGCTGAAAGAGTATCTGTGGATAAAGATTTAAGTGATTTAGCTTTACTTGGTGAAAGTGCTGATTGTATGGCTTCAGAGCTGGCTAAAGTGGTTGGCTTGGAAAATGAAAGCAACAAGCGTAAAGATGCTCTGGAGGAAGGACAGAAAAAGGCTCGAGATATAGTGATGAAACTACGTGGTTGTGGGGCCAGAAAAATTGTAGGAAGTCAGTATGACACTAGATTAAAACCATTGATGGATTTTATGGAGTCTCAAGATTTTACTGATATTACTACACTTGCACCTGGACATCCGGTACAAGTGCAGTTGGAGGCTCATGAAAAAAATGCTAAGGCTGTTTTTGATTATCTATATAAAGAAATTGTAGAAGTAAAAACCACGCCTTTTATCCTCCTACAACGCCTGCTGCGTCGAGATTATTATGCTCAGAGGAATTTGCCTCTGGATAATAAAGTGTTTAATGAAGAAGCTAATGAATATGCCCTGACGCAGGCTTTGCTAATGGTGGGACAGGCTTCGGATGAACATGTGGATTTGTTGCGATCTGGTAATGATAAAGCAGCTAGGCATATGAAACGCCATCCTTTGCTGAAAGTTTGGGATACTTTTGCTCGTGGAGTCGATAGTACTCAGGATGCTCTGGGACTGGAAATGATTAATATAGAAAATCTGTCGGCGGAGAGTTTTTTGGAAAAGATTGTGCGGCTGCATCCGGATTTTGCCGTTTTTCATGGGGTTAATAAATATATGACTGCTCGCGATGTGCGGGATTTGATGAATAAATCTGGGCAGGAGGTGCGCCCTGAGACTTTGGAACGTTTTGCCAGAATATTGGAAGAAGGTATTGGTAAATTTCAAAAGATACCTCCTCATTTACGTAAAGGGGTACAGACTGGAGATTGGGATATGGAAAATCTGGTAGTGGTTTTGAAAAAATTGCGTACGGAATTATGGATTAAAAATTTCCTGGCTGAAGTGAAAAAGGGGCCGGAGGGGGAAAGAGAAAAGATTTTGATTAGCATGCTCAGTGGAGCACGTAAAAAAGACAAGGAAGTTAGTGCCGGCATAGTAGCTGAAGTGAAGCATCCTGATGCCATCTGGCGACGTGTGATGGTCAAGGAGGAATTGAAAAGAATTTTAAATCCCGAGACTGTGGTGAAAGATAATAAAATCAGAGAGGCTGGCGTGGCTGCTAAAATGGTGAGAATTGATCGGCTACAGAAGGAGATAGAGGCGGGAGGTTTGAGTGATGCTGCGAAAGCGGCCAAAGAGAAAGAAATAGAAAATTTAAAAGCTGATAATAAAGTGGTGGAAGCCCAAATCGCCTCTTCCAAGGATTTGTATGAAAGGGTAGAGGAAGCTCGTAAATATATACGTGAAAATAAACTGAGTCGGCGGGAAAAGGCTGAGTATTTGCGGCAAATGGGTTTGACTGAGGTGTTTAATAAAATGGCGGTGAATTTCCGGGCGCA
>CAZGSD010000002.1:53580-65886 GCA_964528305.1 uncultured Candidatus Peribacteria bacterium | reverse complement strand
CCTGGGAGAAAACTAAGAAAGCCTGGGCTTGGAGCCGTAAACATGTGATCAATATGCATAGGGTGAAACAGACGTTTAGCGTGGTGAGACTTGCGGCTACTCCTGTCACCTGGACTTTGTCCACAGCCGGGAAAATTGCGGCTTTGCCGTTTAGAGCCGGCTGGTGGGTGGCGAGTGGAGTGGCCGGTTTGCCGGGAAGGTTGTGGCGAAGTTTGAGTGATGAAGCCAGGCGTAAATATATAGAAAAGCAGACCAGAAATATTAATAATGAAATAGCTAAAATTGCCGAAAAACAGGCGAAATTAAATGGGGCTGTTCCAGAAGCTGTGTTTAGCTGGGATAAAAAACGTTTATTGAATAAAATTGCTGATTTGGAAGAGAAAAAACAGGCTTGGCAGAGGCGTTTGGCAAAAATTCAAGCCAGTGGAGATAAAAAAGCGGCCTGATGAATATAATTATTTATTTGTATATTGGTGAAAGATAAACTTCGTAATTTCCTAGATTCTCTACGGAGAAGAGAGGCGCGGGCGAATCCTTCGCCTACCACGGGAAACTCTAATGTCTCGCGGGGCGACACTCTAGTGATTGATGCGGGTACTGTTGGCACCAATCAAGCTGTTGGTCGGGTTTTGGATTCGGCTGTGAATAACTTGAGAACCACCATTACCATGATTATAGCTGATGTGAGTGGCAGTATGCCGGTTTTTCTGGACGCTCTAAAAACTCATGGGGCTATAATTAGAGGAGCAGATGGTTATTGGAATTGGCATGGTGGCCAACAAAAGCTGGTGATTTTGGGAGATATTTTGGCTGATAGAGAAACTGATGGCTTGGAAATTATGGATTTGGTGCGTAGATTAAGCCAACAGGCTGAGGAAGCCGGTGGTAAAGTTGTTCTGATGCTTGGTAATCATGAAGATCTGGTTTTAAGTTTTCTTTTTAAGAAAGATTGGGGTGGTGTTGCTGACGATATGGATTCGCGTGACACTTTGTGGAATGCTTACGCTCATGGAGCCTGGCAGGGACTCGGATTGATGGAGTTTCTGCTGAAATTCGCCCCAGTTGATGGGGATTTGTTTATTGATCGAAATGATATCGACTATGCTGCTGAAATTTTGGGTGATAAGCTCGAGCGTTATAGTCTGTATCAAAAAGAATTTATCGGGTTGGCCGATGGGGTTTTGCGCGTTATGCGTGAGGATGAACAGGGTAAAAGATATTTGCAACAACTTGCAGAGATGAAATTGGCATATATAGATGGAGGAGACACTATTTGTATACATACGGAACCCACGCCTGATATTATCGGTCGACTTGCTGCTGGAGATAATGTAGAGCAAACAGTGGACAATATTAATGCTTTATATCATGAAAAAGTGAGCAAATATTTACTGCTTGCCCAGCCTTTGGACCCAGTAGAAAAAAATGATTTATTTGCTTTATTGAAATGCTTTGTGAATACAGAAAATAGGCATTTTAAGTCGCGGTGGATAGATGGTGTAGGTGGAGAGCAAAATATCCCGCCCACTTTGACCGCAAACTTGGCTAAACTAGCTAGGCAGGGCATTAAAAGAATTGTGCATGGTCATACGGCAAATGATGCTGACCAGCCTAGCTATTCAGCCGGTCCGATCACTATTGTCAATGCTGATTTTGGCTGTAAAGCTCCTAGCCCAGATCGTGCCCAGGTTGTTTCCATAGGTGTTGATGGCGTATGTCACGTGGGTAAACAGGCTGTAAGACTCCAGGTAAAAACTCAACTGAATAATTAAAAACAAAACTATGGAAAATTTATTTGATCTGGATGCCTTTATAGACGCTCTCTTGGTGGATATGCGTATGGATGGCGCGGCCGAGGAAGTGCGGGCGGAGCTACGGCGTGAGCTGGAGCTGAGTTTTCGGGAGAGGTTGATGTCTCTGATTGTGACCAGCTTAAGTGAGGGAGATTTGTTTGCCCTGCAGCAAATGCGTGATGAGCGGCAGGATTTGGATATAATCGATATTTTGAGTATTATGGTGCCGCAAATACCTGGTTTGAATGAGTTGATAGTGAAAGAAGTGGATGATTTTTATGAAGAAATGCTGGGGCGGGCGCGCGATATAGATGCGGCGCTGCGGGCGAAATAACTTGTTATGCCTGGGCACAGTTAGTTTTTATCAAACTTTTGTCCATGATGCGCATTGACGCGCTTGACTTTTATTGTATTTAATGTAAGAATGCAGTCTCTTTTGGGGTATATTCTCAAGGGAGAGTATAAATTATCTGTTTTTGCACTATGACTAATAATGGATTAAATAACGGACCGGCGTCTTCTGGTAGACCACGCACTCCACCCGATTTGAAAGCTATCAACGCGGGGTGGGATGGTATCCCTCATGCTACTGAGGTTGCTGCTGTTTTGGCAGCGGGGGAGCGTACTAATGCTAGGCAGTCAACTCTAAAAGGACTTGGCGAGCCTCCTTTTGAGGTACCTAAAATTGCTGGGCAAGTGAAGGTGGCCGCAAAACCTGATTTTAAACGTTCTGCTGCTTGGTCGGTCGGTACATTAACTGATGTAGTCGAAAAGGCTCGTAAAAACCATGCTGTAAAAGCTTCCATACAATCTCCCCTACCGCCTTTAATGGATGAGGTGTATGAAGGTTATAAAGATGGTGGAGAGATGTCCTATGGTGTTGTGGAAGAAATTTTGCGTGCTCGTAAAGAGTTGAGAGATGCGCTGGCTAATAATGAGGAAAAGAAAACTGTAAATGTAATAGCCGCGGCTTATAAAGATTTTGAAGATAGAGGTAGAGATAGAATGAGTGCGGCGCCGACTGTGACTACTGCCCCAGTGGAGGTGGACACTCTCAAGGTTTTGCCTGATATTGACCATGGGCCAGAGGCTCCAGAAGTTGATGACGCAGATGTTATTTCTGTCGAGCTAGTGAGGCCGGTTACCACCAAGGTAGACTTCACTTTGAGTCCCTCTACTGCTCCAAAACTGGCTGCTCCAGATTTGACTAAAGATACTGCGGGGCGTATTCCAGCCAAAAATGTTGTTCGTGTGAATAAATTGGGTTTTATAATTCAGCATTGTAAAAGTGCTTTAGCCCACTTTAGTGACAGATCTAACGACGAAGTAAGTAAAGTTGGATATGTAGATGAATCAGAATCCATCCGTCCTGGATTGATGAGTAGAGTGGAAAGTGCTTTGTTTCCACGTGCTGGACTCTACCGTATGGCTGTGCAACAAAAATCTTTGGATTTGCTGAAAGCAAGACGCAAAATGGAGATGGATTTAGATGGATTACCTTATTTGGCTTTACGGGAGGTTTTGGAGACTGGTAGTGTTCAGGATTGGTCTGATTTGGACAAATGGGGGGATACTCCGTCGGAAATAGAAGTTGTTGATTTTGTGTATAAGGCTTTACATGAATCCAACTCGCCTTTGTATGCCAAAGTTATGGCAGTTCACAGTAGATTGATTGAAGCTAGAAGAAAAGCTTATGAAGACGAGTGTGCGAAAATTGAAGCTGACCCCAGTTATCGGGCTAATATTGACTCGTTGGTACATGGACAGGTTGAGATTCGTGATGAGCATGGAATTGTAGTACAAGCTGCTACTGGAGCTTCTTGGTGGTTGAAAGCCAAGGAAGCTGTGTTTGGTCGCGGAGGAAACGTTAAACCCGTCTCCAGCCGTGAAGCAATAACAATAGCTCCCAGCACCCAATCTGCTGCGCCAAATCAATTAAATGTTGTGACTCCATCTGAGGAGGCAGCGACGGGAGCTGCCTCTAGTTCAGTAAATGCTAAAAGAAACAAATCTCGTGTTATAAAAGCTTTGGCTGGCGTGCTGACAGTTGGTGCAGTTCTGACTGGCGAGAAGTTAAATAACTCAAATAATGCTGAAGAGGATGCCATGGAGCCTGTGGCTACTAAAGTTGTGCCCATGGAAAATCCGATATATGAGCGTGTTCATGCTGACAATGCGCCTGCTCCAGCGGAAATGAAGGCCACAAAAGCTCCTATAACTGGTGTGCCGATTATCAGTGTTGGTAAAAAAGCTGAGCCTGTGGCTAAACCGGCCGTTAGAATCACTCCTATTATCAATGTAGGTAAGGCCAAACAGGCGCCTGCTACTACTCATGTTGAAGAAAAGAAACCAGCAGAAGAGGTGGCCGGTCCGAGACTGTTGACTCAGGCTGACAAGGATATTGCTCTGAAAAAAGCCATGCATAATTTGGCTTCTTATAAACAAAGACTTACTGGTCTGCATAAAGGTGATTACAAGGCTTTGACTGTGGAAATGAAAGATTTGCTGTTACGCAGAGTTGATATTATCAATGGTATTTTGCATACCATGCGTGATGATACAGATTTAGAGGCTTTGAACGATGTTTATAAGCGTATGGAAGAAGCTCTAACAATGTTGGAAAAGAAACGTACTGCTGAAATTGCCCCTAAATATATTGCTAGCGCTGATGTGGATGTGAAACTTGCCATAGGTAGAATTACCAATTTGAAAATTTTATTGGGTGCCAAAACTACCAAGGTTACCGTGAAATATAAATATCATGAAGTAATTGATAGACATGGTCGCGATTCTGTCGCTATGTACCACCCTTACACGCTCGATTTGGCTAAAATGAGAGCTGATTTGGAGGCAATTCAAAGAAGAGTTGGTCCAACCGGCAAGTATACTCCCGGAAGTTTGCATATCACTGAAGAGCAGGCGAAACAGGATGCTGTACAAGCCAAATACATTGCTGATCAGCTGAACTGGGCTCTCTGGTATGCTAGAAATGGAGAAAAGACTATGGAGTACGGTGAACCGGTATTGATGGCGCGAAATGTTAAAACCTCTTTTTCTCAGACTAGAAAATAATTGATTTACTGATAAAAAAGGCCTTCTCCTCCTTGGATAAGGCCTTTTTTTGTGCTATAATAGTGGGATTTACGTATATTTGGACCAATATGGGGACAGATGTTTCTCCAATCAGCATAGAAGCCCTGCGTGCCAGCGATCAAAAGGGTACGGAAGTGGTGCCGGAACAGCAAACCATCAATGACCATAGATTGAGGCTGTTTTTGAATAAAAATGGGGTTAATTCTGATAACTGGGAGAATACTTTTACACTGGAGTTAGCTACAAGATTCATGGCTGAGGGGCGCACGGCTACAGAACAGGATTTGAAACAGAAGTTTGAACAAGCTAGGGCTATTTTGAATAGATATCCCAATCACAATTTTGCTCTATCACATGCTGATTTGATGCGGGAAAAGGATGAAAGTGTGGTGACCGGGCGTCTGGAGAATCTGAAAACCGCTCCCACTAATATGCCTCCTTCTGATGCAGCCAGGGTGTTGCAGGCTTGGGGGTATTTCAATCTAATCCGTCAACACAGCTGGCGGCTGATGCAGGTGGAGGCTAGCACCAAGCAGGCTATGCAATCCCAATTGGAAGGGAAGAAATCCCCTACTGAGGATGTGACAGGAGCTATACAGGAGATGCTGGGTAAGGGGCGGGAGCATTGGGATAAATTACCTGGTAGTACAAAACTTTTAACTGCTGGTGCGGCACTGTTTGGAGCCGTGATGCTTCTGACTCATGAAAATGAAACTGTGAAAGGAATTAGAGAAAAATTGTGGACTGGTGTTAAAATACTCGGTGGTGGCTGGATGGTTAATAAATTGTGGTATTTGCTCAGTGGGGAAACTATTATTGACTATGTAACTGGAGCTGGAAAACCAACGGCGGGGAAAAGTAAATTTTTGGCTGAAGTTTTTAAAACGGATGAAGCTGGTGGTGATACCCTGGCCAAAGCTTTTGTGATGATGGGAGAAAACAGTTTTATGGAACTGCTGGCTCAATATGAAGCGGCGGTTAAGGCTGGTAAGGTGACTATAGAAGGTACAAAAATGCCTGCCCGGGAGGCTTTTGCCGCCATGGATATTTTTTGTAAAAAATATGGCAATTTGGAAAAATTAAAACTTTCCTATGCCAAATATAATCCGCCTATTTCTTTCAGCAGCGTGGTGGCTACGGAAATGGCCAATGATCCGGATGTGAAGCTGGATGAATCGGTGACTTCGCGGATTTATGATGGTACGACTGATTTGATGCGTAAGGGGTCTAATTATTTGAGTTCTACTTGGTTAGGTACGCATTTGACTTCCTGGTATGAGAAAGAATTTGGTAAAAAACCGACACCACAGCAATTGCAGGAATATGGCCGTAAATTTGGGGAAATGGTGCAGAATGAAGCTGATGTTGCGGCTAAAATAGAAAGCTTGGTGCCAGACAAAAAACAAGCGGCGGAATTTCAACAGGCTGACAGGGCTGGTGTGCTGGATAGTAAACATGGTTTGAAATGCCGTACTGTGGCTCAGGATGCTTACTATATAGTGGTGGAGAAGGTTTTTCAGCCCGGTGGTAATGAAAAAGCTCTGGCTGAGGGGGCGCAAGCGGCTGTGACTGCGGCGAAAGAGTTTTTGAAAGAAACTCACAAAATGACAGAAGAAAAAGCTGCCCAGGTGGTAGCGATGGGTAGTGTATTTGTGAATTCTGGCAGTAAGATGAAATACTTGCTGCGCTGTCCGATGTGATGATGAAGTAAGACGCCGCAAGAAATAATCAACGGGCCATCTGAACTTGCAGACGGCCCTAGTTGACAGTTAGGAGTAACAACGCCCTAGAATAGCCTCATTATCCTAAAATCTAACGAAAAATATGCTTTCCAATGTTCGACTGCCTCCCGATTCTTTCTTTTCCGTGAAAGCAGTCTTGATTATATCACCATTGTATTAATTTGCAAGGAAATCTTTTAAATTGTACCCGAGTAAAGTGACATCATAAGGACGTGATAAATCCCCTATCAAATCTACCCCCTGATCCCAGTTATATTCGTGGCCAGCAAAAACATAATCTTTCATGAAATTGTATTTGGCTAGTAATTGATTGTTGTCGGAAGCTAAATGACGGAAGGCTTGGCTATGTAGGACATAATAATTGTAGGTTTCGGCAAAATCCTCAAAGGGATCGCTCATGGCATAGCCTGAGACAAAATCTTCAGTTTTGCTGCCAGTTTTAAGCGTTTTTTCATTGCTAAAGCTGATTCGGTAAAAAAGTAAGCTTTTGTCGTCTAGATAGACCGGTTGGCGGCCATCCATAAATTCACTTTTACCAGCCAGAGGATTTCCGCTCAGAACGCTACTATCGGTAATATGGCCGAGTTCATGTATTAATACTGCAGTTAATTCTTCATTGGAAACATTGTTGCAGCGTAAAATAATGGTAGAGCCTCCTCCTAGGCCGCGCCGCCCGTTGGTAGAAAAATAAAAGGTTATTTGTCGGATTTTACTAACTGTATCCTGCGGCATGACGCGTAGCGTGTTATATGCCAGGGCGGCGCACTGTTGCAAGGCGGCTGGATTGTCCTGACTGCTTGGATCATGGCTGCTGCCAGGTAATATTTCAATACCGAGAGCCCTGATTTGATTGAGATAATTAATAGATTTATTGGTGGAGGTTTGACTGCTAACTGCAGTGTCAGTAATTGTTGAATTGTTGGTGGATGCCGCTAAAAAGACCTGCTTCACCGATGTGGTTGAGGATTGAGGTGGTATTGTTGGCGATAAAATAGCAGGGTTGGATGACATGCCTGCCAGGGTGCGCAGACCAATCCATAGGGCTAAAAGACAAGATTTAAGCATCATAAGTAGTCAATTGAGATAAGCTTAAATTTTTGTCTTGATTTGAAAGATTTTAACTTATAATAAAGTGGTGGTTTTGTCAAGTCCAAGAGGTGGCAATCTTTTTTTGCTTCGGGGGTTGACTATGTTAGAATCAGCGGGCCTAAATATTTTGTGGTGGCCATAGCTCAGTTGGTTAGAGCGCCAGATTGTGGCTCTGGAGGTCGTGGGTTCGAACCCCATTGGCTACCCCATTAAAGGCTTTCTACCGAAATCCGTTAGGCTAGCAAGGGGTGTTCTGGTTGGGTGAGAATGCCTTTTAGGCAGAATTCCAGGAAAGGGCGGAGTTGTTGTTGGTCTGGGGGGGCGCTTTCGTGGGTTTGTAGGTAGAAATAGAGGGAAAAAATGGCGCAATCCAGTAGTGGGGGGAGTAGGGTGGAGAGAGGCCAGTTGGCTAATTTGGTTTTGGCTTGTTCTGTAGCTCCGGAAACGCTTTGTAGCCAGGCGTCTATGGCGATTTTGATCTGTAGTGGGAGGGTGCTGTTTTTCATGTACAGGTCAGGCAAAGTAGGGTTTTCTAATCCGCCGGCCTGGGTCATTTCCTGGAAACTGAGCATTTTTAAATTACTGCGTTCCTGTAATTCGGGAAAATTTAGTAAAATTAGGCTTAAAATCAAAACTGCCGGGATGTTTTGTGCCAGCAGTCTCGTAATTTGGACAATGAATTCGCTATATTTAGAGTCGCTTTGATGTTTTTGGATAAATTCACTGAGAATTTTGGCCAATTCATCTTCTTTTTTCTTTTGTTTCTGCTCGCCAGCCCGGATAGCCTGTATTTGGCTGCTAGCCACTTTCATGCGTTCTTGAAAGTGGCGAAAACTCTCGGGGGTTGAACCCTGATTCATTGATTCCGCCCCTAAGAATGACTCTAAGTCTGACAATTTATGACTTAAATTACATTAACAAATTTATCTTTGTGTACTTGTCCATTGTATTTGACCAATTGTTTTTCGCTAAAACTAACAGTACCATCGATTAAAGCGAAAATAGTGTGATCTTTGCCCAGAGAAGTGTTTTGACCTGCAAAGAATTTAGTGCCTTTTTGGCGTACAATGATATTGCCGGCTTTGACTGTTTGTCCCCCAAAAACCTTGACGCCGAGGCGCTTGGCTATCGAATCGCGACCATTTTTGGTAGAACCGGCGGCCTTTTTATGTGCCATAGTGATACGGATTTAATGAATATTTGAGCCAGATTATGGCTGACCTATGGTATCAGACAGCCAGGCTAGAGGCAAGTTACAATTTTTATTAAGTTTTTGCAAGTGAAATAATGGGTTTTCGTCTGTGATAAGCCACCAGTGCGTTGTTTGAATCGTGGTTTTCTGTTATAATATAAGGATTAACAGGCATCTATCATGAAAATGGCCAAAAAAGACAAAAGGGGCGGGCGGTCAGATGGTATGCCATCATCTGCCAAGCAATATGCTGGGCGATTTATCGTGTTGCTACTTATGCTGATATTACCTCTAAAAGATGGTCTGTCTTGGGCTGCTGAACAGGAGACTGAGCCCTTGGTTAGCGAGGTCCAGGATAAGCCTCAAGATGAGAATGAGGTTAATGTGGATGAGGCTTTGTCAGGGCATCAATCTTCGCGCTTTTTGGATAAAATCAAAGCGGAAATTAATGTCAGTCAGGATGAATTGACCTTTGTGAACAGACAGATTGCCGAAACTGAGGGAAAATTAAATGATGTACAAGGAAAAATCACCACGCTCAAAGATCAAATTGATAATTTGGACAGGCAAATAGCGGCATCGCTGAAACTGATCGATGATTTAACGGTAAAAATTGACCAGAAGCATAGCGAAATTACTACTCTGGAATACGAAATGGAGCAGAAAACGGTGGAAATTTCTTATCAGAAAAAACTGATGGCGGAATATTTAACTGTTTTATTTAAAGATCGCGGGGATTTGACCAGTGTGGATGAATTGAATCAGGATAGTTTGAACACCTGGAAATTATTGATGGGGGCCGAATCTACAGCAGAAAAACTGAGGGCTATGCGTTATAGTGAAGTATTGGAAGAACAGGGGCGTTTGATATTGGATAGATTGAAATCGTTATTAGAAGAACAGGAAAAACAGCAGAAAATCTTGGAAGTTAAAAAAGATACTTTGACTTTAATGTATGAAAAAGTGACGGCTGAAAAACGTGATTTAGATACTAAAAAAGAAGCCAAGGAAAATTTATTGCGTGAAACGAAAGGTCAGGAGGAAATTTATCAAAAGCTATTAGCTCAATCTAAGGCTAATCAGGAGGATGTGTTGTTGGAAATAGAAACTTTGCGTAAAAATTTGGCTTTTGTTCAGGAGAGAATTAAAAAACTTAAAGACAATTTCAATCCTGATGATTATGCTAAATTGCTCAAAGTGCGGAGCAATTCACGTTTACTGGATTATCTGATAGCTGGAGACGGTAGTGCGGAATTCAGTCCCATCTGGCCGGTTAATCCTGCCCGTGGTGTGAGTGCTCATTTCCGTGAAGCCTCCTATGCACAGGTGTTTGGTATGCAGCATAATGCCATCGACATACGGGCTTATCAGGGGACGCCGATACGGGCCGCGGCTGGTGGGATAGTATATAGGGCGCAGGATAATGGTTATGGATATAGTTTCATCATCTTGGCCCATGCTAATGGTTATATGACTTTGTATGGTCATGTATCGGAAATAATGGTGTCAGAAGGTCAAGAGGTACAGCCTGGCGAAGTGATTGGTCTAAGTGGGGCTACTCCTGGAACTAAAGGTGCCGGACTATATACAACCGGGCCTCATCTGCATTTCGAAGTGCTCAAGAATGGTATAAATGTTGATCCTTTGGAATATCTCAATTTGGCTTATTTGCAAATGGAGGCTTTGCCGGAAAAATATTTGAATAAAGCCCTGGGGGATAGGCAGAAGATACGACGGATGCCGGAGAGGGCTAAGGTGAGGCGGGTGGTGGATAGTTTATAAAATAGATAATAGCCCGCAGGCACGCTCAGCCGCCCCAGCGGCGGCTTCGCTATTGCTTCGGTGTTTTGCCGCACAAAATAACACATAACGAACGACGACAGGATAACTGTGCGGACCAGGCCAAAACACCTACGCAAATGCCTGCGGGCTATTATCTATTTTATAAACTCCCAAACCGCTCTACTATGGCTGGGTTGGTGGATGTAGTATGTCTTGGCGATGAGTATAGAAGAGAATGGCCAGGAAACAGAGGGTTTGTGTGGTGAGGGCGGTGGTGGTGGTTAGGGATCTCATCCAGGATGGATAGCCTGGGATATTGAAATCGACGAAGGTTGGGATGAAGTAGTGGGTGGCGTCGGCGGCTAGCAGGAAGAGCGTTCCTGGTAGTAGGTCTGGCCAGCGCAGTGGGCGAAGTTGTTTGAGTAATATTAAACTTTGGAAACCATATACCGCTACCCAGAGCATGGAGCCTAAATCATGCCAATTAATCCCCTGCCAGGACATGAGCAAAGGGAAATAGAATTGTGCTAGCAGGCCATAGCTGGTGGTGCCGAGCGTAATCCAAAAAGTAAACCACTGAGGGATGCGGATTTGATAATATTTTAATAAATACCAGATGAGTAGCAGTGGTGGGTATAGTGAACAAATCGCTGTCAGCGGGACGAAGTGGAGTGGGATGCTGGAGAGCCAGGCTAGGTCTGCATAAATACCGAGGCCGCTCCAGATTAGATTTAGAATAATGAGAAATTTCAGCTTTTTTTTGCTCATGTATTTGTCTATGCTCTAAAGTGAATTGGCGTGGCTTGATTATGAAAAAAGTAAAAGAAAAAGACAAGCTGAGTAATGCATCACTGGCGGCGGCGCGGCAGGGGTTTTACAAAACCTGGCGGTTGTTGGAGCGAACTTATCCTGATGCTCATTGTGCTTTGGCGCATCGAAATTCCTGGGAGTTATTGGTGGCAACTATTTTGAGCGCACAATGCACGGACAAACGTGTGAATATGGTGACGCCTGGGTTGTTTGTGCGATACCCTGATGTTTTTGCGATGGCTGAAGCGGATTTGGATGAATTGATGTTACTCATTAAATCTACCGGGTTTTATAGAAATAAAGCGAAAAATATTTTGGCCACAGCGAAATTGATTGTGAAAAATTTTGATGGAGAAGTGCCTGATGAGATGGATCAATTGCTGACTTTGCCGGGCGTGGCGCGCAAGACTGCTAATGTGGTGCTTTGGAATGCTTTTGGCAAAAATGAGGGGGTGGTGGTGGATACGCATGTGGGGAGGATTGCGCGCCGACTGGGTTGGACTGCGGAAAAATCTCCGGGAAAAGTGGAGAAAGATTTGATGCGGCTGGTGCCACGTGATGATTGGGGGAAACTTTCTCATCTACTAATAGATCTGGGGCGGGATGTGTGCCGTGCGCCCACACCACGTTGTGGAAATTGTCACCTAAGTGATATTTGCCCGTGGTATAATGAGATTAGAGAAAAATTAAATTTGTGAATTATGAGTGGAAATGAATTGTTATTAAAAAAGTCTAATAAGTTTTCTCCATGCTCTGGACCAGTGGTGACATTGGTTTTGGATGGTGTGGGAATATCGCCGAGAAT
>CAZGSD010000002.1:0-53480 GCA_964528305.1 uncultured Candidatus Peribacteria bacterium | reverse complement strand
CATTTAATGGGGCTTTTGTCTGATGGAAATGTTCATTCGCATATTAATCATTTAAAAGCTTTAATTGAGAGGGCAAAAATAGAAAAATTTGAAAAAGTTAGAATTCATATACTATTGGATGGTCGTGATGTTCCCCCTACTTCAGCTTTAATATATGTGGACGCCCTCGAAGCTTTCTTAGACAATTTAAAAAGTGATGATTTTGATGCAGCTATTGCCTCTGGTGGTGGCAGAATGGTGATGACCATGGATCGTTATGAAGCAGACTGGGGTATGGTGGAAAGAGGATGGAAAATTCAAGTCATGGGAGACGGTCCTCAATATACTACGGCTACTGATGCTATTAATAAGTTGCGCCAAGATCATCCTGGAATAATTGATCAGAATCTACCTGGTTTCGTGATAGCCTCTGATGGTGAGGCTATTGGAAAAATTCTCGACGGTGATGCGGTGATTTTTTTTAATTTTAGAGGAGATAGGGCTATAGAAATTAGTCGCGCTTTTACAGAAGAAAATTTGGCGACTTTTGATCGACGCGTTTTTCCGAAAGTTACTTTTGCCGGCATGATGCAATATGATGGTGATTTAAAAATTCCCCCCAGGTATTTGGTTGAACCTCCTCCGATAGATAAAACGATGGGTGAATATTTGGCTGCTAATGGAGTGACGCAATATGCAGTATCTGAAACCCAAAAATTTGGGCATGTGACTTATTTCTGGAATGGTAATAGATCTGGCAAATTTGATCTGGCGACAGAAGTGTATGAGGAAATTCCCAGCGATAAATTACCATTTGATCAGCAGCCCCAAATGAAATGCCGGGAAATTACTGATGCTTTGATTAGTGCTATTGAATCAGGACAATATAAATATTTACGCGCTAATTTTGCCAATGGAGATATGATTGGACATACTGGGAATTATGAAGCTGCTATTCGTGCTATGGAAGCTATAGATCAACAATTGTCCAGGCTGGTCCCTATAGTGCTGGCCCGTCATGGGGTTTTGATGATAACTGCCGATCATGGTAATGCTGAGGAAATGTATCAATTGGATAAAAATGGCCAGGTGATGAAATCTGCGGACGGGAAATTTGTTGCCAAGACTTCACACACATTAAATCCGGTGCCGTTGATTTTGATTAGTGAAAATAAGGATTTGAAATTGAATGTTAAAATGCCGGCGGCGGGGCTTTCTAATGTTGCCGCCACGGTGATGAATTTGCTCGGGTATGAGGCTCCGGAGGGTTATGATGGGAGTTTGATTGAGTAGTTTTTAACGTGATGGATGGGAAAATGGAAAAAGCCCCCGCGCTAGTGCCGAAATGTCGGCGGCGCGGGGGCGGGTTGGAGATGGTGGTTGGGTTAGCCGCCCTTTTTACCCGGCATGCCTCGATGGCTGCTGGGAATGAGCGTCCTCTTGTTCGGGTTAGTCTGAGGACCCGATGACAAGTTGTCCCGGCGGACCCGTGGACCACTAGGCCCATGGGTTTTCTTGAAAGCCCTTTTTAGTTCATCTTGAAATTGTCGCCGCTCGGCTGCGGTTGGGGGCGAGCTGTTCTCGCCCTCGGCGGTAGGTTCCAAGCCAGACTGGGGTCGCGCCGAGGCTGCGGCAGGGGCGACAGCAATTTGCTGCATTTCGCCGCCTTCTACCGGCCTCGAATCATCACCCAGTGGGTCGTCCTCGTCGCTAGTATCCGCTTTACCACGCCTGAAGGCTTGCAGCTCCTGTTGGCTGTGCAGATCGCCCGAGCGAACCTTCTTGAGACCTCCCCCTCCTGTCCGCTGGCGCGAACCTAGACGTGATTTTTCATGATGGGTAACTGTGCTGGGGTCTTCTCCCCTGGCTTTGGCTTCTGCCCGTTTTTGGTCTTGCTCCTCTCGCTGCACTGCCTTAGGCCCCTCTGCTTCTTCACGACTGGGGCCTCTCCCTACGGGGACTTGCCCAGATTGCCAATCTCTCATTGTCCTCTTTTTCTGAGGTGTTCCCGTCCGCTTTGTGACTTCCTCTGGTTATCCAGAAAATGCCATCAAAAACCGGACCGCGGTTATGATATAGGAAATTGCTGTAATTAAAAGTTGATTTTTAGCTCAAATGTTTGATCTGTTTCTCTATCATTACTTTTTCTTCTTCCATGTAACGGATTTTAAAATCGGATAGATCGTGTTTTTGAGCTAATTCTTTTTCGATAAACTGGAGATACTCTAATGAACTGGCATGATTCATTTCGGCTTTGAGTTGGCAGTCCAATACCATTAAATCCATGCTGTTCCTCGGACAATCCACGCGCAGTAGTCCCCTTTTGGCTATGTAAATCTCCTCCTGCCCATGATCATTTTCGAAAATCACTGGAGAAAATGTTACTACTCCAGTGAGATCGGCGTGTCCTGGAAACAATTTCAGTAGACCAGCTTCAGTAAAAAGTTTCAAATAAATAGCTGGTCCACTGTAAACCTGTTTTTCTGGGGTGCGAATTGTGAGATTGAATGTTTTCAAGGCTGGAATTTATTATTTGAGATTTTTGCTTTGGCGGCTTCGAACATCCTCGATGGTACCTGCCATATAGAAGTGGGCCTCAGATAAATCATCACATTTTCCATCTAATATTTCGGCAAAACTTTTCACGGTGTCTTCTTTTTTAATAAATTGGCCTGGGACACCTGTGAATTGTTCGGCTACGAAGAAGTTTTGTGAGAGGAATTTTTGTACTTTACGAGCGCGATTAACCACTAATTTGTCTTCTTCGGAAAGCTCGTCCATACCAAGAATAGCAATTACATCTTGTAGTTCTTTGTAGCGTTGCAATAATTGCTGTACGCCAGTGGCAACACGATAATGTTCAGTGCCAACGATTTCTTCTGTTAAAGCCTGGGAAGTGGAATCCAGTGGATCAACAGCTGGATAAAGCCCCATAGATGCCTGCTTGCGTGATAGAACCACTGTGGCGTCCAAATGTGAAAAAGTGGTAGCTGGTGCTGGATCAGTGAGATCATCCGCTGGTACATATACAGCCTGCACAGAAGTAATGGATCCTTTTTTGGTGGAAGTAATACGTTCTTGCAGAACGGCCATGTCTGTGGCCAGGGTTGGTTGATATCCCACGGCTGAAGGCATTCTTCCAAGCAATGCGGAAACCTCGGCACCGGCCTGAGTGAAACGGAAGATATTGTCGATAAACATCAGTATGTCTTTACCTTCGTCACGGAATTTTTCGGCAATAGTTAAACCTGTGAATGCTACGCGCATACGGGCTCCTGGTGGTTCGTTCATTTGTCCGAAGACCATGGCTAATTTATCAATTACTCCGGAATCTGTCATTTCATGGATCAGATCGTTACCCTCACGAGAACGTTCTCCAACACCGGCAAATACTGAATATCCACCATGACTCATGGCTACATTGTGAATCAACTCCTGCATAATAACTGTTTTTCCAACGCCGGCTCCACCAAATAAAGCGATTTTGCCTCCTTTGATGAATGGTACAAGCAAATCAACCACTTTTATGCCTGTTTCAAAAACTTCCACTTTGCCACTTTGTTCGGAAAAAGCTGGTGGCATGGCGTGAATGGAGCGTCTCTCTACGTTGGCTGGTATTTCAGCTTTGCCATCGATAGGTTCTCCAACAACATTGAATACTCGTCCCAGCACTTCTTTACCAACTGGTGTAGTAATACTACTCATAGTGTCTACTACTTCCATACCGCAGGCCAGGCCGTCGGTCGTGCTCATAGAAACTGTTCGGACTATACCACCTCCCAAATGGGCCTGTACTTCCAATACTGTTTCGCCTACTTTTAGTGCCGCATAGCGATCTGGGATGTGTTCCGCAAAAAATACGTCAACTACAACACCGACAATTTTGACAATTTTCCCTGTGGGCAGAGTAACTCCATTGGAGGAGTTTTTGGATTTGCTTTCTTTTAATTTCATAGGAGAAAATTAATGAATGGATTTTTTGATAAATTATACTTCCTGACTGCCGCCGATTAATTCGGCTAATTGCTGAGTGATGGCTTGTTGACGGGTTTTATTGTAAATTCGTGTTAGATCGAGAATAATATTTTCTGCTGAATCTGTAGCGTTTTTCATGGCAAGCATGCGACTAGAATACTCTGAAGCTTTTAATTCGAAAAATGATTGAACGAAAAGCCCCTGAATAATCAATTCAAACAGATATTCGACTACGCGCTCATGACTTGGTTCATAAAACATGTAGCCGGGGCTAGATGGGGCCTTTGGTAGATCATTGTTTTCATGGCCTAAATGGCTATGAATCATTTGATGGGAAAAGGGCAAAAATGTTTTAAGACGTGGGTAAAAGGTGAAGGTGTTGTGAAAGTGTGGAGCAATTAGAATAATTTCTTTGGCTTCTCCGCTATGCCAATATGATAACAAGCCATCTACTACCGTGAGAGTGTCCATGACATGTAGATTTTCTGGCATTCCGGCGTAGTGTTTGGCTAATGGAATTTTATTTGCTTTGGCAAATTCGTGAGCTTTGCGGCCGATAGTAATCAGTAGGCGTTGATCAGCTGGTGTGGATTTCCATTTATCAGATCTGATCATTGTTTTGATCATGTTGACATTGAGAGCTCCGCATAGACCTTTATCGGATGTGTATAGGACAAAGAGAGTTTTTCCCTGAGTTCTCTTATGAGTGTAGATATTGTCGGCACTATTTCCCAGATTGGAGGAGAGGGTTTTTAGCATGTCCCAAACATAGTTGCGAGTGGAAACAGCCTTTTTTTGGAAAAGCTTCATTTTTGAAGTAGCCACCAATTGCATGGCTTTAGTGATTTTTTTGGTGTTTTTAACACCACTGATTTTTCCTCTTACTTCGATGAGTGAAGCCATGATTTATCAATTTAAGCGTAAACTTTGTCCAAAGTGGAGAGCAGTTCTTTTTCGATTTCCGGGGTGTATTCTTTTTGCAGATCAATTTTTTTAATCAGATCTGGCACGTTTGTTTCAATGTAGGTCAACAATATTTTTATTTTCTGAGCGCATTCTTTTTCTGTGAATTTATCCAAATACCCTTTGGTAGCAGCAACGAGTACGGCTGCTTCTTCCCATAGACGATAAGGGTGATTGTTTTTTTGCTTCAGAGCCTCTACCACACGTTTACCGCGAGTGAGTTGCGCTTTGGTGACATCGTCCAGTTCAGATGAAAATTGGGCAAATGCTTCTAATTCATAATATTGGGCCAAATCCAGTTTGGCTGAACCTGATACTTTTTTAATAAGTTTAGTTTGAGCGGCGCCACCAACACGAGAAACTGATATGCCCACATCTATGGCTGGGCGAATACCTTTGTTGAACAATTCTCCTTTCAAAAAGATTTGGCCATCAGTAATAGAAATTACATTGGTTGGAATGTAGGCAGAGACATCGCCGGCCTGGGTTTCTACGATTGGGAGAGCTGTGATACTACCGCCCCCCGCATCTTGATTTAGCTTAGCGGCACGTTCTAATAGACGGGAATGTAGATAGAACACATCACCCGGATAAGCTTCGCGTCCTGGTGGGCGGCGTAAAAGCAAAGACATTTCGCGGTAAGCTACTGCATGTTTTGATAAATCATCAAAAACTACCAAGACGTCACGGCCTTTGTACATAAAGTACTCGGCGATAGCCATGGCTGAAAAGGGCGCTAAAAATTGCATAACAGCTGAAGAGGCGGCAGATGCTGATACTATTAAGCTATAATCGAGAGCCCCTGCTTCTTTGAGAGTCTGATAGACTTGGGCTGTTTTGGATTCACGTTGTGCGATAGCCACATAGATACATATCATGTCCTGGCCTTTTTGATTGATGATAGTGTCCAGAGCCACGGTTGTTTTACCTGTTTGTCTGTCGCCAATGATCAGCTCGCGCTGTCCTCTTCCGATTGGAATAAGTGCATCTATAGCAACTAACCCGGTTTGTACGGGTTGATGTACGGATTTTCTGGCCATAACGCCGGGAGCGTTTCTTTCAATCATATTATGGCTCACAGCTTTGATGGGACCACCATCGTCAATGGCCTCTCCAAGAGCATCAACCGCGCGTCCAATGAAATTTTCGCCAACAGGCATGGCCAGGTTGGCATCTGTAGAAATAACAAACATTCCTTCGCGTAGTCCCTCGCCGCCTTGTAATACCAAGGCATAGGCTGTTTCTTTTTCCAGATTCATCACCAGGGCTTTGGTGTCGGATCCCTCGATGGAAACCACTTCGCCCATTTTCAATCCGGAGAGGCCTTTGATGACTATTACTCCATCCTTGTAAGACTGGATTATCCCCTGTTTGGCGCCATGATGAGATTTCTCAGAACCGCCATGCAGTGATTTTTCCAGCCTATCCAGAAAAGATTTGAGATTTTCTTGAGGCATATTCATTATTGTTTTAAGGAAGTAAGGATATTGATCTTTGACTGCCAGGAGAGGTCCTCCACATGACCATCGATATAGATGCGCAGTCCTCCGATCAGGTTTTTGTTGACTACGAAAATCGGTGTAGCTTCTGGATGTTTTTTATGCATAGCAAGGCGGATGTCTTCTTTCATTTCTGAACTTAAACGTACTGGGGATTGTATTAACAAATGATGTTTAATACCATCACTGTTCATCATTTTCTCTAAATCAGCTTCCACTTGATGATCGAAAAAACTGGATAGTAATTCGATTATGGAGATGGCTGTTTTTCTGCTGTTTTTGTAGGGGCTGTTTAACATAATGCTAACAACCTCTTCCAGATCGGCGATAAACATTTCCTTGCTGACACTTGCCAGATAATCTGCGGTGTTTGGCGTAAATTTAAGCTCCTTTACGGCAGATTGTCTGGCCGATTGATCCAGTGTGAAAAACTGCTCATTATGTTTTAGAACACTGAGTATATCCAGTAATGTGGCGGAGAGTAGAGAGTTTTGCATCTGACAGAAAAATTATTTGTTATATACTGCCCAAGCTTCTTTAACACTTTGCTCCACCATCTCGGCTGGCAATTTGTTTTGTACGATATACATGACCATTTTCTTAATTAGTTCTACTGTTTGAGCTTCAGCGTTATGCAGAATTTGTGCCTTGCGAGCTTCAATTTCCTTTTGGGCTTCTTCCAGCATTTTTAATTTCTGAGCTTCCATCTCTACTTTCATTTCATGTTTTTTCTTGTCCAATGAGGCTTGCAGTTTATCCATTTCTTTAATCATAACCTGCTGAGCTTCTGCTTTTTCGGCTTCTATTTCAGACATTTTCTTTTGGAACTCGCGCTGCAATTTCTCCGCTTCACTTAAACTGGTTTGGATGGCCTCACGACGTTTGTCTAAAATTCCCAGAATAGGTGGTACGAAAAATTTTCCGATTAGGAAAAATAGTATGCCGAAATTGACTATATAAAAGATAATACTTTGCCAATCAATTCCAAGTTTTAATAATGCGTCCATGGGAAATAATCTATAAAGTTAAAATTAAACAACGAAAAGTAGAATCAGTGCAACTACCAAAGAGTAAATACCAGTGGATTCACAGATGGCCATTGAAACGATCATTTTTGGAAAAATAGAATCGGCAATTTCCGGATTGCGACCGATAGCTTCCATGGTTTTAGCCGCCACTCTCCCCTCAGCTACCGCTGGGCCATAAGATCCAATCCCCATGCACAGACCGGCAGCTAAAAACTTCAATCCTTCTTCCATATAAATTTTTGGTTAAAAATTATTAAATATAAAATTTATTCATTTGTTTCCGTTTGAACGGCATTGATAGTACCGGACATAAATTGCAAACAAAGAATAGCGAAAACAAAGGCCTGCACCAGGCTGGAGAACATGCCCAGGAAAAGAAAAGGAATGGGCACTATATAGGTAGTATAGCCAGCGGCGATGCCCGCTATAACTACTACCATAACATCACCGGCAAAGATATTACCAAAAAGACGGGCTGATAGAGATATGACTTTGGAAAATTCTCCTACTATATCGAGTATGCCTAAAAAAACTTCCAATAGATAATTCGGAATATCACTGAATTTACGGATAGATATTAATTTATCGAATTTGAGAAAGTTATTGACATGCTTGATTGGATTGGTAAGCAAGGCAATAGCATGAGCTCCAAGCACAGCAATCAACGCTAGCGCAATGGTCTGACTAAAGTCAGCCGTAGACATGCGCAGTAGGTAGTGGCCGTTTTCACCAGCAGTAATATTGGAAAGAAGCGGTATAATAGAAAATTGATTAGCGATGAGCAAAAAGAAAAACAAGGTAATATAAAATGATAGATACCGTTTTACCTTTTTAGCGCCATAAGCGCCTTTCACAAAATCTACAAAAGTGCTAACCATCATTTCAAATAATAACTGCATGCGACCTGGAACCAGTTTGGGTTTGCGAGCATAGACAAAAATCAGAACAGTGATAATTAGTGTCGTGACAAATCCCCCCAATACTGTATTGGTGATGTGCACGGGGCCAAGCTCGATGATATTGGGAGAGACCAGACTAATTTCTGTCATGCTTTTTGCTGGTTAAATGTTTGATAAGACGAACAAGAGTGAATTGTGTGAAAATATAAGACAGCCCGACTCCAAGCAATGTGAACAAGGGCTTGGACTGTGAGTTCAGGTCGATCAGATAACCCGCTCCGACAAATATCAATACGGAAATCAGAGTGACAAGAATAGTGAGCCCGAAATATTGAATACGTTGACGGGTCATGCCACGAACTATGTCGTTGTGCCGAGTGGAGGTGTCTGATGAATGATGGGTAGAGGTGTTCAATGTAATTCCTTACAAATTAACGGGCATTAGAAAATTATAAGATATTTATTAAATATCCTATAACGATCACCGGAGCATCTTAATGAAAGATTTTAAAATTGCAAGACTTTTAGAAGGTTTTTTCTAACTTATCTAAAAGTCTTGAGAGAACAGCTTTAAATATTTTTAATTCATGGCGGCGTGGCTTTGGGGTGGGGCCTTAACAGCGGTGCGATTTTTGGGGGCCTTAAAAAATGGCATTTTCCCCATAATACCTAGTGCCTGGCTATATGCTAGTCCCACTACGGTAGAATCAACATGCCAATAGGCTTTAGCCAAGGCCGTGGCCATGGGGAAATCATTCATGCTGAATTGACCCAGATTGCTCATGTTAGCAATTGGGGTGAATGGGCCTCCCAACTCTGATCCAAGTAAGGCAATTTGTGGCTTGTCTGGGAGTAATTCTAGACCAATTTTACAAGCCACGTAATTATCAGCGAACATGCTGAATATCTGTAACATGAAGAAAATAGTAATTTCCTTGGATATCCCTTTGAGGCCATTCTTTTCAGCTTCTGCGACAGCCTCTTTAAATACTGGAACTAAAAAAGGAATACAGCCGGCCTGAAAAGGAAAGACATTAATGACATCAGCTAGATTATGTCCGGCAGCTGCTTTGATGCGATTCATGTCGGTGGCGCGATCAGCAATGTTAACAGGATTCAGGGCGCTTCTCCAATTGGGGTCTTTGACTGCCTGTTTGGGACTTTCGTTGATCTTTTTATCATCGTGAAAATCGGCCAGAATGTCTACTAGTTGTTCCAAGTGAGGCATGTTAGCCTTTTTAGCCAGATCGTTTAGCCCCTGATAATCTCTTTGTTCAAATAATTGATCGATTAGATTATCTTTGGAGGGGGTTGCCGGGTCGGTGGGAATCATAGTTTTGAAATATTCTTTGGCTATGGTATCCGCGCCCTCGATGGATAGATCGTGTGGGTGAACAATACCTTCCCCCCCATGTTCTCCTTCGTGCTCCAAATGTTCGGAAAAAGGCAACTTGACCCCCAGTTGGGTGATTTTTTTGAATATTATTTCACCTATGCGCATTTCTATACCGCTGCTATCCTGCTCAAATTGCTTACCTGAAACTCCAGCAAAATATTTAGCTGCATTGCCCAGAGACTTAACAATGGTGCTGGCCATAAACTGGATATTTTCCCGGTGCAGCAACCCGATCAGAGTATCCTCTTTGGCTTTTTTAAAGGCTTGCGCTCCTGTAAATCCTTCCCGTTTAGCGATAGCGAGATTCAATTTGAAAGTATGGCTAAACCAAGAGTATATGGCCATGGGTAACATGGTTTTGAATTTCCACTTAATACCTTCGGCAAATCCATATTTTTCGCAGACAGCCATGAAAGGAGGATTGCCAAATAGGGCTATACCAGAAAGATTGGTGTTGTGCCCGGTACAAATAGCCATGATGTTGGCGTCCAAAACCGGCTTCCCATTAGCGTCTCTCTCACCAGTATCAGCTAAATCATTAGCCATAGATTTTACAACTGAGGAGTTGACTAAAGTCGTGCCCATTGAACTGACTCCCAACGACAAAGTGGTCATTAAAGCTACCTTATCCCTGGCGAGCATAGGTTTACCGGTTTTGGCCTCCCAGGCGGCCATAATTTTTTGATTATTGACGTCTACCCCTTCGCCTATGGTCATGGCTCCGCCTATGAGCAGGCCTGTCTTGATGGCCCCCTGATGCTCCTTAATCAAATGCTCTCGTTCTTCGTGGCTGGACAGCTGGTATTTCAATCCGTTTAAAATAGCGAGTAGGCTATACTGGTAGCTATTGATATGATTGTTTTCCTGAACAAAAATCAATTGTAATACCCCCTGTATAAAAAGCCCTGTCCCGAGATAGTCGATAGTTTTGCGCATTACGGTGAGCTGATTAGGTCGCTGACCAGACTCCTGAAACTGCCCGGCTATATCGTTAGCGGCTTGCTCGATTTTTTCTAACACCTCCTTGCTTTCTATTTGTGCTTTTTCCTCCATTTTTTTTGACCCAAACACAGCTTCGGATAGTGCTCCTTGGGCTACCTGATCAGCCACGCCGGCTACTCCAGCCAGAGCCATTGCTCTCAGAAAAACACGGCGACCTACCTCTTTGACCGCAGACTCGACTTTTACAGGAGGTTGGGATGGTTTGTTGTCCGGGGATGGGCGCCTGGGTGAAGAAGGTTCTAGTGAAGATGAATTTTTCATAATTAAAATGGAAAGAGCTTGAAATACTATTATTATTTAAATTGTAACATATCTATCTTTTTATGCAAGGTTGTCTAAGGGGGAAAGGCTTCTTTTTTGCTAACAATCAGCCTGACAATTCCTAATTGATGTGATGGCTCCTGGCAGGCTGGGGTCCAGCTGATTTGATGTAGATGCTGACCATAATAGCAGGTGCGCGAAATGGTGAGGGCATTATGGGTATCTAGAGATGCCAGATATCCAGAGTTGGGCTGGTTGGGAGACAGGTCGGCATTTAATAAGTGTTCTCCTGAACGGAGGTGTTGACTGAATAAATGAGGCGCTGCCAAAACGGCGGCCAATGGTAAATGTTGTAAGCTAAAAATGCTTTTATTCAATCCTAAATCCCGTAAGGCCTGCTGGCTGTGGGCTTTCAATAAATCTTCTTCCAATGAGTATTTATCCAAAAAGGCCTGATCAGGAATCGGTGGAGGAAATAGATACTTAGAGGCTGCTTTTTTTGCGGTGGCAATCAGAGTGGAGAGTAGACCGCCAGGTTGGGCCTGTCCATTGGGCGCGGCCGATGGAATATCTTCCATAATAAATGTATGATCTTGCTGGAAGTATCCGGAACTCACTAAATTTTGCAAATAAAGCCGTGGTAGTGTGCTGTGAGGATTCAGTGTTTGCCCGGTGATTTGCTGATACTTATGGATAAAGCCTGTACCAGATGGATAGGATTTTTGTGTATCATTGAGCCATTCTACCAGAGAGTCATGCAGTTCTGGTGCGGCGGCGACAGTTAATTTATGTAGCCGGAGTTTTTCCAGTAAATCTTTTGGAAAATCTTCCAGACTATTTTCCGCTACCGATCTGTATGGTGTATTGAAAGATGAAATTGCTGACTTGATTAAGACTGGGAATGAACGGGGGACCCGTTTTTTAAATCTGCTGTTGTATTTTTCTGGCAGGGGATGAGGGATTCGAACCCCCGAATGTCGCCTCCAAAGGGCGATGCCTTACCACTTGGCCAATCCCCTATTTGTGTATATCTACCGTGCTATCGTTAGTTTTGCCTCATATTGCTTTCCGATGAGCGCATTCAATCTAACAAATAAAAAGTGAAAGTCAATGTAGGAGGATTAAGTGACATTTGTGCTAGCCCTCAGTCCTCCTACATTGATTGGTTTATTGAACTGTACCGGTCACCAAAATATTTTTGGAGAAAGTACTGACAACATTTTGATTGTCTGTTACTTCCAGGGTGACTTGATATGATCCAGGTGTGCTGAAAGTGTGGGTTGGTTTGCGGATGCGGGAGGTTTCTCCACTACCGAAATCCCAGAGATATTTGGCTACAGAGCCCTGTGAGCAGCGTGGATCAAATTCGATAGTGAGTGGCGCCGGCCCCTGCTCAGTTGATGGGGTGAAACAGGATTGTAGAGAAATAGGGCGGACGTTGATTACTAAAGTTTGAGTATCGGTTTTGCCGTCTGAGGCTTTGGCTGTGACGCTGGCTGCAAAAGTACCGATGGCGGTGTATTTGTAACTGACTTTGGAAGCGTCGATGCGTTTTGGTGAACCGTCACCGAAGTCCCATTCATAACTGGTGATTTGGCCGTCAGGATAACTGGATCCGGAGGCGTCAAAAGTCACTGTCAGAGGTGAGTTACCCTCTATCTTGTCGGAGGTCAGACGGGCTGTCAAATCCTGGGCGGCTACTTTGATAGGTAGCACTGCCGTGGATCTGTTACCAGCGGCGTCTAGAGCGGTTAAAGTGGCGTTGAAGGAACCGGGTGTTTTGTAGATATAGGCGGCGGTGATGCCAGCGGCGTCGTCTTTGCCATCTCCATCGAAATCCCATTTGTATTCCACTATATTGTTGTCGCTGTCAGTTGATTTGCTGGCGTCAAAGGCTACTTCAAAGGGAGCCTGTCCAGATAGTGATTTTTGTTTGTCCGGTAGTGCAGGGTCGGTTTCGATAATCGCCTGTGGTGCTGACTCTTCGGCGACCAAAGTGAGTTTTTTGGCGGTTGAAGAGCTTTTATTTTTTTCGTCAGTAACTTTCAAGATTACTTCATATAATCCAGCCTTTTGATAGCTGTGGGTAGCTGTACGAGTATTGGCTTTGGGAGTGCCGTCACCGAAATCCCATTCGTATTTATTGATTTGGCCATTGGGTGAGGTGGATTTTTCCGCCATAAAAGTCAACTGCTTGCCGATATAATATCGTCCATCAGTGGTGGGAATATCGATGACTGGTACTGGCAAATCTGGCCCTCCGGCTGTGATGGTTTTGTTAACTATGGTAGTTTGTCCACTGGAATCCAGCACTCTTAATTTGACGTCATAAGTCCCCTCTCGCTCAAAAGTATATTTAGCTTTGGGGCCGCTAGCGTCACGGAAAGAGTTTAGTCCTTGAAAATCCCATTCATAGGTACGAATTTGTCCGGCTGGAGATTTGGAGGCGGAAGCGTCAAATTCTACCGTGAGAGGTGCGGGGCCGGATTCTGGTGACGCAGTGAAAGAGGCCGCGACTTTGACTTCGGATACCGTGACCAATTTATTGAAATTCTGGGTGAGATTTTGATTGTTTTGTTTGTTGCGAGCGGTAACAGTAAGTTTGACGTCAAATTGCCCTACCTGGCTATAAGTATGAGTGACTACTGGACTAGTAGACGAGGTTCCGTCGCCGAAATCCCATTGATAAAAAGTTAATTCGATGACATTGGGATTGTAAGGAATTTTGGTGGCGTCAAATTTGACGTCTACAGGTGCGGTCAATCTAGTGGTAATGGCTGGATCGGTGACAATAGTTTCGGTTTGCTGCTCGGGAGTATCTACCTTTTTACCATTGAGGTAGAGATAAACAAAAACCCAGAGCATGGTCATAATCAAAAATACTGCGCCTGCTATACCTGCCTGTTTGAGGCCGGCGGATTTGGCTGGCTTGTCGCCTTTTGGCGCCATACCTGCGCGGAAAAGACCGAAAACCGCTACGAAGAAAGCAATAATTGTAAATAGCCCAAAAACCAGATTGGTCAGGAGTATCAATGTATTGGTGAATTCACCAGCATTGACGCCCAGAGCTGAGGCTAAACCATTGGCACCTGTGGGTGAAGTTTGGCTGACGAACGCTATAACAAAAGTGACAAATAGAAATAAGGAAAAAACTACAAAGCCCAGACAGCCCAGCATGAATTTGCGGGGATTGGGGCCACCGGGAAGTGGAGCGGTTGGGCGGGGGCGCAGCGGAGGTGTGCCGGCTGGAGCAGTTTGTACAGGTTTGTTGGCCGTGGTGGGAGTTGGAGCGACGGCTGCTTCAGTTGCGACGGCGGCGACTGGTGTGGGGGCAGTCGCTGGCGTGGATGGAGGAGTTACTACCTGAGTTGCGGGTGCAGGCACCGTTGGAGTAGGTGCTGGCTGACTGGCGACTGGAGTAGGTGTTGGTTGAGGTGCTGGCGTTACTGGAGCTGGTGAAGCGGTTGGCGCATTGTTTGATGCGGCATTTGCTGTCCCTTGTGGGGCCTGATTGTTGTTAGTATTTTCCATGGCAAACTATTTATTTTTGAGAGATTTGATTTTATTTTTTCTAGAAATCAGAATTAGTATAACATAACCGGCAATACTTAAACCAAGCAGTCCTGGTTCTACCTTTGTACTCGCTTCAAAAAAATTGGCGCCGGTGGTTTTGATTGGAGTAGCGCTGGATGGTGTGGGGGCTTGATTGTTTGAACCTGCACTACCAGTAGAGGTGCTATTGGGGGCCACTGCTGGAGTGGGTGGCTTGACGTTAACAAAATTAGTAACTGATCTGGATTGTCCCTGATTGTCTTCTACAGTTAATTTAGCTCTGTAAATACCAAATTCCGGATAAGTGTGTGATGGTGATGCTTCGCCTGATTCTATATCATTGTCTTTTTTACCGTCACCATTGGAATCGGTTGCGACATCGAAATCCCAAGAATACTTTTTGAGACTGGCCCCGGCTGAATTATCTGCCGTAGATGTATCATTGAATTTAACAGCTTTACTGCCAGGAGTTTGTTCTGTGACAAAACCTGGTACTGGAGGTCCGGCTACCGCGTCGACGAAAATTTTGATAATATCAGATGCCGCTTCGCTGGAATTGCTATCTACCACAGTTAGTTTTACTTTGTAGCCATCACTATTGGCTTTTTGATAAGTATGGCTGAGTGAAGCTTTATTTTCGCCACGGGTACCATCACCGAAATCCCATTTGTATTCTTTGATACTGCCTCCAGCATCTGGATCAAAGGAAGAGGAGGTGAAATTGACGCTTTCACCCACATTGATGCTGCTGCGATCAACTGTGAAACGAGCAACTGGGGCTTTGTTTGGGCCATTGGTAACCTGTAACTCTGGGGTTGGCATCTTGAGGCGTTTTTGCTCATCAGGATTATCCGTGGAAACAGTTAAATTATCATTATCTGTTATTTCCAGTCCAAATTTATAACGAGGTTTTTCTCCCTCCAGCCCCCTGGTACCGATAGGAATTTGGGCATTGGCCACAGAGGTTATTTGCAGACCCATTCGCTCGTCTGGTGATGGAGGTTTGTTGGCATCGTAATACCACCATTTATATTGCATGATTTGACCATCTGGATCGTTGGCTCCGACCGCGCTGAGGCGCACGGTTACTGGTGTAGTCAAATTTCCCCCTTCTACACTGGCAGTGAGTGATCTGGCTAGGGGCTGCTCACCTACCACCATAATATTGACTGAATCTTCACCGGTTTGAGTGGCGTCGCGTTCATTGCTGACTTTTAGTTTGACTGTGTAGGGCTCGCCATTGGTGGAAAGCTGGCTGAAATTATGAGTCAATTGTCTGGAGGCGGACTGCTTTTCATTGTTGTTTAAATTCCAGGAATAATTTAATCGGCGGCTGGTACCATCAGTATTTAGTGAAGTGCCAGCGTCAAAAATTAAATTGTCTTTTCTGTTTACACGTATGACATTTTCGACTTTGCGCCCATTATCCAGCTCGATATTTTGAGGCTGCACTATTGATCCATTAATTTTGGTTTCAATGATAGCGATTGGAGAATCACTGTCACCGATGAAAATTTTACGAGACAAGCTGTTTTCCAGGTCGTCAGCGTCAAAGACACTTAATTTGGCTGTGTATTTGCCTTTTGGGGTGTAATTATGTGTGACTTCACTCGGACGTCCCGCCTGCATTTCTCCGCTGGTATTAGTACCATCGCCGAAATCCAATTCATAACTGATAGCTTGAGAGCTGCTAAAAATAAATTTGATTGGGGCTGCTGGCTGATTATTTACTTCTTTTGGTAATTGATCTGCTCCGGTCATGGTGTCGCCGGTAACTTTGAGCACGGCGCTGGGTTTCATTTCTCCCCAAGTGACATCCAGAGTGTTGGCTACACTAATAATCTGCTCTTCAGGAGTGGAAGATAAATTTGGTTCGTCGAAATTACGAACCCCCAAATTGACCGCATAATCCCCTTTTTGAGTGAACTTCACTACCGGCTGACCGATATTGCTATTGAATTCTTTTAATTTATCACAGGAAATTTGTGATGATAGCGAATCTACTGAGGCAGCTATTAATTGATCCAAGGGGGTTTGATTGGCAAAACCAATTAGCACGCAGTTGGCTGGGCTGATTTCCCAACTGTATTCCATGGCGTGATTATCATTTTCGTCTGGATCGAAACTGAGTGCGGAAGCGTCCAGTAAATAGAGCGCCGGTGCTGAATCGTTGAGCTTGGTTACTTTGAAAGCGGCTGTGGGAGCGGTAGATGAGATTTGGATGACTGTGCTTTCTTCACGTGGGATACCATCATCGTCCAGTGAGAGGGTAATGCGATATTCGCCGGCTTTTTTGAAAGTACATTTGAGTAAATCATCTTTGCCGGCTGGCATGGCGCAACGATAATATTGATTATCTTCGGCGCGTTTAGTTGGTTCGAGCAGTTTGAGAGGCAGGGGCGGCTGGGTTTTGCTGGAGATGGAGGGTTTGATTTCGTTTAAAACCTGTATGGTTTGAGCATGAGCTTGTTGTAGTAGCCAGCCGCCCAGATTTTGCCAGGATACCAGAGGCATGGTGCTCAAGTGCTCTACTTTCCAATTGAAAATAATTGGTCCGCCGTCGCTGGTGGATTCTGATCCATCAAAAGTGATTTCTTCTCCAACTTTGCCGGTGAGGGCTGGACTCATGATACGTGGAGCAACATTGGAAACCACGACGGTGAAAATTTTTCTATCTACCACATTGTTTTTATCGGTGACTTCAAAACGAACCTGATAATTGCCGATTTGTGGATAAGCCTGCTCGATGGAGAGGGATTTGTCCGAAGGAATCATGTAGGAATCATTGTTGGGAGAGTTGAGGCCGAAATTCCAGCGGATCTTGGCTGTAGGATCATTGGTGAGCGGGGTCTGGCCATCGGAGTATTTGGATTTTGTGGCGTCGAAAACAAGTCCGGCGCGGGCTTGATCGAGGGTGAAATAGATACGGGTAGTATCCGTCTGCACTGTGCCGGTTTTACTGTCGTATTCAATGACAGTTTGAGCTGCGCCACCTTTGAGTGGGCGCACATTGAGATTGATTTTGGTAGCGGGAGGATTGACCAATATATCCAGATAGGCAATGCCCGGAGCGATTTCCTGATTCCATTGTAAGCCAGTAGCTGGATTGACCTGACCGGCGACCGGTTTGATGCGTAGAGCTACACGATAAGTACCAGCTCTAGTGAAAATACAGCTGGAAGTAGCTTTTTTATTTTCGGCGCAATTGAGATAGCCTTTGCCTTCATCGGTGCCGTTAAAAGCGCCCGGCTCACCGGAAAATTTACCATCGCCATTTAAATCCCATTCGATGCGATCTTCGGTAATGGTAAAGCCAGATGGATCGGCTGATCCTACGCTGGATAAATTGACAATGAGTGGAGCGTTACCCTGATTGATATCGGCGGTAATAATGCTATTTACGAATTGCAGGTTTTGCAAAATGCTTTTGATTTCCAATAGATTTTTGAGAGTGTTTTTGATGGAAGTCTGGTCGAGTGTGGTGGCCAAGCTGGCGCCGATTTTCAGCTGATTTTTCATGTCATTATTGAGACGGCCAAATTCACCACTGCTTTCATCGGCTACTTTGGTGGGCAGTTTGGAGTCCAAAGTTTTGGCGTAGCCTGGCAGTAAAGCCTGAAAAAATGGCAAGCCTAGTGAGCTGGAAGACAGTCCGCTGACAGACTGAAGTACCTCGGCCGTTTTGAGCACTGACCAGTTGAGATCTTCTTCAAAGCTTTTGGTGAGGAAGTCGGCTGCTTTGAGATTAACAGTGGTGTCGTATATCAAACGTTTCATTTCCCCACGCAGAACGTTACGCTCATCATCTGTACAGGCATTAATATCTCCAGATTTATTGAGAGAATCACAATCATCTTTGGCTATTTGCAATCGTATAGCGTCCAGCTTGCTTCGGCTATTTTGAGAGATTTTATTGATATAGGCAGCCCAGTTGGTTTTGAAAATAGCGTTAGCCCGTGAATCATTTAAATTGTCTGTAATTGCCGTAATAGAATTATTGATGGAATTGCTGAGTTCAGTGGCGCAGGTACTCATGGGCACGAAACAATTGTCGGTATTAAAGGCTTCGATACTGGCTATAGCATTATCGATATCCTGCTTAACTTTAAGATGGAATTGATAACTGTTGTAAACGCGCAATAAAATCTGATCCACTTGGGCGGCCAGATAATTGAAACGTTGATTGCCGGCCACGCCACGGATGCTGCCGCCTGAGCCACCGATAGATGAGGCTGTACGGCTGCGGCCGCCATCACTGGGGGCCAGTAGAACTGTGTTGACTAAGGCAAAAGAGCTCATGATCACTATCAACCCGATAACGGAATAGCCAATCATCTTTTTGCCTTTTTCATAACCCTCTCCGCCACCGGAAACTACCATGGAAAAACCTCCGTAAATCACTACCAGTACGGCTAATAGCCCTAGAAAGCCCAGAGCAAAATTAACGACATTGAGTATGAAAGAACGAGCGTCTTTGGCCTGAGTCAAACCGCTGGCATATCCCTCGGGATTTGGCGCCTTTAACTCGCCCTTAAAATCAGTAAAAGAGGTTACGGGGCCTTTATTCCCACCGCTCAAACAATCACCGAAATCCAGGCCGTCTTTATTGCTGTCATTACAGCCCATAAAGCCAAGTATATCCTGGCCGGAACTAGCGACTGCCACCCTTGGCTCAATTGACGCTGTCAGGCCGAGGCTGAGCAGGATGCTGACTAGAGCTATTTTGATAAAATTTTTGTTTTTAGTCATATTTTGCTTTTCTTATCCCTTAATTGTACCATTTTTGGCTTTAAAACACAATTTTACAGTCCCGGTAATTGGGTTTGGCGAACTGGAGAAGAAGTAGTGGATGGAAGAGGATCAATTTTCACGAAAGTGTTAACCAGTCCAAAGGCTGCCATAGAGAGTAAAAGCCCTAGAAAAGCGCCAGTTAATATGGTTTTGGCTTTACCGACTTGATCTCCTCCCAGAGAGACAACATAGAGATAACCGGCATAAATAATGGCCAAAACGGACAGGGTAGAGATAAACCCAGAGATAAAATTGGTCATAGTTACCAGTAGACGGTTGAATTCAATGGCGTCTGGAATACGACTTCCTCGATCTGGGAAAACAACACGGAAAACGATAATTTCCGCTAAACCGGCTAGTACTAAGCCGATTATAGCCCAAGTAATTTGTTTTTTAGCTTTACCCAATTCATCATTATCTCCACGTGCCAAAAGCAGGCGGAAGCCGGCAATGACGGTAAATGCCACGGCCACTGATGGCAGGAAAATACGAATTAGATTGCTGGCCCCTTTGGCTATTTCGGTGCCGGCTTCCGCCGCCAACTGCATATCTGTGCCTGTGCGATAAACTTCACCTTCCAGTCCAAAAAAGACCCGGATGAGTTGATCAGCCACGAGCATGATGATAAGGCCGGTAAAAGATAGCCGTAGAGTTTCTTTTTCTTTGCTCATGGCGTCGGCGGCTTGGCGACCCGCCAATATCAGCTTCAAACCAGAAACTATCAGTGTTAATACAGCTACGCCACCGAAGATATATTTGAAAAAATCCAGGATAAAATAAATCACACTGGTTAATTGGGCAGCCCCGGGTTGATAACTCTGTTTGGAATGCCCAGCGTCATAACTGGGTAGGGCGGTTTGTCCGCCAATCTGTCTGATCACGCCGCTCATGCCGCCACCAGGGCTGCCGGTGGAATTGTTGGACGCGGCTGATGATGCGCTATTAGAAGACTGGGCTCCGGCCTTACCGGTTGGTGCCGTGGGAGCGTTTTGGCCGCTGGTGGTGGAACCTGTGGTGGTGGGCGCCGATCCTAGACTTGGTGTTGGTAGGCCTGGCTCCGCCCAGACGGTAGCTACGCCCAATATACAGATACCTGACAGAATCAGGATGGCCCGTATCACTGTAATGTGAAAAGGTTTAGACATGTATTGAATTAATCAAAAAAGTGGTGTTATTACTCTGACGAGCGGCTTCACTTTTTTCGGCCGGATTAACGATAGCCGGAGAGGAAGGATCAAATTGCCCACTGATGAAAGTGGATACTATGGCAAAGGCTCCATAGATAATGATAATGCCTCCCAGGGCCAACATAATCATGCGTTTAGCTTTGCTTTGGCTTTCGGCATTGTCGCCAGCAGTGATGTACATGATACCTCCTGCTACTATCACGAGTATGGCAATGGGAGTTAGGATGGTGACCAGAAAATTGGTAAAACCGACTATTTCTGCCACCCCCTGAGCGTAATTGATGCCTACCTCCGCTCCGCCCACACTGGGATAGCGCGTGCTGTCGATGGAGAAAAAAACTTTATTAATGATTGGATCAGAAATCACCACCAGGATTAGGCCAAGTAAACTGGCCATGACGCCTTTTTTGTCTTTTTCCAATTCATCCCCAGCTGTGTTGGCAGCCATACGAATAGCATTGCGCAGTAAAGCCAGCACGGCCACTGAGCCAAGTAAATATTTGATAAAGGTGATGAGATATTGCACAACTTTGTTGAACAATGTGGTGCGCTGAATGATAGCTTGCGGGTTTTTCAAAAAGCCCCCCTCTACGCAGCCAGCCATATTGGAGGCAGGCAACAGGCCTAATTCAGCACATTTACCAACTGTAAAGATACGGACTATTTCACCAGAAAGTCCTACCAGAGCTAATCCGATAATAGAGTAAATCAGAGTACTCTTGGCGGTTTTCCATTTCCCTTCGTCTCCCTGGGCGGTGAATAGATTGAAACCAGCAAAAACCAACAAGGCAATTGCTATGGCAGTCAGCAAGTAGCGGACATTAAGCACCGCTCCCACCACCAGCCTGGCTACATTGCTGTCAAAACTACCACTAACCGTGCCCGGATTTTGCACCAGCCCACCATAACTTTCCACCTGAGGCAGTAACAATGATTGAGCTCCGGCTATTTGCTGTACAAATAGCATTAAGCCCAGGCTAATTACCAGATAGCGGCAAATTTTTATAAAATTGGTCATGGAGCCAGTCTGGGCAATAAATTTATCCTTAAATTTTAGCATTTTTTGGCTTTTTTTACAAAACTTCTTGATTAATTCCGGCTATTTTGGTTAAATTTTTTTGCTTTAATTGATTTGCCAATATTTTTCTATGACTGAAAAGAGACCAAATCCAGCTGTGGATTATGTACAAGAGAGTGTGATGGAACTAAAAAGAATTAGCTGGCCAACTGGAAAACAGGCTTTCCGACTGACCGTAATCGTATTGGCTTTCTGCCTAGCAGCAGCGGCCATAATAGGCCTGTTGGATATGGGCTTGAATTTTGGTTATGGTAAATTGCTGGAGTTGGCAAAACAGGTTTAAATTGATTCGTCGCTGAGGTAGTTACTTAAGTTATAAAACAATTATATGGCTAGACAAGCGGAAAATACAGGGCGCCACTGGTATGTGATACACACCTACTCCGGTTATGAAGACGCCGTGGCTGAAGCATTGAAACAGAGAATAGATTCTCTAAACATGCATGACTACATTTTTGATGTAGTGGTGCCCAAGGAAACACAGATAGTGATTAAGAAGGGCGAGCCTGTCACTGAGAAAAAACGTATTTTCCCTGGTTATGTATTGGTGGACATGACTGTGACTGATGATTCCTGGTTTGTGGTGCGCAATACGCCTAATGTTACCGGTTTCGTAGGTTCCGGTAATGTGCCTGTGCCTGTTTCTCCTGATGAGTTCAATATAGTTAAGAAACAGATGGGTGAACAAGACGCTAAATTCAAGATAGACTTCAGCGTCGGAGACCATGTAATGATTCTGGATGGCCCATTTGTAAATTACGATGGCGTGATCAACAAAGTTGATGAGGAAAAAGGTAAAGTCAAAGTACTGATTTCTATCTTTGGCAGAGAGACTCCCATTGAGTTGGATTTTACCCAGGTGAAAAAGAAATAAGGGAAAGTTTATTAATTTGATTTTTACTGCGTTGGCTGCAAAAAATCCTCGTCGCCGTGTAACGCACACTGTCTCCTCGGATTTTTTTTGCCGCCTTGTAAAAATCAAATTAATAAACTTTCCCCGTTATGCGTTGCGATAACTTTACATTTCCGGGCGGGGATGTTTTATTGTTAATGTATGCAAAGTAAATCTTCTACATCTCTGGCTATTACCTCTATCCTGGCGATACTGATAGTTTTTTTTATTGCTATTAGTGATGTGGAAAATTCGCCGCAACGTAAGCCTTTTCCAACGGAGGGGGCGAAAGCTCCAGAAACTACTGAGGAGGAGAAATCTGCCTCAAAGATTGACGCTGGGAATGCTAGCACGCAAGATAGTGCGGATACTGCGAATAGTGGCAAGACGGATGGGCAAGATGCCACGATTTTAACAGGAAGTGACTTAAAATCAGAGGATGACACGAAAGCGCCCCCTCTGCCCGCCTCTCCCGCCACGGGAACTGGTGATTCCAAAGATATGCCTAAAAACATCAGCAGTGAGTCATTATTGCGGGCTGGTTTTACTAATATTGTGATTAAACCGATTCCTTTTACAGGCCAGATCTTTGATCAGTTTGATTTGAGCGTGCTGGCTGATCTGGATATAGTGGAAAAACAGGTTGTTCGCCTGCATGAAGGGAATGAGGTGCAAGTATTGCGGGCTTATGAGTTTAACTTTGCTGATGAGCAGAGTACGGCTGAAATTTATGACTTTTTGAAAGCAAAATTCAAGGATAGTTTGGGGGTTACTATCAATCAAACCAATCAATTTGGGCTGGGGTCTTTTTATATCAATTTTGGGGAGCCTCGCGAGCAGGCTTTTTTAGTTGTCAAAACCCGAAACAATGTGTATGCTCTGAGCTACCCGAAGGCTAAAGTGAACGGTGTGGATTATTTCCAGCCGGTGAGCCGGTTGCTGGAGGGACTGCTTTAGCTGCCGCTAGTTTGCTTCTAACTTTGGCGGGTGGCCAGCAAATAAGAATAATAATAACAATACTATGGCTAAAAAAGTACAAACTGTAATCAAGCTGCAAATCGCAGCAGGTAAAGCTAACCCAGCACCTCCAATCGGTCCAGCTTTGGGTCAGCATGGCGTGAATATCCCAGGATTCTGCAGCCAGTTCAATGCGGCTACAGCTCCTATGGGAGATACAATCATCCCGGTGGAAATCAGTGTTTATGAAGATAAGTCTTTTACTTTTATCCTCAAAACACCTCCAGCTTCTATTTTGATTATCAAAGCCCTCAATGTGCCAAAAGGATCTGGCGTACCCAATAAAGACAAGATTGGTACATTGACCAAAGCTCAATTGCGTGAAATTGCTGAGAAAAAAATGGTTGATCTCAATGCTAATGATGTTGAAGCTGCCATGAAAATAATTGCAGGAACTGCACGAAGCATGGGGGTTAACGTCGAACAATAAAAGTAATTTTTAAAAATAAACCATGGGACTATTACATAGCGATCCGCCAAAAAACAACGCTTTACAGTATATCAGGACTATTTATTTGAGTCTGGGAGCTATTATTGGCCTGATCTGTCTGGTAATAGGAGCATCTGGCGCTATCAAATTAGGGCTCAATGTCTGGTTCCCCGTGGATAATTATTATAATTATTACGCTCCTTATCAAGCTACTCCCTGTGAGCAGCCCAAGGAGGCTTATGGAGCTAAGGGAGAAATGCTCTCCAGCACTCCACGCAGCAAAGAAGAAATAGCGCAGTGTGAAGCGCGACTGGCGGTCAGCCAGGAAAAATCCGCCCGTAATGACTGGAATCGGCAGGTTTCTGAATCCATTGCTTTGACACTAGTTGGCTTTCCTGTATGGTTGCTGCACTTCTGGTTGATTCAAAGTGACTGGAAAAAGAGAAAAGTTGTCTAAAATTTATTTATTATATGGTGGGAGCCAAATGTCGATTTGGCGCTAATACCACGCAAACAATGTGTTATGGCAAAACAAGGTAAAAATTACAAGAAAGCGGCTGAAATGGTGGACCGCAACAAGTTCTACACTATGGACGAGGCTTGTGAGTTATTGAAAAAAACTTCCACCACCAAATTTGATGCCAGCTGTGAGCTGCATGTGAAACTGGGTGTGGACACAAAGGTGGCAGAACAATTGGTTCGCGCTACAGTGTCATTACCAAAAGGTACTGGTAAAAATGTACGCGTGATTGCCTTCGTCAATGAAAATCAGGTGAAAGAGGCGAAAGAGGCTGGCGCAATTAAAGCCGGTCTGGATGATTTGATAGAGGAAATCAGCAAAGGCTTTATGGACTTTGATGTGGCGGTAGCTAGCCCAGATGTGATGAAAAACCTCGGTAAAGTTGCCAAGACATTGGGTACCAAAGGTTTGATGCCGAATCCAAAAGCTGGAACTGTGAGCCCTGAGATCGGGAAAACTATTAGTGAATTGAAAAAAGGCCGTGTGGAATTCCGTACTGATAAACAAGGTCAAATGCACAATATATTTGGGCGTGTTTCTTTTAGCGCCCCTGATTTGAAAGAAAATCTACGTGCTCTGCTCAAAGCTATTGTTGACCATAAACCAGCTGGAACCAAAGGAAATTATGTACAGGGACTTTCTGTAGCTACTACTATGGGACCAGGTGTAAGAGTGGATGTGAGTAGCGCCCTGTCTGAGCTGTAGGAATTCTGCCTGTATAAGCTGTGGAATATTTTATCCCCCCGTTTTTTGCTAAATCAGAAGACGGAGGGATATTTATTCAGAAAATGGCGGAGCGAGCAGAGAGTATCCGAAATATTTGCGTTAAGAAAATGTCGCATAACATGCGAATTTTTAGCAAATATGAGGAATATACTCCCTGCGAGCGCAGCCGCTTTTCTGAATAAATATCCCTCCGTCTTCTATCACTGGCATTTACTATCGGCCAGGACCTGATAATCCCCTTCTCCAGGTGGATAGTAGACTTGATAGCTGCTGCCATCACGACAAGTGACGGTGATGTCTCGGCCGCCAGTGCTGGAAGTAGACTCGCTGACACGCTCGACGCGGCTGTCGGATTTTTTTAGCTGGCGAAGATTTTCATTTAAACTCTGCCTACCAGACCAGAGATAATAAAAAACGCCCACTCCTGCCAAAATAACAGCCAATAGAAAGATTTTTTGTTCGCGAGTGAGTGAGGTTATTTTAAATAACATGGGAGGATGGATTAGAGGTTTGTTCGGACTGCAAGGCTAGACGCAAGGCGTGCAAAGCCACTTCCAGCATATCGTCATCTGGCTCGCTGGTAGTGATGCGCTGCATAAGCAGGCCGGGGCGACTGAGTAGGGCTAGAATTTTACTGGCTGGGTGTTTGGCCGAATACTTTAGTAGTTCATAGGATAACCCGGCTATCAATGGCAGGGCCGACATTCTGGTGAGAAAATTAATCAGGAAATCTGGTTGTCTCGGAATAAAAGTAAAAACAACAATACTGATGAGAAAGACGATTAGGATAAAACTAGTGCCGCAGCGAGGGTGGAAGCGGGTTTGGCCTCTGGCATTAGCGACGGTCAGATCGAGCCCCTGCTCATAAGTCATGATAGATTTGTGTTCAGCGCCATGATACATAAAAAGTCTTTTGATATCGGGCAGGAGTGCCAGCAGGCTGATATAGGCGATAAAAATCGTGGTTTTTAGTAATCCGTCGACCAGGTTGAAAAATAAATAGTTTTTTTCTAAAAAAGGAAAACTTTGACTGAGCCAAGTGGTGATCCAGAGTGGAAGGAATTTGAATAGCCCGATGGCCAAAGTCAGCCCCATTATAGTGGAAAGCAGTATGGATAAATGATTCCAAATTTGTTTGTGGCGAGCCACTGGTTTTGATTCACTTACCTCCTCCCCAAAAGCCACACGTGAAGAAAAATTGAGGGCGCGAGTGCCAATTAATAGCATTTCAAACATATTGATGATGCCACGCAGAATTGGCAGATTCAAAAACTTTAACCGCTGAATAAGGGTGTGATACTTTTCCGTGCTGGTGGTCAGAGCACCCGCCGGATTACGAACAGTAATGATATTGAAATTGGGAGACCGCATCAAAATGCCCTCGATGAGGGCTTGCCCACCTACTGCAAAATCTATTTTGGCACGACTTTTAGAATTGATAGAGACTTTTTTATTTGGCCTTTGTATGGTAACCAAGCTTCACCCCAAATGGCAAATCAAAATACCGGCTTAGCCCTTGGAAAATGCGGCATGGAGGGCTAGATTGTGGCGGAAGAGAATTTGTGAAAATTAAGAATTATGGAAAAAGTTTTGATCAGTAGAGTTGATAGAGATTTACCTCTACCTAAATATGAGACGCAAGGGGCTGTGGCTTTTGATTTGGTGACACGAGTGGACACTATGGTAGCGCCTGGACAGATAGCGTTAGTACCGGCCAATGTGATAGTGAAAGTTCCAAATGGCTATATGCTCTGTCTGGCCTCACGCAGCAGTACACCGCTGAAACGTGGACTACTGACACCACATGGTATTGGAGTGATTGATTTGGATTATCATGGGCCGACTGATGAGTTGAAAGTACAGGTGTATAATTTTACTACGCAGCCAGTGATGGTGGGGCGTGGAGATCGTATAGCTCAGGGAATCTTTGTGCGTGTAGATCGCTTTGAATTTGAAGAGGTGGAGAATATTGACGCCCCGTCACGTGGTGGCTTTGGTTCGACAGATAAATAAATTTTAAATGAATTGATAATGAAAAAGGGTAAGTTTATTGCCATTTATGGCATCAACAATATTGGCAAATCGACACAGTGCAAAATCTTGATGGAGAATTTGAAAAAAAATGGGCATGATGCTGTCTATCTGAAATATCCTGTATATAGTATTGAGCCAACCGGTTCTTATATTAATAATGTCTTGCGTAACTCTGGCGGTGTACAGGGAATTGGTGAGGATCAATTGCAGATGTGGTACACGCTTAATCGCTATCAATTCGAGCCGGAACTAAAAGAAATGCTGGCAGCCGGTAAAATCGTCGTAGCTGAAGATTATACTGCCACAGGATTGGCCTGGGGTAGCGCCAAGGGGGCTAGCCTGGACTGGTTGATGGAAATGAATAAATATTTACTAAAAGAAGATTTGGGCATTTATTTAAAAGGTAAGCGAAACATACAGGCCCGTGAAGAAAATCATATACATGAAAGCAATGATGATTTAGTGGAGGCTTGTCAGTTTATTTATGATAATCTGGCGGTGAAATTTGGTTGGACTAAAGTAATGGTAAAACCGTCGATTGGAGAAACGTCTGATGATTTGTGGAATGTAGTGCGAGATTATTTGGAGCAGAATTAAAATACGATCAATATGAATGAGGAAAAAATCATGTCCGGGCAGGAAGTGGCGGACGCACTGTATGAGAGAATTCGGCAGAATTATGAGGAGGCGCGTGATAGTGGCGCTTTGCGTCGCCCACCAAAGCTAGCCATAGTGCTGATTGGTCAGGATGCCGGCAGCCAGATTTATGTAGGACAAAAGATTCGGGCTTGTGAAATGCTGGGATTTGATTATGTATTGGATCAACATCAAGATGTTGATGACGTGGATTTATCCATGGTTTTGAGGCTTGTGGAGAAATACAATAATGATGCTGGAGTGGATGGGATGATAGTGCAGATGCCACTACCTGAGGGTGTGGACCGGCGAGAAGTGTTGGCGGCGATAGCCCCGGAGAAAGATGTGGATGGACTGACGCCGGCCAGCTATGGGCGCCTGGCCCAGGGCTTGGATTTCGAGGGGTTTCGGCCGTGCACAGGGTTGGGGGTAGTGAAAATGCTGGAATATTATCGGGTGCCCATAGCTGGCCGGCGGGTGGCAGTAGTGGGGGCTGGCCTGGTGGCTGGCCGGCCGATAGCCATGATGCTACTTAATCGTGGCGCTACCGTAACTGTTTGCAATAGTAAAACGCCTGATTTGGCGGCCGTGACGCGAGAAGCAGATATAGTTGTAGCTGCTACTGGGCGGGGTGGCTTGATAGGGCCTGAAATGCTGAAAGATGGGGCCGTGGTGGTGGACGTGGGAATTACTAGAGATGCCACCGGTAAAATTCGTGGAGATGCTGAAATGGAAAAAGTTTTGGAAAAGGTTTCGCTGATCTCACCAGTACCGGGTGGGGTTGGGAAAATGACCGTGGCGTGTTTGATGGCTAATCTTCTGGAGGCGGCACTAGCAAAAAAGCCCTAATAATTCTGTTTAGGCCGTAACTGTAGAGAATCTAATCTATTTCTTCTTTTTACCTGCCTTAGATTTTCCGGACGCAGATTTGGTAGCATGTACGCCCAGATTTTCACGGGCCATTTGAACCCATTCTTCGCTGGATTCCTGGATTTTTTTCTGGGCTTTTTCTACTAATTTGCCAGCTTCTTTTTTGCCGCGGGCCAATTGTTTTTGTACTTCGGGATTGTGATAGACTTCCTTGGCTGTTTCTTCTATATCTGCTTTGACCAGGGCGGCGTTTTTTTTCAAAACTTTTTCCGGATTGCCATCTTTTTTGCCGATTTCAGACTGCAACTCCTTGCGCAATTCGCTACCTTTTTTAGGTGCGAATGCTAAACCGAGTAGTGCTCCCATGACTGCACCGAAGACGAATTTACCTTTTGCCATTTGTTTTATTTTTAGTGTGTGATTTGTTTGCAAAAACACTATAACAAAGCCCCCCGATCCTGTAAAGAATTGGAGGGCTATTGTTATAGTTTATTGAAGACTAGTAAGCAACCCAGACATATTGACCATTGCGATAGACATAGTAGCCATCGTTTCCTCCTGTGTAGGAGTAGCGGTCAGAGTTAGTATTTGAGGAGTAGCGAACGCAATTGTTGTAGCGGTCGTATTCCAGACAATAACGACTATCGTTATTATAATTATAATTGTAGTTATAATCGTAACCGTAGTTGTAGTTGTTGTAATTATAACTGTCGCGATTAAATCTGTTGAACAGACCTTTCATCTCGAAGTCATAGAACAGATCAGCTACATCACCACGAGTCATAGCTTCTGCTGGATATAGACGATCGCTATATTCGCTGTTCATTAATCCGTTATGTTTAGCATAACAAGCGTATTTCATGTACCAGTCTGTATCTCGGCCGGCTGGAGTATCAACGAAAGGTTGAGGGCTGCAGCTGGAGAGATTTAGATTGTTGGCTTCCAGGAAGACGCGGAGCAATTCCACACGGTTGATGGTGCTGCCAGGGCGGAAGCTGCCATCTGGATAACCTGTCGCAATGTTGTTGCGGCGAGCTACTTCCAGATAAGGAGCGTACCAGGCGTTGACTACGGTGTCATTGTATTGACGACCGAAGTATCCAACATCAGTAGTGCTGTAACCCAGTGAAAGTACAATTACTTTTGTAGCTTCAGCACGGTTGATTCTCTCGTAAGGGCGGAAAGTACCATCAGAATACCCTTCAAAGATTTTCTTTTTGGACATCAGTTCAACTGCGCGGCAGAAAGGTGAGTTGATGGATACATCACGGAATCCAGCACAGCGTGCGCCGTCTGGGAAACCGATTAGGCGTCCGTCAGTATCTACTTCGCTGTAAGCGCGATCAGTGTCAGTGTTGTTACCATCATCGGCCATAACGCGTATAGCGTAGACACGATCTGGCATCAGATTGCCACGAGAGTCGCGACCATCCCAAGTGTAGGCATAGTCCCCTGCTGTCTGATCATCAGAGCGGCGCAGAGTTTTAACTACTGTAGTGCCATCGAGAACCTGTACCAGTAGATCGGCACGGCGGCTGAGTTCGAACTCGATGCTGCTTCTTTCACCATCGCGTGGGTTGAAGACATCCGGATCGACTATTAAGTCGCGTACCAAATTTTCATCTGTAGATGCCCAGTCGTTGACATAGTTGTCATTGCCTGAACCACGTGACAGACGTACTGAACCGGAGACAATTTCTTCGGAGCAGCCGCTGGAGAAAGCGCGGATTTCATAAGTATAAGTTTTGTCGGCTACGATATTGCCATCGTAGTTACGACCGTTCCAGTAGACATATCTCTGAGCGGCACCTTGATTAACATTGTTGACCAATGTTTTGATAGTAGTGCTGCCATCGAGAATACGAATGGTCACATCGGAAGCGCGTAGCAGATTGTAATAAATCTGAGTGTCGCGATCCGCTGGATCAAAAGTAGAAGGAGTAACTGAATGTGTACCGATCAAATCGCAGCTATTGTTAGAATTAGTGCGAACTTCAACTGAAGTGTTTTCAGTATCGCTGCCCCCGGCATTAGTGGCCAGGACGCGAGCTGTATAAACACGGTCAGCAACTACATCACCGCTGCTGTTTCGGCCATTCCATTCGTAGTAATAAGTACCAGCGTTGACTGTTACGCCACTAGTCAGAGTTTTGACAGTGGTGGAGCCGTCGAGGATGGATACAGTGATAGCAGCTGTTTTGTCTACATTGAAGTAAACTCGAGTACTGGTGCTTCCAGGATTGAAGGGAGTAGGTGAAGCATAGAGATTAGTGACATTGGGAGCTGTTACGCTTGGAGTGCTAGTGATAGTCACAGTAGCTGGGGCGTAGCCGCTGCCATAAGCGTTGTCGGCGTATACTTCAGCAGTATAGACACCATTGGAGAGAATATTGCCAGAATCATTGCGGCCGTCCCAGGCGATGGAGAAAGCTCCAGCGGCATGAGATCCATAGTTGCGTAGAGTGCGTACTACAGAGTCGCCTGATTTAACCTGTACGCGCAGATTAGCAGTAGTGTTCACATCATAATTGATGGTAGTTGACTGCTTGCTAGGGTCAAAAGAACTAGGATTCACAGAAATATTCACTGTAGGAGGAGTGGCTGGACTGCTTGCAGTGTAGGTGAAGAAATATTCCTGAGTAGAAGAAGAAGCGGTGTTATAAACTGCGACCTCAGCTTTGTAAGTGCCAGAAGCTACAGTCTGTCCCTGGTTGTTGAGACCATCCCAAGGATAGGTATAGCCGACGCCACCTTGCAGTAAGTTGTCAAAAATTAAGGTTCTGACAATTTGATTGCTAGTGTCTTTAACAAAAATCGTAGTGTTAGCTTCGGTGTTTAAGCTGAAATTAACATTAGCGACTTGATTGTTGGTAGTAACATGGAGATCTTGAACGATTGGAGCAATAGCCGCAACCAAGCCGTCATCTTGATAGTAGATGCCGTCTTGATCCGTAAAGGCGATGGCAGAAGGAGATACTAATCCCACGATCAGGGCGAAAAGTATCACTCTCTTGGCCAGGCCAGAGGAAAGTAGGTTTTTCATATATAATGATTTAAATAATTGATTGATGCCTAATAAAAGACATCAGATAAAAGAACAATTTATCTGTTGATTGCTTACCAGTCTGTCAAAGTACTTAGTGGCTTATATAATGGCTTGTTTTAAGTAAAAACGCGCCATAGATAGACCCCGCTAGTGTCGAATCTTATCATATTTCACTATATTGTCAATGCTGATTGTGCATTTTGAAGCCCTTTTTGTTTATAAGAGGCATTTCAATTGACAGTATGGCAAAGTTTTGATTAGATGCTTAAGCAAAATTATATCAATATTATTTGTTATGCCAATCACATCAGTAGCTAAAAAGGCCATGAGGCAGGCCAAAGCCCGCACCGCACGCCGCAAACCATATAAGTCACGCTTAAAAACAGAACTGAAAAAAGTAATGGAATTGGCTAAAAGCAATCCAGATGCTGCTAAAAAGGCTTTGCCAGTGGTTTACTCTGTGATTGATACTGCTGCCAAGAAAAATCTCATTCATAAAAATAATGCCGCCCGAAAAAAGTCCAATATGGCTAGGTTAGTAGAGAAAGCTGCTAAAGGCGAAGTAATGGGAAGTGAAGCTGCCAAGAAACCAGCTAAATCAGTCAAGAAAACTGCTGGTGGCAAAAAGAAGAGCGTAAAGAAATAAGTAATTGATTGATACTGTTCAAGCCGCGGAAATTATTTGATTTTCGCGGCTTTTTTGTGTAGTTTTCTACGGCGAAAGGAGAAAATGGAATTTTTGAATATAGGGCCATCGTATAATGGTAATACAGCGGTCTCCAAAACCGTTAATGTGGGTTCGATTCCTACTGGCCCTGCCAATATGCTTCACTCCCCGACTTGGGCCCAGTTGTAGGGAGTTTCCCAGACGCGGACGGAAGTCAATTTTAGTGATGGGGATATTTTTTTAAGTTCAGTTTCAATTCTTTGATAAATCCAGGTGGCGATATTTTCGGCCGTGGTTTCGAAAGGAACTGTCAGATGTTTTAATTGTGGATTGGTACGAAAGAATTCCATCATTAAGCTGTCATTCTCCGCTACCATAAAAGAATGGTCGCAGGGACCTTGTACCTGTTGATTGAGCAAATCACGAATTTCGCCAAAATCGGCTACCATGCCGCTATCGCTAACCCCGGGCTGCTGATTGACCTCCCCGGTCACCACTACTTCCAAGACATATTGATGCCCATGCAGATTGACGCATTTGCCATTATGATTGGCTAGCCTATGCCCCATGCACCACTCTATACGTTTGGAGATTTTCATAATACCGGGTTAAAATCTTGACTTTTATGATTAGTAGTTTGTAATCACATCTTATCCCATATAAAATACCATCATTATGGGCCTGGAGTTAACACCAAGCACGCTGCCATGCCAGACGAGGCAAACGCCAAAAACAGATTTGTTTTATACTACCCCCTACCATCCGGATGGGCAAACTTTTGATTGTATTCCCAAAGATTTTCTGGAGGGGCGATTGAGTTGCGCTATAGAGGCGTTAAGAAACAGGGTGCTGGTAACAACCAGTAAGCACTACACTGCTTATCAAGCGGGCACATTGCTGGCAATTGAATCTCTGCAATCAGACATTCAGGCAGTGATAAATTCAATTACAACTGACAAAATCAGTTCGCATGATCAGCTACAGCGCTTATGTAAAGGAGTGGCTGTAGCCATGAGACGTTTCAAAGAGAATCCCGATAAAGTGCGCATAAACAATAGAATTGCAACTATCTTTTGGGGTGTGGAACGAGAAGTGATATCTACCTTGTTTAGTTTCAATGATGCTGGAGTGGAGCAGGTCGGTAGTGAAAAAGTGAGACGGAAGGATGGATCTGAAACAGCAGTCTATTTATAAATCAAATGGCGACCACCCACATGACCAGAAACTGTTATTGTTTTTAGAACTTTGGCTGATGGCCGGGGTTGAGGAGTTTTTTTAGAGCGGCGTAAGCTTTAGTTATTTGGCTGACCAGATAGAGGTAGTCTCTAACATTGGTATCATAATGAGGTCCTGTGGACTGATGGCCATCGTGCTGGTGGTCTGGACTGTGCTGATAATCAATAATAAAAGAACATTGATTGATAATTTCCTCGGGGAATAAATCCAGGAGTGGTACTGGTTTCATATTGCCTATACCGGTGGCCAGACCATGCTTGTCACCAGGCAGACTATGTAAGATATGCAAATATTGACAATGCTGATTGCCTGAATCCCGAAAAACTGATTCATGAAAAGGCAAACCGTTAATGTCGCAGGGCATGGCTACTAGAGAAATCCTCAATCCTTCCGGATGAATATTGCGAATGCTACCATGAGGTTCCTGTATACGGCGCAACAATTCATCCAGTGGTTTATCACTCAGAAAATGTTCTCCGCGATATGGAGCAAAAAGCTCCTGAAAATCCATCATGGGAATGCGCTCCCACATCAATAATGACGGTTGATTGTCGCTGGCATAGCGCTTAAAATTAACTATAGCCCGGCAAAAGACGTCTAAAGGAAATCGACTTTCATGCTGATCCGGATGTCTCATGATGGTTGATGATGAGCAGCTATGCGGCGTAGTTCTTTGACAATGTCTGGATTGGAGATATAGCTTTCGTCTACTCCATTGGCCGGATCTCCTTCTTTGAATAGATAAGGGTGAAAATGAGCGGTGTGTAAAAGCCTATAGAGTTTATATAAATCCAAGTCGGCTGGAGATAGATTTTTCCCATCCGCCAGCCAGGGATCGGCGAAGAGTTTATCCAGCTCATTCATATCCCGAAATTTAATATTCTCGGGATTGGAAGTATCTTCTGCGGATTTGGGATCTCCATATTTTCCCTGTAAATATCTATTTAAGGTTCTGGCTAATAAGAATTTATGAGTACTACCAGTTGGTATACGCCCGTCCAATTCCATGGCGATGAGATGGCTGCTGTTATAATCTGGTGTATACAGTATTCCTCCGCCTTCTTCCAATTTTGCGGCCTTTTTTAGATATTTACTATAATGCCCTCTGGTTACTGGATAAGCATTTCTACGCTCCTGATCACCGGCAATGTAGCCACCCCGTTCATGAAATGCTTTTTTGTCCACCAGACCGCCCCAGTCGATAAGCATAGCTTGCAGTTTTTTGTTAACCAGGACGTTGCCAGGCTTGAAATCAACATTGACTACTCCATGCTCTGATAAGAAATTGTTCCCCTCCATGGCTTCGGCCAGCAATCTGGCGATGGTAGAGGGGTGAGTGTTTTTGTTCTCGAAAAGATCGAGCAGGGATTCATGTTGATCACGCCGGTTGGTGATGGGACGCATGACAATAAAATCATCCCCCACGTAAGTTGGTGATAATACGTGCTTGGCACGTAAGTCTGTTTTATTTCGCTGAATCAGTTTTTGAATGTACCCGGCCATTTCTACCTCATCATGGAAAGCCGCCCCACTACCACTGTGAGGTTTGAGTGGAGTCTTGAGCAGACATTTGTGCAGCCGCCAATCATTGGGATGAGCATAGAAGGCATGGGATACAATACCTACACTGCCCTGGCCCAATTGACCGACGGTGGCGATGTAGAGGGTTTCTACTGTCCCCTCCTCTGTGCGCACCTGTTTTTCTGTGCTACCCACTACCAACAGGGCCTGAAGCAGGGCGGGACTGAGTAAATTTAAATTGTGTTTCAAAATTAATGCGTCTGCTGTTTTGGGAGCCACGCGCAATATGAAGTCCCAGAGATCTTTATTATTAATGTCCTGCTGCAAAAACTCATAAAGTATGTAGGCATCGTCTTTATTCAATTGCTCTTTTTGCAAAAAATCCTCCAGAGAATATTCCACGTGAACAGGTATTTCATCCTGTGGGAATAGTGGTAAGGATGAGATGGCTGTCTGCTGGGCAGAATGGCCGGAGGTGTTGATGGACCAGGTTGGTGTTTTACCAGCTTCTATTTCATCAACTATGGGACCCTGAGAGGTTTTAGTTACTGGTGTATCATATACTTTAGTAGTTTCTTCAAAATCCTTTTTGGCGATGCCGCTGTAGAGACTGGCGTCAACAACTCTAGTTAACTCAGCATTCTGTTGCTCAGCTTTTATGACTCTTGTATAGATGCCCTGGTCTGTTATTTGTGTGCGTTCACCGGAGTTATGCACCCTAGTTGGCTCATCTGCCCGAAAGACATCGCCAAAATTGTCGACTGTTCTGGGTAATGGTTGAGTGCGAGCTTTTAACACCTCTATTATCCTGGCTTTTGTGGATTTTGGATTTTGGCGTTCAGTGGAGCGGGAAGCTCTCGTTTGAGCGGTTGGAATGACTGGACCTCTGGTGCCTCCTTTTTTGGCTTGTGGGCGACGAAGTTTAACGTCAGACTTTGCTTCTTGATCCGGAAATGATGGTGAATTGGTTGAATTCATAATTTTATTTGCTAAATCTTAGCATTGTATCATAAAACACGCCTACTGTCACGATGTTTTAGGGGATTTATTGGCATAAATAACGGGGGGACCTATAGAATTTGGGCGATTAGTTTTTTACGTTTTAAATATGCGTACTGAGAGATTTGGTTTTGTGCATGCTGATAAGGCTGCGAACTATGTGCGAGAGAGGTGCGATGCCCATAGTGCGGACACTTCTCTGACAGGTGTTGCTTTGGATGGAGTGATTCTGGGTACTGGATTAGGAAATTTCGCTGACACATATTTGCCGGGTGCTGCGACTATCGGTTTTGCAGATATTTTTAGAGAACTGGGTATTGAGCCTGGCAAAAGTGCGGTTGAGGGGCATGCTCAAAAGCTGATTATTGGACGACTGAAGGGCGAGAAAGAGAGTCCAATGGTGATAGCCCAAAGCGGCCGTGAACATTTGTATGAGGGGATTGATGTTAAAAGAGCAACTTTTTGGCTGCGAGTGATGCAGCTGCTGGGCGTACAGACACTGACGGGTTCCAATGCTTCTGGTATATTGACGCCCGATAAATTAAGCCCTGGAGATTTAATGTTGGTACATAGCGATCTGGATTGGACCGGTGACAACCCCTTAATTGGTCTTAATGATGAAAGATTTGGCCCCCAATTTCCACATATGGGAGACCACTATCCTCAAGAAACACGTGATTTAATCAAAAGCGTTGCAGAAGCTGAAGGAGTTCCAGTTATAGAAGGCATTTATGTGCGGGTAACAGGCCCCAACTATGAGAGACGTGAAGATGTGTATAATTTGAGATCGACGCTGAAGAATGTTTGGCATGAGGGGGGCCGATTAATAAATAATGATAGCAGATTTAAAAAACCAACCCCGGTAGGAGTGGTGGGCATGTCTAGCACTTATGAGGCTCTAGTAGCTCAACATGCTACTCAGTCTAAACATTATCCGGCTTTTAGGAAAGCGCGGGCCTGGATTAGCGTACCAACCAATTATGCTGCTGCTCTGGGACCGGATGGTGTGGCTGTAGGCAACCCAAATCATGAAGAAGTACAGGAGGCTGGACGTGCCGTGCAGGATAGATTTGGTAGACTGGTTTATAGCACTATTATGGAGTTTGCCCATCGCAGAAAGACCCTAGGGGTACCCAGCTGGACAGTCTTCCGACCTGCTATTGAGGCCACGGCTGGAAGCTCCATTGCAGCAGTCGAAGAGGCCCTAATGGATACAAAGAAGCTAAAATAATATCATCGGTATTCAATTGTTTTGGCGGCAGTTGAGGCTATATAGTTTAATGAGCTTCTTTATTTTTGCGGATACTTCTCTTTATAAACCGCCATGGCTTCTTCCACCATTTTGAAGGCTTCCTCTGGCCCCAGGAATTTACCGACTTTGACTGTGCCTGGGCCGGTTTGGGCTATTTTGTAAATTTCCATGAAAGCCTGTAGATCTTTGCGTTGATAGGGGGTGAGATCGTCCACGGATTTAACATGTTCGAAGCGGGGGTCTTTTTTGTTGACGCAGATGATTTTGTGATCAATTTCGCCATTGTCCTCCATTTCCATCACGCCGATGACGCGGCCGGTGGCTATTACTCCGGGGGTAATGGGATAGGTAGAGAAAATCACGGCGTCGAGCGGATCATTGTCGCCGTTTTGCCAGGTACCGGGTACATCGCAATAATTGACCGGATAAAAAGTGGGGCCGTAGAGGACGCGGTCCAGTTCCAGCATGCCGATTTCTTTGTTGAATTCATATTTATTGGCGTCACCGGTGGAGATTTCCACTATCAATTTCAGCTCCTGGGGAGCTTTGTCCTGCTTGATGGTATGAAATGGGGAATATGGGTTCATGAATAAAGTGATTAAATTCTAAACAGCAGTCTTTTACCACAGTTGAGAAAATTTGTGAATGGGAGGTGCTTGCCAGTATTGGTGGGGAGAGATAATAGTAGTGATGCGACTGATAGAGTAAATAATATAAAAACTTATGACATTGAGAGGCGAATTTGGCCCTGTGGAATTAGTCCCAGATGAACAGCCGGTGCGCGCCAAACATTTGCAGCCGGCTTTTGGGTTACCGTACCGTACCGTCCAGCCACAAACTGATGGGCCTGCAGAAGATGTTGTCACAATGGAAAGATTAGCTGCGGCCTTGCCGCTGGACATCAGGCAGGAGTATCGGCATATAGTCAGCTCTGACACTCGACTACTGCTGGAGAGGGCCCTGGGTGAGACCGGACGTTGGCTGAATATGGGGGATTTAAAAATCAATCCTGAGTTTAGAGAAAATAATTTGGACCATACTGAGGGCTTGCTACAATGGTGCCATATAATACAGCAGAGTTATCCGGCTTTGTGGCGAGCAGTGACAGCTGGCCATAGAAATGAGGAGCGGGCGTTGTATTATATGCTGATGATGCATGATATTGGCGAGACGCATCAACGTGTGGGAGATTTGAGTAGATCCAGTGATGAGTTTCATGATACTAGAAAAAGATTGAGGCATAAACGCAGAGAAGCCTGGGCAGCCAGATTGATGCTGAGAAAATATCTGGCTGAATCGGTGTCGGTAGAGGCTAACCAGCTGTATTCACGCTTCGAACATCGGGCGGAAGCGGACAGCCCGGTACAATTAGGACATTTGCTGGATAAGGGGCAGGCTGTGGAGAGAGTCGCCCGGGAGGTGTTGCCATATAATATGGAGCATCCCAAACATAGCACTGCTGGAATAGTTGCTATTTTGACTGTGCCACTGGAATTCGCTAGTAATCTACACCAAAAACTGAGCCCGGATGCTGGCAAAGAGCTGTTGCATTTCATAAGGACTTTTATTATGAGTGGTTATGAAAAATTTCCTAATGATGACGTACAGAAGGGGGTTGCTGAGGTAAAAGAGCAGTTTGTGAGGGTCTTTACCATATGATGATATGAACTAATGGATGCATAGTTATGGCAATTTTTGAATTACGAATTTGGTTTGTGATTACCCAAATTTGCCGCTGCCGGGAATCTTTGTTATAAAGATACTGGATTATTTAATTTCAAAAACATGAATAAAAAATTACTGGTGATGGGGGGCGTGGCAGTGGTGGCGTTGGCCGGCTGTCAGAATATGGAGGAACAGCTCGGAGCGAAATTGGCTGAAAGTATAGTTAATTCGACGACTGGCGGCGAGGTGAAAGTTGATTTTGGGGATTTGAAAAATGGTGAGATGAAAATTACTGCCAAAGATGGTGGCAGCCTGGAACTGTCCGGTGATGGCCAAAATGGTAGTATGAAAGTGGTCGATGCCAGCGGTAAAACAGTGATGGATGCTAATGGAAATGAAGGTTCACTGACCGTGAAGGGCGAGGATGGCAAGGTTGGTTATAAGTCTAGCTCTGGAGGGACTCGTCCGGCCGAAGTTCCAGCAGATTTGCCCACTCTGCCTGAGGGGCGTGATTTTAGTTATGTGAATACCAGTGTGGGTGGCATGGACCTGGTGACTTATAATGTAGCCGGCAAGGATTTGAAGGCGGCGTGTGATCGGCAGGCGAATTTATTGCTGGGGATGGGGTGGAAAGTAAATGCCAGTGGATTTACTATGGAGTTGGAGGACAGCCTGATACTGAGTTATGCCAAAGGTGATGTGACTGTGGCGCTATCCTGCAATACTTATGATGCTGGTCAGGTGAGTGTGACTATGCAAAAAACTAAAAAATCCAACTAGAAAGCTGATTAAATTAGTTTTTACTGCGTTGCCTGCGAAGAAAATTTTCCCTTACGTATTTTCATACGTGCGGGAAAATTTTTTCTTGTCGCCTTGTAAAAACTAATTTAATCAGATTTCTGGCGATTCCTTAATAAAATATTTACAGAGGCGGCTTTCTTGATTAAGATGGCACTGCTCTAGTGACCGCTTCCCCTGTTTCCGGCTAGTGGATAGAGCTGGCCTGGGGATGTGATGAGTCCGGTCACAAGCGCACTTTGAAATATGGGCCTGTAGCTCAGTGGTTAGAGCAGTCGGCTTGAAGATAGCTTTTCTAAGTCCTTTGGGGATAAGAAGGTTATCGATGGGCAGCCAATGGAGAAATCTGTTGGTGTATATCTGTCAAATTCGGGGAAGCCTGTGGTTTTTGCGAAGCAATTTGCGACCGTGGTAATCCCGAGCCAAGCGCCGCTATTCCCATAATGTTGGGGCGGTGAAGGTGTAGAGACTAGACGGCAGACTTCCTTGATGGTGAGATGAGTTTGCGCGCGCAAAGATAAATGTCAGTGATTTGACGATGTGTCAAAAATGAGACGTTTAAGTGTGCACGTGCAGACGCAAAGCTAAACATTTTGCGCATTTCGTCAAAAGAGGAAGAAGGGATAGTCCAGATTACAAACCCGAAAGGGGTCACGAAAGTGATAGTGAGATGCATAACCGATTGGTCCCTGGTTCAAGTCCAGGCAGGCCCACCAAGAAATATTAGGCGGGAAATTAGTTCAAAAGTTTTTTATTCTGTGATTCTTCCAAATAATTAACCCTGGTTGAGACTTTCTTACCACTCTCAATTTCAAGTTTTTTACGTGCGTCGCCAGCAATCTTCCCGCCCTTTTGTGCTGCCGACTTGCTTTCTATAAATCCCTGTACATCCTGACTTCGAGTGATTTCCGTTGTGGAAGCCTCTCCAAGCATTGAAAAAATGAGCTCGAGATCATTCATATGATCACGAAGGTTTTGCTGTTTAAGGTTTTTGAGCTTCTTGTATTCGGCTGGGGTCATGCCAAAAGTTGCTTTGGAGATTTCCGCCGTCAGAATCCCATATTCGCGTTCTTCCTTTACGCCACGTTTTTGCCATTCATCAGTTAACTCTTCCCGAATCGCAATACCGCGCAGGCGTTTTTCAATCCAGGCGTCGGAATAGCCCTTGGCCTTATAAAGGGCGCGGGTGCGTTTTGTGGCCAATTCTGGATCTTCAATCTCCTGTATACGTTCGTAGCCTACTTTTGCCAACCAGCGCTTGAATGGTTCAGCTTTGGGGGATGGGATAGACTGGATGATGCGAAAAACACCTTCGGTGTTTGCGCAATCTGTCTCACGCATTTTTCCATCAGGAGCTTCCAATTTCAACCCGTGACAATTTGTCACGACTTCACTTCCTTCCTCATTTAAGCGCTGTTTTAGTTTTCTCCAATATGCACCTGCATCAGCACTATCGGTCAATACTCCACAAACATCAACTACAGAAAACCACCATTCATTTTTATGGAGCGTCTTTCGAACCTCCTTGCCTTTGAAAATTGCGATTTTTGTGTCCATAATGTATGAGTTAGTTAGGTGCTACCTTTTCATACTTTTCATTTCTCTTTTTATCACTTATAGACACGATGGCCAAATTTTTAGAATTTACAACATTTGATTATCCAGGTGGATATTTAGAGAAACTACAGGCTTTGCCCGACTCTATTGAGGCTTTGGGAAAGTTGGTGAGGCTGAGTACTATTCATCGAACGACGCTGGAAGCTGGGAATGTTGGAACTAATTCTGACTTGCGTTTCGGGGATATGAGAAATGTTTCAAAATTTCGTCAGTCTGATGATGATTATTTGGTTACTGCGGCAGCCATGCTGGCTGAATTGTACAGATTAGACTCTCGAGGTTTAGTTGCAGATAGAGATGTTACAAATAAAATTGTCGTAACTTGTCGTTTTGTGGCCATATTGATGAGTAGTATTTTAAAAGCGAAAGGAATACCAGTGAGAATTCGCTCTGGATTTGCCGGTTATTTTGATGGTGCTAAAGATAATAAAGTTTGGGATCATTGGGTTAATGAGTATTGGAATGGAGAGAAATGGATTTTGATTGATGTGGACGGCAGTTTTTCTATGGATAAATCTGGTTTAAATCCCTACGACTTGCCCTATGAACAATCATTTATTTTTGGGCATCGGGCGTGGTTGAATTTAAGGGGAAAGAACGACGATCCGATGAAATATCAAAATGCTGGCGGATATCATGGACTGCTGCCTGCTGCATGGGCATTGATTCATGATTTTCATGCTGTAATGGGACATCTGATCACCTATTTACAAACTGCTAAAATTGTAACTTCTGCTTTAGGTGAGCCCTGGGGAAAGCAAGAGATAAATGAAGACAAGGCCAAGGAGCTGGATAAATTGGCCTATGCGATGGAAAATATTGAGAATAATTGGGAACAACTTTTAATATTTTGGCAGAATCCTGAATTCCGATTAGTGCGAGGTGGTTTATTATAAAAGTGCTTTAATATGATTGAAAAAATTTTTAAAACTGAGGAAGAGTGGCGGCAGGTGTTGACGGCTGAGCAATTTCGTGTGATGCGAGAGCGTGGAACTGAGCCGGCTTTTTCATGTTCGTGGCAAAAGCATGGGGAGGGAATGTATACTTGCGCGGCTTGTGATTTGCCGCTATTTCAATCTGGGACGAAATTTGAATCCGGGACTGGGTGGCCGAGTTATTTTGATCCGATTGACGCGAAACACGTGGAAGAGCGTGAGGATGACAGTTATGGCATGCATAGGGTGGAAGTTTTGTGTGCGCGATGCGAGTCGCATTTGGGGCATGTATTTGAAGATGGTCCCCCACCATCCGGAAAACGTTATTGCATCAACTCGGTGTGTTTGCAGTTTAAACCTTTAGCTGATAGCGATGAAAAATGAAAAATTATTACTAAGCCTGAAAGCCAGATTTGAGGCTAATATAGGCCGGCACAAGGGAGTGAAATGGTTCGATGTACTGGCAAGGCTGTCTAGTCACGATAGTAAATTGCGAGCACTAATGGAAATGGAAAATACTGGTGGCGAACCTGATGTGATTGGGCGTGATGCTAAAACTGGTGAGTATTTTTTTTGTGACTGTGCGCCGGAAAGTCCGACCGGCCGCCGCAGTCTGTGTTATGACGGCACGGCACTGGCGGAGCGTAAAGAACATAAACCACGTGGTAGTGCTTTGGAAATGGCGGCGGCTATGGGCGTGGAGATGCTTGATGAGGAGCAATATAGAGCGCTGCAGCAATTGGGTGATTTTGATTTGAAAACATCAAGCTGGGTGAAAACCCCTGTAGAAATTAGAAAACTGGGTGGTGCGCTGTTTGCTGATAGACGTTATGGGCAGGTTTTTATTTATCATAACGGCGCATCATCCTACTATGCAGCCAGAGGTTTTCGTGCGATACTGCGAGTGTGAATGTTTTTATAGATATTAAATTTCTACCAATATGAATCGTGTCGTGCATTTTGAAATACAGGCTGATGATTTGGAGCGGGCGGCGGCTTTTTATCGACAGATATTTGGCTGGAAAGTGGAGAAATGGGGGCATATGGATTATTGGATGGTGATGACTGCCGAGATGGATAGCAAAGAGCCAGGTATTAATGGTGGCATGCTAAAAAGACCAGCCGGGCGGGCGCAGGAAAAGTCTGGAGCCAATGCTTTTGTCTGCACAGTACAGGTGAGTAATTTTGATCAGACGGCTGAGGCAATTCTGGCTGCCGGTGGACAGGTGGCCATGCCAAAATTTTCATTGGGTGAAGGTATTTGGCAGGGGTACTTTTTGGACACTGAGGGCAATACTTTTGGTGTGCATGAATACAATGGGCCAGCACGGACAGACGCTCCAGCCGCATAAACCTCTGGGTCATAATTTATTTTACGACTTGGTGAGCTTGGGTTTACCTCTGATTTCTGTTACAATGTGGAGATACATTGTATTTTGCAGAAATGGGTATGGTTACTAATATTTTAATACTTTTTGGAGCACTGTTTGTGCTGGCTCGTGGAGCTATGCTGTCTACCAGATATGCTGTACGGCTGGCTGAAAATTTTCGCCTGTCAAAATATGTGATCGGTTTGATTGTGGTAGCAGTAATTTCCATACTTCCGGAGACTTTTATTTCCATTAACGCTTCATTGAGTGGCATGCCGGAATTCGGCCTGGCTACTTTATTTGGCTCCAATGTGGCTGATTTAACACTGGTGTTTGTGATAATTATGGCTGTGACAGGAAAGAACATTAAAATAGAAAAGAAAATTCTGAAAAACAATCTGGTCTATCCTTTTATATTTTTTATTCCCATTTTGATGGGTCTGAACGGGCATTACTCGCGCATAGAGGGGTTGATATTGATTCTGACAGGAGTTATTTTTTATTATTTTGAGTTGCGTAATGGCCTGAATAATGCGCCTGATGTGCCAGTCCAGGCTGGTGGAAAAGCACGTAATTTTATGGGCCTATTGAGTGGGATGATTATGCTTTTACTGGGATCACATCTTGCGGTGGATGAGGCTGCCCGCTTGGCAGGTGGCCTGGGTGTGGCTCCCATACTTATTGGTATGCTAATCGTGGGTATTGGTACTACTATTCCTGAAATGCTTTTTTCACTGCATGCCGTGAAGCAACATCATAACTCTCTGGCTGTAGGTGACATACTGGGAACCGTATTGGCTGACGGAACGATAGTAGTTGGCCTTTTGGCCCTGCTAAACCCTTTTTATTTTCCCCAAAACATTGTGTATGTTTCAGGTGTATTCATGCTGCTCGCAGCATTCATACTTTCTTACTTCCTGCGTACTGGAAGAGTACTGACTAGAAAAGAAGGTTTGCTATTGTTTGCCTTTTGGATAGTGTTTGCCATCACGGAATATTTGATTAATGGCTAAGGATTAGTTTTCATTTACAATAGTTCTTTTTTGCCTATAATGGGTGGGCCGGGCACGAGTGGCGGAACTGGCAGACGCGCTACGTTCAGGGCGTAGTGGCCGCAAGGTCGTGGAGGTTCAAGTCCTCTCTCGTGCACCATTTTAAACTATACCCAACTCAGCTTTGGCTAATTCGATAGCCTTGGTGGCACTTTCTGGGCAATAATGCTCACCACCAATTTTTTTGATTAATCCGGTGGCCGCCAATACTGACTTAACTTCTGGTTGCAGAGTGGCTAAATAGACTTTGCCGTTTTTCTCGTGCATGACGCGATTGATGATAGAACTCAGAGCGTGGCAGGCGGTAGCGTCGATAGAATTTACATGCTTCATGCGTAGAATTAAAGTCTGCCCATGATCGTGCTCTATCATATCTTCCAATTGACTGGCAGCCCCGAAGAAAAGAGGCCCAGTCAATTCGTAGAGACGAATTTGTGGATATTTTTCTATACTAGCATGCAGACGTCTAGCTCCTTCAGAGCCACCACGTAAAGATTCATCCTGTATCAATTTAATATCAACATTGCTGACGCGTTTGATAAACAGCATGGCTGCCATCACAATCCCCACTCCAACGGCTACAGTCAGATCGACAAACACGGTAAGTAAGAAAGTTAGAACCATGACAAAAGCGTCCTGTCGGGGCGCTCGCAGGAGACGGATGAAATGTGGGATTTCCGCCATATTAATAGAGACCATAACCAAAATACCAGCCAAAGCCCCCATTGGTATGTAGGAAGCCAGTGGCGCCGCCACCAAAACAATTAGCAGCAGAGTTAGGGCGTGAATAATAGATGACATACGGGTGCGCCCCCCATTGCGTATATTGGCGGCGGTACGGGCGATGGCACCGGTAGCAGGAATGCCACCGAAAAAAGGCAGGATGATATTCCCTACTCCTTGAGCAACTAATTCACGATTGGAATTGTGTTTTGTTCCAGTCATACTGTCCGCCACGACGGCAGATAGTAAGGATTCGATAGCGCCAAGCATAGCGATAGTGAAAGCGGATGGAATCAAAATGCGCATTTTGTCCCAGTTTAAATCTGGCATTTGAAAAGCTGGCAGTCCGGCTGGAATATTACCAACTAAAGCAGGAGCTGGCAGTAATGATGGTAAAAATTTGGAAATAATTAAACTAGTGCCAAGACCAGCCACCAAAGCGATTGGGGCCGGTGGGATGGATTTAACTTTACGCTTCCATAGTATAAAAGTAATGATGGTAATGGCTGAGATTATTAGAGAAGATAGATTGATGCCCCTCATCAAGGCCTGCCCAACCATCTGTATGTTTTCTATAAAACCATGAGGCCTGTGTTCAAAAATCAGCCCAAACACATCCTTTAGCTGGCCTGTAAAAATAATTAAACCTATACCCGTGGTAAATCCGACGGTGACGGGATAAGGTATGAATTTAATTACTCCTCCGAAGCGGAAAATCCCCATGGCCAAAAGAATAAGTCCTGCCATAAAACCAGCAACCATCAAACCATCCAAGCCAAACTCATTCACTACTCCCAGTAAAATCACTATAAACGCCCCAGTCGGGCCGGAAATCTGAAAACGGGACCCTGATAATCCACCCATGATTAATCCGGCAATGATGGACGTGTAAAGTCCTTGCTCGGCACGGGCTCCAGAGGCTACAGAAAATGCTATAGCTAATGGCAGGGCTATCAAACCAACGATAATTCCGGCAATCAAGTCATGTTTGAAGTCGCCACGAAAATACTCCCTTATTCCCGCCATGGAGAAGGCTTTGGAATGTTTGATATGTGTTGTCATATTGTAGTGTAAATGAACGCGCCACAATATACGCCTTTAAATGTAAAATTCACCGGTTTTTCTACTCTTCTATTGCTTTTTTCACGTTTTGTGTTTAAATATATTAGGTAACTGGCATTGATTTCCCATTTTGGAAGAGTATATTTCTCTTTCTCCAGGTGCTGGAATATAAACGAATGATAAATTTATGACTGGATATAGCCAACAGGAAGATCTGGAAAAACCTGGTATTAGTGGTGGTATAGATGGTGGGGCGGCGGGAGAACAATTGGAGCCGGCCAGCGCCAGGGCACAGACCTTGGCCGTGACTCGCTTAATTAGAGAATTTAGGAGCGGGATGGCAGGTACAAATTCAGATATCGGCGATCTGCTGAAGGAATTACCACTACGTCCAGAAGAACTCCAATTTATAAGAGCTTTTTTAGAGCAACATTTTAGAGAATTTCCCGAAGAGCCCTCTGAGGGTTTTGCCAATACTAATGAATATATTCGCTACGCTTCAGACATAAACAGATTACTGGTGGAAGAAAGACGCCTTTTTAATGAACATCGGGCGGCTTTTCATCTGGATGACCCGGAACGCCCCGGTAAAAAACTGACTGAAGTGGTGGTAGCCTGTGCCGATGGGCGCAACTGTCCTACATTATGCTTGAGTAGTGAAGAGGTGCTCTCACGTTTTGCCTCACCATGGCTGCCCCAAGCCGGGCTGATTATATTTCCGGAAATACCGACTCCACGGTCTATGAAAGATTTAGAATCCATATATACAGGTGACCAATGGCCGATGATTAAAGATAGGCTACACTTTATGTATGGCAGTAAGCTTCAAAAATATCTTAGAAATAAGCAGAATTTAGGAGATGTGTTTGGACGTTTTGTGATGCAGATTCAGTCACACTTTTGCGCTAATGATGACGCACATGGTTGTGGCGCACATGGCAGTGATTTTGGGTTGGCCCAATTAGAAGCGGTGAAAAACTGTTTTTTGATTGATAAATGGCTACAGGAAACTTACCCTGACTGCTATGAGCGTGGTGATTTAAAAGTATATCACACCACTCATGATACTAGAGAAGGTGGCCATATATATAGTGGAGCCAGTCAAAATTATCGAATTGATAATAAGATTATAAATGAATATGGGGAGGTTTTTTCGAAAGCTCAAGAATGCTTTACACCTCCAGATACAGATAAAAATATGTTTGGTGTTTATCGCAAATATGTCTCAAATCATTATGGGATAGATACCGATAAACACGGTGAACAGGCTATACGAGTGAGTAATAAACATTATGCTCATACTTTACTCGGACAAAGCGTATTGGAAATATCTTGGACGAATAACTCAGTTAATTTGACGGCAATTATCAAAAAGTTGCTAGGCATTATTGAGGCCAATTTTAGGAAGTCTAAACCTGACAAGCCAGCTATACTGCATCTTGATCTATTGAAAGGGCGTGACGATATGACTGAGGTATATAAAGAATTAATGCTACAACTCCTTAATGATCGAGAAATTGTTGAAAAAATGCGATCCAAATCATTGATAATTGTTACTTCATTCACTGATCCAAACAGTTATCAAACTGAATTTAGTAAACAATAATGTGTTTTTCATATGTTTGGCAATCTAGACTGTTTATATAAATAAGCGTATGACAGTTTAGTTGTTTTTTAAAATGATTGTAAAAATTTATTGCAGATATGTTTGACCAGTATCGTGGTAACGCATCAAGCTCAGCTGAGCTCATGAAAAATACAAATCACCCCAAAGTTTTAGGTGAGACTCTAGTTGAGGGCACTCGTAGGGCGATATGCGGAATTATATTAACATTGATGACTGCAGATGCAGATGCGGCGGAGCGTGTTTTGTCACATAAGCCCAGTCCTCAATCGATACAGTCTAAACGTGTTACAGAATCGAAACACTCCCCCCATACTCATGCTATTACGGTGGAAGTGGGACATGGCTTGGGACAAAATGTGTCGGTTTTTCACGCTGGGTATAGCTTGGATATGCGTTTGACGGATGGTCCAATTAGATGGCACTGGGCTCCTGGCCTTGCTTTTGAATTTGGCAGTTTTGGACACTCAATAGAAAAAGGTGATAGATACTATGCAACACCGCTTGGCATGGAAATTACTTATCGATTTCGTGATATTCCCTGGTTAGAACTACTAGGAAGCTTTGCTGTGGGGGCTGGCATCAGTCATACCCATACTAATGCTGTAGTAACACCTCCTAACAGACCGCTTAGAGAGGCTATAGTGTATCATTATAATCCGTTTGCCGTGGTAGAGGCGGGAACAAAAATATACTGGCATTGGAGAAAGCAAGCGTTATTTAGTGGCGGAACCAATATTACCTGTGATATTGGAAAAAATGGTGATAAGGAATGTGGACTATATCTTTTACTTGGTGGAGGTATGGAGTTTTAATCTTTATATAGTCATACTGTTTGACTAATGCTGCCTACTTACCACATAATGTCGGCGGTCTTTTTTTGTAATTGTCGGGGTATAGCGCAGTTGGCTAGCGCGCATGCATGGGGTGCATGAGGTCGTGGGTTCAAGTCCCACTACTCCGACCATTTTGGGCTTTCACTGTGTATCATGAAAATTGCTATAGGTACTACCAATAAAGGCAAAATTGCCGCACTGAAAAACGCTTTGAGCCAATACCCTCAATATGCCGACTCGGAGATAATATCTGTATCGGTTATTTCTGGGGTGGCAGATCAGCCCGTAGGGTTGGAAGCTACTATAAATGGTGCCAAAAACAGAGCCCGTGCTGCATTTGAGGCTACCAACGCAGCTCTGGCCGTCGGTCTAGAATCGGGTATATTTTCAGTACCACATACTAAAAGTGAATACATGGATACGACCGCCTGCGCTATTTATGATGGGCAAACCTATCATTTGGGGCTTTCTAGTTGTTTTGAATATCCCAAAGCAATGATTGAAAAAGTAATTGCCGAAGGGAAAGCAATTGGGCCAATAGCCCTGGAAATGGGCTTTGCTGATGATCCAAAATTTGCTGAGGAGCAGGGAATGATTGGAATTTTGACTAAAGGTATTGTTTCTAGAACCGCATATTCAGAGCAAGCGGTTCATATGGCTTTGATTCACTTACTTAATGATGGTCATTATTAACTATGGCGTCGTTGTTTTTGCCGCTGGATTGTAGGATTCCAGACCGTCGATATCGGCAGTCAGGGAGCTAAGCATTTGCACCATGGATTCTTCCAGAACTAGAGATCCTGATAGTTGGAAAAGCCAAGGGGATCCGTTGATTTTAGCTGACAGAAGGATTTGTCCATCTTCGGCTACGTCCCGGGCATAATCAAATCCTTGGTAACTCTTGCTGGCAGAGAAGTTTTTTGGTGCTGGTAATAATTTCAAAGTGACTGCTGGTGGATTTAAGTTCAAATCTTTGGGGCCAAAACCATAAGTGAGAGCAGAATCCGGAGTGGCGGAATTTTCCAGATAGGCGTAGAACCAGAGTTTGGGGTAGCGTATGGCGAATTTGTGTCCCTTGCTGACATAGAGAGCGAGTTCATCGCCTGGTTTGACCGCACTGGCTGGACGAGACTTCATCTGACGGAAGCGGTGAATAATTTCGGCGGCACGACCACGGGTTAGTGGGGCAGAAGGGTTGATGCGATTATTTTTATCCGTATCAAGCAGTCCGTGCTTCTTGGCAAAATTGACGTAGCGCATGTACCACTGACCGGGCTGAATATCAGCATAAGACATTTCCGAGAGATTGAGTCCGGAAAAATCTGCTTTTTGAGCAATGAGCAGCATTTTCAAGAACTCAACCAGGTTGACTGGATTGGAGGCTCGAAAACTACCATCTGAATAGCCATTCACAACTTCCAAGAAGACAGCTTTGTTTAAATATCCGCTATACCAAGCTTTCTTCTCTGTATCACTAAATTCGGCCGGAGCCACTTCGTTGTCCAATTGAATGGCTGCCGCTTCGAAGATCAGCTTGAGTGCTTCGACGCGGTTGAGTGGTTGCTCCGGCCGATAGGATTCGTCAGGATAGCCCTTTAGTAAGGAGGTTTTTCGTAATTCTAAAATGGCTTTACCGTAAGGATGATTGGCTGGCACGTCACGGAAATTTTTCATTTCAACATTTTCAGTTTCAGCATTTTCCGTTTCACTGTCATCTGGAGTGACGACAGTGTTGGAGCTACTGGTGGCTAGCGCTGTACCAGTAATAATGGAAGAAAAAATTAAAGACCACAGTAAAACGGATAATGCTTTATTCATGTTGTTGTAAGAAAATTTTTATTTTTTAGACATTTTCTGATCGAGAGAGAGTTCTCCAGCGCCGGCAGTATGGAAACCAAGTAGAACCAGGAAAAGTAGTAATACTAATTGGCTCTCATTGAAACCATCTTTCATATGTACCACAAAGAAAGCTACTGCCATAACTATCATCAAAGGAATGGTACTGTAGCCAGTCCAAAGTCCTAGCATGAGCAGTGCTCCACCAACCAATTCAGACAGAATTAAAAGCCAGGACATCAAGGCTGGTAGAGGGAAATTCATACCAGCAAGCATTCCTTCCACCATGGCGGGATTTTGTAATTTCATCCAACCAGCGCGCAGAAAAATAAAACCAACGAGTACGCGTAGAGCGAGTCTGGCCCAGGGAGCTACTTTGGGACACATCATGGTCGGAGACATAAATTTACTTTTCATTTTTCTTTTTTGTTAAGAATTATTTGGGTAGATCCCCAAGTGAATTTAAGCATTTTTGTAATTTTTTGGCAACTGATTGATAAAGTTCCTTGTTGGTGAAATCCAATCCGGAACGTTTTAACTGTATCAGTGGGAAATGATCGCCGCCGCTTTTGAGGAAGTTTAAATATTTCTCTGCTGCTGTTCGACCGCTTTTTGGCGACAGAATTTGTTCGGCAAAAAAGTAAGCGGCGGCGATGCCGGTGGCGTATTGATAGACGTAGAAATTGTAATAAAAATGTGGAATACGGGCCCATTCGTATTGTATATAAGCATCATCCCCTACCGCCTGACCATGATAGAGGCGATTTAATCGAGCGTATTCTTCGTTGAAATATTGCACGGTGAGGGGTTCATCACGTTCCAATTTTTGATGAATGTTTAATTCAAATTCAGCAAACATGGTTTGGCGGAAATAGGTGGCACGGATAGCATCTATTTCATAGGCAATGATGATTTGGCGATTTTTCCCGCTGTATTTTTTAAATAAATAATCTGTTAACAAGCGTTCATTGACCGTGGAAGCAATTTCAGCCGTGAACAGCGAATAATCAGCCAGACTGTAGGGTTGATTATTTCTGGCCAGCCACGAGTGCATGGAGTGACCCGCTTCGTGTATCAAGGTATAGACGTCATTGAGACTGCCAGTGAAATTCATTAGTATGTATGGATCTGAATCATAACAGCCACCGGAAAAAGCTCCACCACGTTTGCCTTTATTTTCGAATTTATCCACCCAACCCCCGCGCAGGCCGCGTTCCAGGATACGGATATATTCATCTCCCAATGGCAGTAAGGCTTCTAGACAAATCTCTACCGCTTCATCAAAAGTAAATTTGAGAGGGGGAGCTTTTAGTAAATTAACACGCATATCCCACATGCCGAGTTTTTTGACGCCGAGTTTTTTGGCGCGAAAAGACATGTATTTATGGAGAATAGGCAAAGCCTGATGAGCCTGCTCGATTAGAGTGTGATAAACTTTGGGGTCGATCATGTTTCCGGAGAGGGAGGCCGCTAAACAGGACTGGTGACGGCGGGCCCGCGCGTAGAATTCATGCTGTTTGACCGCCAGATTGAGAGTCTGGGCAAAAGTATGAATATGACTTTGATAGGACTGATAATATTTTTCGAAAACATCCTGGCGAACTGAACGTTTGGGGTTTTCTAAAAAAGTAATGAAATTGCCATTGGTTAATTGGAGCAACTGCCCTTTTTCGTTTTTCACCTGGGGAAAAGACAGATCAATGTTTTCCAAAGCGCTAAAAATATCATCCGGACCAGAAGATAATTTGCTGACCTGTGAGAGCAGTGACTCTTCTCCATCGGATAGAATATGTTTCTTTTTTGCTAAAATGAGTCGCAGCTCACGGTGATAGGGATGAAATTTTTTATTGGCGATCATTTTTTTCAAAACGGCGTCACTGAGTTTGGAAAGTTCCGGCCCCTGAAAAGAAACAGTTTGAGAGAATTCAGCGTAGAGATTTTGTGATTTTTGCGTAAGTATTTGTAACTCCTGGTGTGACAAATCGACAGCCGCCCCGTGACTGGCATAGACATAAAGCTTCTCGATCTGACGAATTACAGATGAAGCTGCCTGAAAATATTCGTAAATAACAGTGGTGGATTTTAATTTTCCACGGTAGGCGGAGAGAGGTGGCAAAAGTTTTTTTACCTGGCGAAAATGTTTTTCCCATTCCGCGATAGACGCATACATTTTTTCCAGCTTCCATTGATGTTCTGATGGTACTAGTGAGCGTTTTTCAAAATAATGTTTTTCTTTGGGACCGTCTTTTTTTGTTGTGGACATTGAGATGTTTTATAAATTGCTTTTTGACATAATGGCCCCGATCAGTATTATTGAGCAAGTTTTTGAAAAAATAAATAGATGTCTAAACCTTTAGTGATAGTAGAGTCTCCGGCCAAAGCTAAGACTATATCGAAATATCTGGGGAAAGATTTCAGAGTGGAAGCCTCCATAGGTCATGTGCGTGACTTGCCTGGCCGGGCGGAAGAAGTGCCAGAAAAATATAAAAAGGAAAAATGGGCACGC
>CAZGSD010000001.1:220960-224735 GCA_964528305.1 uncultured Candidatus Peribacteria bacterium | reverse complement strand
TACATGGTGAAGCCCTTAGTTATTTGATTATTAGTGCTCTCAGTGATGCCGAGGCTAGGTTGGCCAGTTTTGGGGCGGATAGCGTGTTGGAATTATCTGTTCCAGCCGCCGTCAAAACTGGCACCACCAGAAATTTTCGTGATAATTGGACTTTTGGTTTTTCTACGGGATTTTTAACAGCGGTCTGGGTGGGAAATGCTGACGCAACACCCATGGAAAATATCTCCGGCATCGAGGGGGCGGGCCCAATCTGGCACGATGTGATGGAGTATCTACATCAATACGGTCAAATAGCTCAGCGTGGTATTACAGAGTTTCGGGAACCTGCCGGCCTCAATCAAATTTCTATTTGCGCTATTTCTGGTCTATTGCCAGGGGAACATTGTCAGGCTACTTTGCAAGAATGGTTTTTGAGTGGTACTGAACCTAAAGAGCAAGATTATTATTGGCAGCAATTTAATTGCGGTTCAGGTCAAATTAATCAATCCGCTAATTATAAGCATTTCCCGGTTTATCCACCGCCTTATGATAACTGGGCTGCCGAACGTGGCTTGGGGGCTACCACTAATTGTCGTCAAATAACTTTCACTAAATCAGTATTAACGCCTAAGTCTGAGCCGGCTATTAATATACTCTCTCCACTCCCCGGTGATAGTTATGAAATCAGTCCAGACCTGCCTCTTGATAGTCAAAAAATTTCTTTTAAAGTACGAATTAATCCTCCCACACTTCCCGTTGTTACTTCATCGGCGCGGGGGGCGGTCGCGCCCCTGCTCGACGGCCACCTCCTCCATCAACAACCCTTCTCCGGTCCGCAGGAAGTGGTTCAGTTCTGGCCCCCCACTCGCGGCCCTCACACACTCACCGTCAACCTGCTTAGTCAGGAGGGGGCGATCCTGACTAGTACAAAAGCCGACTTCCTGATCAGGTAACACCTCAAAAACGCCTATTTCATAACATTCGCCCGCCTTGTCATCCCCATTCTTGAAACGAATAATCAAACCAGAAGTTAATATAAGTGCTTGCCGTCCACCTAAACAGGCCGCCACCCCAAAAAATCCAGAAAAACGGCTTGATTGACATAAAAACCCCTCTTTGGTAAAAATTCTCCGCTGATTCTTGTATCGCAGCGTTTAAGTATTGCCTTTCAATCCCCACTTTAGTGGCTTTGGAAAGCACCCTTCAGCGCTTCAGACATAGTCAGTTACAGACCGTTTCAGGCCCTTTGACAATCAATGGGTAGTCGGAATTCAAAACAAATTCCCTACAGCAAGAGCATCGTTGGGTTTCCCCCCGGGAACAAACTTCATGATGGCTTTGCACTGATTTTTCATGTCGGGAGTCCGCCTATGGACTCGGTATGGGCTCTAGCACACAACAACTGTGCCACCCCGCACACCTGAAATTTCTTCTACGCGTTCTATCAATCACATTTCACTACTTCTACAGAAAAAACATGTAGATACAGTGAAATTCTATCTTCAAAGTTTATCTATAAACTTACAGGTCCGCTTAATAATAAAACAGGCGGCCACACTTGCGTACGCACACAGGGCTTGTCCCAGGCGTATGTCGTATTTATTTATCTATTCTTAATTCTAATTATGAATTTATCCACAACATTTGCGTCTCTACGCAAAACCGTTGCTGGTATCAGTTTAGTTGCTATCGTTGCCGGTCTTCTGGCCACGGGTGTAGCTACGGCCGCTACTGAGAAATCTTTCTCAGATGTGCCTTCTGATGCCTGGTATTCTAGCTATGTTAATGATCTCGTAAAAGCCGGGGTAGTTGATTCTACCAAGGACATGTACCGACCAGGTGACCTGGTCAACAGAGCTGAAATGGTCAAGTTCGCTTTCCAGGTTTCTGGTCTGCCTCTTGAAACAGCGGCTACTGCTCCTTACAAGGACGTTCCAATGGGTCAATGGTATACAAACTATGTACACACCATGACTAAAAATGGCGTTGTGTCTGGAGACAAGAAAGACGGTGTCCCAACAGGATACTTCCGTCCTTCTGACGCTTTGAACCGTGCTGAAGCTACAAAGATGCTGGTTAACGCCGCTCAATTAGCTGAAAACGTTTCTGGCGCTCCTCACTTCCCAGATGTAAAAGCTTCTGACTGGTTCTACAATTTTGTAGAAACTGCCTACAACAACGGTGTTGTTGCTGGTTATCCAGATGGAATGTTCAAAGCATCAAACAACATCAACCGCGCCGAAGCTGCCAAGATGGTATCTGTAGCTATGAAACCTGTAGCTCCAGCTCCTACTCCAACAGCTAGCGGTGACTTGAAAGTTATGCTTGCTTCCGACAGCCCAACAGCTACTAGCATTCCATCCAACGCTTCTGCTGTTGAGATGATGAAAGTAGTTTTGACTGCCGCTTCTAGCGACGTAACTGTTAAAGGTTTGACTGTTCACAAATCTGGTGTTTCCTCTCTGCCAACAGGTTTCCAGGGTTATATCTACAATGGAAGCGATCGTTTGACAGCAGGAAAGAGCCTGTCTTCATCTACTGATGACATGGTCTTCACTGGTATGAATGTCAAAATTGCCAAAGGCTCCAGCGTCACTTTGACTCTGAAGACTGACATGGGCGACATTACCTCTTCCGGTAAAGTTATGTTCCAGGTCAAGGCCGTTGACTCTACAGCTGCCACTGTCGGTGGTCTGCCTGTAAATAGCGCTGAATTCGATCTGTCCACTACTGATGTTGGTACTTTGACTGTTACTAAAAACGGTACAATCGCCAATCCAAAAGTTGGTCAGAAAGAAGTTACTATCGCTAAATTCAAATTGACTGCCAGCAGCACTGAAGCTGCCGTACTCAAACAGTTTGGTCTCTATATCGCCGGTACTATCAGCACTGGTGATGTTGTAAACCTCAAACTTTGGGCTACTGACAAGGCAGAACCTGTTGCTACTGTTGCAGCTTTGAACAGCAAGGATATTGCATCCTTCGTTCTGGCTACTCCTTACTCCATCGAAAAAGGTGGAACAAAGAGTTTCTCAGTAACAGCTGACCTGTCTACAGGCCGCAATGCTGACACTTTGAAAGCATACATCGATGAAAAAACTGATGTAGTTGCTACTGGTGACAAATACGGTTTCGGACAGACTATCTACACCAAATCAACTGATACAGTTGCCGGTTCTTACGATGGTACTTCTTGTACATCTACTTCCGGTGATTGTACTTACTCTTCTCTGGAAGGTGGTGACGTTACAATTTCTTCTACCGGACCTGCTGCTGCTGACATCGCTGTCAACGGCAAAGACGTTCGCCTGTTGAACTTCAACATCACCTCTCTCTCTCCTGTTACCTTCAAGAACTTTGATGTTGGTTTGATCGCCAGCGTTGAAGCTGCTTCAGCAGGAGGTTTGCTCAACAGTACTACTGCTAACTTCACTGATATTAAAATCAGCAAAGTTAACAAAGATGGTACTCTGGGTGCAATTTTGATGGGTGCTGTGGACGCTACTTCATTCAAGACTTCTGATGGTGGTTCTACTGCTATTACTGAAGCCTCTGGTGATAACGCCCAGGCTTACTATCTGTTCACTGACGAATTCTCCATGGCTGCCGGCGAATCTATGGATCTCGCTTTGACTGCCGATGTTGCTAACAATTCTTCTTTGAACAATGAAACTGTCATTGCTTCATTGCAATTGGGCAGCACTTACCCAGAAATTCGTGATGTAACTAACAAAGTATTAACAAATACTTCCTCCTTGGTTCCATCATCCGACATTACTGGTAAAACTATGACTGC
>CAZGSD010000001.1:11333-220860 GCA_964528305.1 uncultured Candidatus Peribacteria bacterium | reverse complement strand
TTGCAGTTGATGCCGCTACGCCAAAAGAAAACATCCTAGTAGCTGGTGCTACTGATCAGGTAGTTTCCAAATTCAAATTCACTTCTACTGATGAAGCATTTGTAGTGAAGAAACTGTCTATTCATAATAGACAAGAATCTGCTTATACAGCTACAGATTTGGGTAACTACGACAACAATGTGACTATGGTTAAAGTAACCTACAACAATAGCGCAGGTGTTGCTGAAACCAAAACTGGTACATTGACTAATGGTGTAGCTGAATTTGCTGGTCTAGATATGTTGGTTAAAGCTGATGACGATGCAGTATTAACTGTATCTGCCAACTCTAACACCATTTCTAGTGGTGCAGCAGCTGGTGAATTTGTTGATCTAAACCTGGCCTTCAATAATTTTGAAGCAGTAGCTCAGGGATCAGGTGAAACATACAAGGCTGATAAGATTGACGCCTCTGTATCCGCTTCATCTGATTTGGACTTCGGAACTCCTTCATTCACAGACGCTGATGGAATTTTGGAATTAGATGGTGCTCAAGATGTCTCTTTGACTCTTGGTACTACTCTAACTCTGACCATTGATGACTCTGCTGGTGATAACAGCAACCGTGTCCCAGTTGGTACTCTGCTTTGTGTGGATGATGACGACAGTGCCGCATGTTCATCTGAAGATATTTACATCGTAACATCTGTCTCCGCTGGTTCTACCGAAGATACTTATACAGTATTGCCTGTAGACGATGCTGGTGATGACAACTACGATGACAATGATCCTCTAATGTACGCTCTGCCAGGATCTGGTTATCTGACATCTTCCAACCACATGCATGTATACGAAAGCAAGCCAACTGTTACTGTTGATGCCAGCTCTCCAAGTGGCAGCCGTTCAGTAGCTTCTTCAGACAATGCTTTTGTCTTCAATGTCGCCGCCAACGCTCAAGAAAAAGTACAGGTTAGAACAGCGAAAGAACTGACTACTTGTGCTCTTGGTTTCGATGTTGGTGATAATGGTGATCAAACAGTTGCTGCTGCTCATACTACAGTAACTATTGATGGTTCTGACTGTCGTTTAACTCAGGTAGCTACTTCAACTGCTGATGACTCCGTGTCATTTGATGCTGGTGCAACAAGCACTATCAATCAATATACCAGAGCTAGTTTCTGGTTAAGAGCAGACGCCGCTCCTGAATTTGCCGATATCCAATTCGGTACAGATGCAGCTGCTGGTAGCGGTGCTACTGGAGCAATCGATAATGTGTCTACATTGGCTTACACCAATTGTACACTTAACGGTGCAACTGTTACTACAGCCACTATGGCCGCCAACACTTGGTACTTCTGTGATGTAGCTATTCCTACAACTACTACTGAAAGATACTTCCACATTAGTACTCATGAAATTACTGAGTTGGCTAGTGGACAAATCCTCTACATTGATCGTCTAGTTCTCTACAACGACAAAATTGAATTGGATTTGACTGGTGATGACATCGACACTCAAGCCAATGGAGCTCACGGTTTGGTTGCTTACCTCAAAGAAGGCAGCGAAACTGTAGCTACAGGTTATGTAGCCAAAAACTCTACCGCTTCATCTGAAGGTGGTGCAGCTAAAGTTGTCTTCTATCCAATTGATGGAACCAACCCAGCTATTGAAATCAGTAAGGGTACTTCCAAGACCTTCGCTGTTCAATTAAGCACATCTACTCTTCTAGCTGAAGATGCTGGTGCCGACGATCCATTGACATTCTCAATTGATATGGGTACTGCCAGTGGAGGTACTGTCACTGCAGGTGATTTCTGGTGGAATGATACCAACTTCAGCAGCGCTACAGCTGGTGATCAACCAGGTACATCATATGCTATGAGTACTCCAGGTATTATTAAGTGGCTTGGTCAGGTAGCTAACACTACTTTGTCCGGTAACACTGTGAAATACTAAAACTTATTTCGGTCAAATTTGTTAATTTAAAACAAATTATGATCTGATCTAGTTTTGAAAGGCCCCGTTCTGCAAAGAACGGGGCCTTTTTTTATTCACAGAAAAACATTATAATACGCACGCATTCTTAACTATCATTTCAGCCATGTTTTATTCACGCCATTACAAATTAGCATCACTGATTCTTTTATCTGCTCTAATCCTGCTCAGCGCCTGCCAGGCGGCCACCGACAAATGGTATAAGCGTGATCCAAACCTGCCAGCAGCTTTTTTTGAAAATCAGGAGAAAATACTCAAAACAGCTAGTGATAAATTACAGCAGAATCCCCAGGATGCTACAGCCCAATTTGAAGTGGCTTATCGTTATCAAATGTTGGGGCGACTCAAAGAAGCTGTGGCAGCCTATGAGAAACACCTCACCATGGTGCCACAGGATTACGCCACTCTAAACAATTTGGCTGCTATTTACGAAGAAGTTCAAGAATATGCCAAAGCCTCCCAGTACATCAAGACTCTCTATGAAAAAAACCCTGACAATCCTGAAGTTCTAAGCGATGCAGTGAGAATTCTACTGGCCAATAACGAGAGTGGAGAGGCTTTTCGAGCAGTGGAAAATTACGCCAAGTTAATGCGTGAAAGCAAAAATACAGACACAGCCACGCTCGCCATTATTAGTGAATTATTTCAAAATATAGATCAATATAAAAAAGAACATGCACAAAAATAATATCATTCTAGCTCTACTAGCCAGTGTCTTGCTTGTATCTAACACGGCGTTAGCTCTACCCACAGCATCTTCGGGTGAAGACCAAAATTTCACCCAAAATGTAAGTTCCACTCAATTTCGTGATCTAAAAATTAGTGGAGACAGCAGCGGTGGGATAAGTTCTGGATCTATTAAGATCAGCATTCCCACTGATTTGGCGGCTATTTTTGACGCTAAAAGAACGGCCGAAGAGATACAGCTATACGGTAGTGCCGTCAGTAATGGGAGATTAGACATTAAACCAAAAATAACCTTTGAAAACGGCGACCGTACAGTCGTATTGCCAGTCAAACAAGCTTTTCAGGCTGACGAGTACGTGATAGTGACACGCCTTTTTGCTGAAGGCTTCCACTCTCAACCAGCAGCTTCCGTGAAATTAAAAATCACTTTGCCTGGTGGCGAGATAATCAATGATCTTTATAATAAATACATACTTACCTCCAGCACCCAGGATACTACTGATCCTGATCAACCTACTAACTTTACAGTAACTGGAGCCGCCTCCAATGGAATAACACTCAGTTGGCTTGATCCCACGGATTTGGACTTACAAGTCATTCAGGTTTTTCGCAATAAAAACAATAGTGGCGCCCTATTAATGAAGCAGGTAGTTAAAGGTGTACAGACATATATGGATACTGATATCAAAGCGGGTGACACAGTAGAATATTCTCTAAAATCATTTGATGGATTGAATTACAGTAAATTAACATCAAGTGTAGGTTTAACTGTTACCGCCACTCCAACACCCATTCCCGTACCAGAGCCAACACCAACGCCCACCCCAACCCCCACCCCCGAACCGACGCCTACCCCAACCCCAACTCCCACCTGTACCTCCTCCTTCCCTGACGTCGACAGCAATAGCCCTAATTGTCCAGCTATCATGTATCTAAAGAGCAAGGGCGTTTTGGGCGGTTATCCAGACGGAAATTTCAAAGCAGATAATCAAATCAATCGTGCGGAATTTCTCAAAGTTGTCATGCTGTTTTTCTCCAAATCTCTGTCTGACAGCGGCACTTTGAATTTCAAAGATCTGGAAAAAGATGCCTGGTATCTACCCTATCTCCGCACCGCCACGACTCTGGGAGTGATCAGCGGTTATCCAGATGGCACTTTCCGTCCCGCGCAAATGGTCAACAAAGTGGAGGCCATGAAAATTATTCTCAAAACATCCGGTTTGGCAGTGCCGCCTATGCCAACAGTAGCTCCATTCAGCGACACTATACTGGGTAGCTGGTATTTGCCTTATGTACAATTTTTCCAGGACAAAGCCCTCGATCTCGGCGATGGACAAGGCAAAGTCTGGCCAGCCAAAGCCATGACCAGAGGAGAGGTGGCGCAATATTTATATCAATTCTCCAAGCTATAATTTAGCGTATAGGGGCCGCCATACTTCCTAATATGCTAAATAAAATGGAAAAAAAGCAAAACACATTTCGGGCAACCTTGGCAGGGATTCTCAGTATAACTCTATTGGCACAACTACTCTATTCCTCCATCGTGTTTACCGGGCTATTTTCAGCACCCACCACGACTAATGCCGCCGCTCCGCAGGGTACTATGACAGGTTGGGCTCCTATTATCTGGAGTGCGGGTAGCAACTCTCTGATGAATGAACTCACTATCACCGATCACACCACGGCCGAAATCACAGCAGTCAACGATATTCGTATTAAAATACCAGCAACCAGCCATGTAATCTGGGATACTGACGATACTGATGCCACTATCGGTGGTACTGCCGCCATTAAGGTTTTTTCTACCGTCAGCTATGAAGATGCTGGAAAAACATTGGTTTTAGACGTTTCCGCAGATTTAACCAATTCAGAAACCGTCACCGTTTCTGACCTTACCTACAAATTCATTGCCGCTCATGCCGCCGCGCCACTTACTTATTCTATAGATGGTGGAGTGACCTACGGAAATGGTGATTCTAATACCAACTTGTCAGCGACAGCTGCTGATGCTGGAGCCACTTTCACTCTGGCCAATGCGGCCGTAGCTGGCAGCGGGACGCTGACACTTAATTTCACTGTCATCAGAGATATCGATGCTGGTGACACAATTTCCTGGACCATGCCAGCCTGGATAACGGTCACACAGGGGGCTTTAACTGTCGACAGCGCTGGTATCGGTGTTAACTGTGCAGGAGTAAATGCAACTCGGGTTATTACTTGTACCTCAACTGGTAATTCCGTGACATATGGTGGTGTAAACGTGAACGTGGTTCTCGCCGCAGGATCTGTTACAGCTAATTATATAGCTACTGGTACAAATGCCATCACAGATTTTCTAGTTTATGATACCAGTCTGTCGGCTAACACTTCTACAGATAGTACTGTGGATATTACCAATACCACCATCGGAGCTCTTTCTGCTACCAATGTGGAGCCGGCGGCGCTCACAGCCAGTACATCCACTACCGCCACTATCAGTTTCACCAGTGCCACCAGCATCCCCAATCTGGGGAAAATAGCCATCACTTTCCCTGCCGGTTATGACGTCAGCGGGGCCAATGGAGCTACCGCCAGCAGTCTCTCCGGACTCAATGGCACCTGGACTGCCGGCGTGGCAGGGCAGGTAGTGACACTCACTCAAACCGGCGGCAGTTCCAGCGCAGCCGGCGCTAAAAGCCTGGTACTTTCCGGCATCATTACGCCCTCCAGTACAGGCGCCACAGGCACCTACACCATCACCACCAAAATCGCTGCCGGCAATAATATTGAAACAGATGCGGCCGTGGCGTCAGATACCATCGTGGCTGGTGGCGGTGTGAGTACGAGCAGTGAGCCACCATCGAATCTATCTGTAACAGTCAAAGGATATCCAGTGGTATACAGCAACGACGTGGAATTAATTTTGGCTGCTCGCAATACTAGTCACATGCGTATATCAAATTATCCCAATTTTATCGGTAGTAATTGGGAAAAGTTTTCTGTCAGTAAAAATTGGCATTTAGTAGATGGTTATGGTGTGAAAACTGTATACGTGCAATTTAAAGACAGCGAAAACAATATGAGTCGTATAATGGAGGTTATGGTCACAGTCTCACCAGCACCTGGAGTTAGTATTCCTTTACCTACTGGCAATCCACTATATGTTCCTGGGACACGAAATGAGAATGACGCTTTGTTGAACACAGCGCTCCCTCCAGGGTCATTATCATCAAATCCTTTAAATAACTCCTCCAATCCTTTAAACAGACTTACTAGCCCCCCCGAGGAATATTCTCAAGTAACATCTTCTCCAGGCAAGGTTCCCCCCACTCCAGACGATCGGTATTTCACCAAGGTCTGTGATTTAAAAAAACTTACTCAACCACAAAAATCCATAGACAATTCAACAGGAAATGCCCACTGGGCTAAGAGTTTTCAAGATGAGTTCAAGAAATTAAATAAATCTTCATCAGCCCCAGTGTACAACACTCCATTAGATCAATCTCTTACACGTGCTGAATTGGTTCAATTAGCGATAGGAAGCTTTCAGATAGATGTCTCCAAAGAAATTGATCAAACCTTCCCCGATGCCGATCCATCCGCCTGGTATGCCAGCTACCTCACCGCCGCTCACCGCCAGGGGCTGATTATCGGGTATTTGGACGGACTATTCCGTCCTGGGCAATTGGTTAGCCGGGCCGAAGCCTTGAAAATACTTTTATTAGCTTCAGGTCTAAGTTTATGCGACGTAGGCCAGGCCGCCGTTTTTACCGACACCCCAGCATCTGCCTGGTATAGCCGCTATGTACAATATGCTTTTCAGCGAGGGATAATAAGCGGTAGAGCCCCTGGTATCTTTGCTCCGGATAGCCCTATCACCTGGGGGGAAGCCTTCAAAATAGCAGTGAATCTTTGGAGAATACAGCAATAAATTTGACAAATTCTGTTAAGATTGCAGCAATTCCGATCACATTTTAGGAAGAAGAAGGTAAGCTAAAAACTTAGCCTTAAATGAGTAGTATGTATCCAAGCCAAGACATGATTTTTCATCGTGAACATTTGTTAAAAGATATTTTGGCGAAGACCCGCAAAGTAAAGGATGTGGCTGAAATTCTCTGCGTTAAAAGAGAGACAGTTAGCCGGTGGTTAGCAAAGTATCGTTTTGATGGTTTGGACGGAATATGCCCGAAGAAACCAGGCCCTAAACAGGGCAGTCTGGCTGTGAATCGCACCTCTGAGGAGCTGGAAAACATAGTTTGTTTGTATGCGAACAAAAACAATTACAAAGGTCCTCAGGCCATAGCAGATCTGCTAGAAGACCAGTGTGGCTTCAAATTAGATCAAACAACTGTATATCGCATCTTGAAGCGCAAGAAAGTGCGCTATGGCTTGGGGGACAAACATCTAAAACGGAAAAGAACTGCCTACTCTCTCAACGAACCGGGCGAGGAAATTCAAATGGATGTAACATTTATATTTGGCCGGGCACGTGTAGCACGTGTTTTTGATGCAATCGATGATTGTAGTCGCCTTGTTTACTGAGAAGTTTTTGACGGACATGGGCAAACCGAAGCAATTGCCTTTGTGAATAAGTTAATTTTGGCTATGCCATTTACAATTAAAGCCATTCGAACTGATTGCGGGAGCGAATTTGGAAAGAAGTTTACTAACCACCTTGCTAATCTAGGCATTGAGCACCGAAAAAACCCGCCATATACGCCTCAACACAATGGCAAGATTGAGCGATATCATCGTACTTTCAAAGAAAATGAAGCTTACTCATGGCCATTCCATGAATCCCTTGATGAACTTAACTACAGGCTGCAAAAATGGTTGCATTTCTACAACTTCAAAAGAAGACATTCAGGGCTTCATATGAACAGATTCACGCCATCACAAAAAGCTCTTTACGCCTCTTTTTACAAACCCATGCAACCTCATCTCAAAAATGTGACTGGAACTCTGCAATTGAACAAAATTTGACAAATTCATATAAAAGTGTATTTTATGTGAAACTCTAATAACTTCCCTATTATGTCTACATCTCGTCAATCTCTACAATCAGCCACAAGCTGCATGGAGAATGCTGTTGGTACAGCTCTAGAAGGAGCCAAGAAAACAGCTCGCAATATTAATATTATTGCTCGCAATATTAATATTCTAGTGATTACAGCCTTAACCTCAACTGCTGCTGGAGCCTGCGCCACCTTTGGTTCAGCGCCAGGTGAGTCTGGTCAGGATGGCAGTACAGACAGCACTTCTATTATTAATCCAGACGGTTCACCGCTGCCAGTAGACGGTCCTAGCGACGGTAATATTCCGGATGCCCAACGCCCAGACGTCCATTCTGATGCAGATGCTTCAGGATCAGATGCCAGCCCAGACGCTACCACTCTGGTAGATGCTGCAGATGGCGGACCTGATGCCACCCCAGATGTCACTCCTCCTGTAGATGCTGCAGATGGAGGCGCACCTGACGTTAAAGTTTTTAGAAATTGCGCTGTTATTCCAGGAAGCAGTCCTTCTAAGATTGATCTTGCCAATAATATTACTACAACCAATAGCATGTACGGAGTGTTTTTGGATGGACAAATGCCAAATCCACTTGGACGACTTGGAGGCAATTTCGATTTAACTTGGGCTAGTCCACGTCAATTACCAGCCCAGTTTGTAATCTCTACCTTATCCCCTGGTACTATCACTTTACTTGATTCAGACAACAACCCAGCTCCTATGCCTTTCTATACAGTAGACAAAGCCTCAGCTCGAGCTGCTAGCCCCAACTGTACAACAGAGCTCAATACTACAGCCTGCGGTGAGGCTATAGCCAAATCATTTCGCTGTCAAAAAGACCCTTATAGGGCTGAAGAAACAGGTTGTGCGGCTCTGCCTAATATTAATTTTGCTTTGATTGGCGCTAACACATCTACCTATACTATTCCGGGAGTTCCTGGTGTAGACAGAGGTGTTGTACTTGTAGATGTGGCCTGTCCTTAATAAAAAGTGATTCATTTGCCTAAACTTCCATTCAATCAAAAAACACTCTCCCTCCCTTAGGCAGAGTGTTTTTTTCATCCCAATTTAATCAATAGTTCAGCCAGAGATCAGAGGCCTCCCGCCATACTGGGGGCGCATTTTCCCTATCAACATGGCTTACACTCTACTGGCCTGCACCATTTTTTACTGCTGCTATCAAAGCCTGTTCAACAATCTCCCTCCAGCCAGCCCGGGAGGGTGAAATAAATAAAATTTCATCAATTTTTCAGCTTCGCTTCAAACGGGCCCGGTAATTTAAAAGACGATAAGCTGTTGGAATAGCAGACCGGCAAATCTAAAAACGCCCTAGAATAGTCTTGGCTTCCTTCTTCAACAGCTTATTTTTAAAGCACTTCCCTAATTGGCGGAACGCAGCTGACGCACCCTCTCAGCCCGTCTGGCGGAACCGGCGAAAAGCAGGTGAAAGACAATCGGTATCAGCAGCAGGGTGAGCACAGTGGAAGAAGATAAACCAAAAATCAGCGCCGCCCCCAAACCTTCCCAGGTTTCATCATAGAGAGTTATCGGTATCATGCCGATAATAGTCGAGGCCGTGGTCAAGAAGATCGCTTCCAGACGGGATTTAGAGGCGTCGATAATCGCTTCACGGAAAGGTATACCTACTCGCAGATTGAGATTGATTTTATCAATCAAAATAATGGCATTTTTTACCACTATACCAAACAGGGCCAGTAAACCGATCAGGGTAGGGAAGGATAGTGTAAAGCCAATAGCCGTCAGACCAAAAAACACGCCAGTCATGGCCAAGGGAATTGTCAGTAAAACCAGCAGAGCTTTACGGAAAGAATTAAACTGTATCACCAGCACACTGATGATCAGTAAAAAAGCCACTATCATCGCCCGCAAAATAGAGAAAACGGATTCAGCGTTGGTGTCATTTTGTCCGCCAAAAATTGCTTCATAACCAGCTGGTAACGGTTTTTCAGCCAGTATTTTTTGAAAAGCAGCCAATACTTCGCCCGGCAGTACCGGCGCTTCCACGCTGGCGGAAAGCGTCACCACTCTTTTTTCATTCTCACGGCGAATAGCTGTCAGAGAAGATCCTATTTGCACATCAGCCACCTCCGCCAGCGCAAATCTCTGCCCACGCATATTTTGCACAGTCAGTGACTGCAATGCCTCCAGGCTATCCACGGCGCCATCCTGATAAGCAGTACGAATACTTATTTCTTCTTCTCCATCCAGGATTTTAGCTATTTCCGCCCCAGAAATGGCTGTGCGCAAGCTGCCGGCAATCTGAGCTGGTGTGATCCCACGCAGCTGCATCTCCACTGGTTTGAGTTTGAAAGTGAATTCACCAGGGCTGAGCGTCAGTGAAGTTTTTTCATTGATGGTACCCGGTATGGCCGCCAGATAATCTTTGTATTGATTAGCCAGCTGCTCCAGTTTTTGCAGATTTTCACCGGCCAAAGTAACCTCGAAATCAGCGCCAGATGGAGGCCCCCCAGACACTTCCTGCAGCGTTACTTTAGCCCCGCTAACCGATGCCAATTTAGCACGCAATTCTGGGGCATATTCATAGGATTTTTGTTTAACCGGCCTTTCCTTCTCAGGCCAGAGATTGATGGCAAATTGGGCACGATTACTCTGCCCACTGGTGCTACTACCCCCGCCAGAAGCTCCACCGCCACTGAAATCCACTCCAGTTTCACCAATTACTAATGAAAAATGTTTAATTTGTTTTTCTCCAAGTAAGATTTTTTCAACCTGATCAGCTACTTTTGCGGTTTCTTCTAACACTAACCCCGGCGCGCCTTCAATATTCACAAACATTAAATCTTTATCAGCCGGCGGCAAAAATTCAGATTTAAGTATGCCGGTGGCCGGCAGAGCAACGGCCGCGGCAAACACTAATATCACCGTGAAAATCAAACCAAAAGCACGGATTTTGCTATCCAAAAACCAGTGCAATAGACGTTCATAACTTGGCATTAGTCTATCCATCTTGACTACCCCGGACATAGCTCGCACCCAAAAACTTTTCGGAATATCTTCGGAATAATGATGCTGTAATTTGGCTTTGATATGAGCGGGATCAGCCTCTTCCTGCATTAATATTTCCTCATTGGCCAGCAGGGTTTTTCGCCACGAACGGCGATAGAAAAGCAATAGTGATATATTTAACAAAAGCAGTATGGCCGCGGCAATCAGCATAAGCACCTGTCCCTGTAGCGCTCCGGGCAGAGTGGCCAAAAAAGCTAGGAAAAACAGGGCGGCCAGTATACGAAAAGTAGTTCGTGTGAAACGGAAACGCTCAAGAATAGCCGCCAGCGGATGATTGATACAAATAGCGATAATAGTGGAAGCGGCCAGAGTCAGAGATACGGTGATGGGAATAGACCGTATGAATTGCCCGATAATCCCCGTGGCCAGCAGCAATGGCAGAAAGGCAAAAATAGTGGTGAGGGACGTGGTTAAAATAATGGCGAAGAAATCTTTAAATACCAGTAGTACGGCTTCTTCCGGCGTGAATTTACCGGTAGCCATATATTGTTTGGTGGCCTGCACCACTACTATAGCATCATCGACCAAAAGCCCCAGTGAGAGAATCAGGGAGAAAAGTGACAGGAAGTTAATAGTTTGCCCTGCTAGCAGCATTAGTCCAAAAGTCGACGCAAACACCAGTGGTATCACTATGCCCGCTGTAAACGCTTCTTTTAACCCCACAAAGAGGAATAAAATCACAGTCACAAGTAGCACTGTGTTGAAACCCTCATGACTGAGATTGTCAAAATCCTCACGTATAATTTCAGATTCATCATAAGTGGTTTCAATCAAAACATCAGCGGGGAGACGGGAGGCTTTTAACTCAGCAATTTTAGCTTTACCATCATCCACTAATTGAATGATAGAAGCTCCAGTTTTTTTAACTACATTGATGGAAATCGCGCTTTGCGCTGGTCGACCCTGCACCGAAAATCTGGCTATGGATGAACGCGTAGCAGCCCGCTCCACGATGTCACCCACATCGCTCAAGCGAATCAGCGAATCCCCACTGCTGGATATCGGGAGATTTCGTAACTCAGCTATATTTCTAAATTTCCCATCCAGTCTCAACCCATAAGTGAAATTGCCAGTTTCTAATTCTCCCAGAGGTAAAGTGAGATTATTGGCACGAATGATATTGTTAACCACGTCAATGGACAGGCCATATTGCTCCAGTTTCTGTGGGTCATAACTGATACTTATTTCCGCTATATCACCGCCACTGATTTTCACTTCTTCGGCACCTGGTAATTTAGACAGTTCATGCTCTACCATTTCCGCATAATGGCGCAAAGTAAAGCTATCCTGTGGGCCAGTCAGTACCAATGTCCAAATCGGAGTATTGCTAAAAGAAATTTCACTAACCACAGGATCCAGAGCCTCGGCCGGTAGACTGGATTTGGCCGATTCCACCGCATCTCGCAGCCGGCGAATGGCATCTTTGATGTCCTCCTGGGCCTGGAATTCCACGGATATAGCGGCAAAAGAATTAAGAGCAGAAGAGTTAACAGTTTTCACGCCGGATAAACCGGACACTTTTGCCTCTATTTTTTTCACTACCAATTCCTCCACGTCGCCCGGGCTGGCACCTGGTAGAGCCACAGTCACTATGCCAAAAGGTATTTTCACCTCAGGCGTGGACTCCAGGGGGAGTTGGCTAAAAGCAAAAAACCCCCAAGCCATAATCACCATGATGGACAGAAAAATTACCCGCCCATTGGTCAGCAAAAAATGCAGCAATTTATTGGCTTTGGCCGGCTCAAATTGCAGTTGATCCAGATAGAGGGAGTCCGAAGATGGTTTTTGATTGTTTTCCATAAAGTTAAGTTGTCAGGTGGCCAGGCAGAGACTATTGCTCCCAGGCACGCTCGGCCGCCCCAGCGGCGGCCTCGCTATTGCTACGGTGGGCTGCCGCTTCGCGGACCAGGCCAGCCCACCTTCGCAGATGCCTGAGAGCAATAGTCTCTGCCTGGCCGTATACACAAAGCTTATTTTTTGATATTCACTGTCTGGCCATCCGTGATGGCTTTGGCTCCACCCACTATTACCTGGGCCTCAGGAGACAGTCCGGACAAAATTTCAATTTGATCACCAGCCACAGAGCCGACAGTTACGGCCACTTTTTTGGCCTGGCCCTGCTCATAAATATAGACAAATTGGCTGTCTGAACCAATAATGACAGCATCTAGAGGTATAAAGAAACTACTTTTCGTGGCCCCCACGGTGGTCAGCGGTAAGCGGGCAGAGAGATTTTGATTGATTTTAAAGAAAATATTGGGCAGAGCCAAACGCACTTTGACCTGTTTGCTACGTTCATCAACTTTCAGACCAACAGATCGTATCGGCACATCTATAGCTTTACCGGCCAGCATCAACTGTGCTGACTTCCCGGCGGCCAGACGATCAGCCACAGCGGCATCCACCCCCACCTCCAATTCAAAAGTCTGCGGATTGATAATTTCAGCCACGGCCGCCTGCGGGCTAACCGATTGCCCGATGTAGAGATCCAAAGCCGTAACCACCCCATCAAAAGGCGCTTTCACCTGTAAAGCAGATGATTGAGTGCGCGCCATTTCCGCATTCAAAGCAGCCAATTTGACTTGATTGGTGGCATTATCTACGGCGCTAGAAAGCTGCGTTTTAGTCGATTCAAAAGATTGCTTAGCCAAAAGCAGGGGGTCGGTTTCGCCATTATTATAACCTAATTTTGTTTGAGTTGATAGCAATGTCAAATCCAGCACTTCAGCCTGATTGCGGCTCTGGCTGATTTGCCCGAGCATTTGATTTTCACCCATAGCAGCACCATCACGGCCGGTAGACAGACCGTATCTGGCCAGATCAATAGCTTTATATAACTCTTCTATAGCCTTATCCTGGCCAGCCAGTGCGGCCTGCAATTTTACCATTTGTTCAGTGGGAGTGGATGAATCACCGGCAGCGGCCCCCAAAGAGTCCAGTTGTGCCAGCGTGCGAGAGCGCTCATCCTGGGCTGTGTTCAGAGCAAAAATTAATTTATCCACATCTTCACGGCCTTTACCCATGTCACGTGAATTTTTTGCTCTAGCCAACTCCAAAGAGTTTTCCAGTAATCTACGACCTTCTTCCAAGGCCGATCTGTTTTGTTCAATAATACCAAAATCATAGGCCAATGCCGCCGCCTGATTGATGGCGCTTTGCAACTGCAGTCCAGCCAGGCGCAAACTATCGCTACTGGTCTGACGCAAACTGGCCAGGGAAGCCTGGGCATTGCTCAAAGTCTGTTCAGCCAATTGGCGCTGCAATTCCACGGGGTGAGCAGTATTATTATTGCCCCCAATTTCAATTAGCACATCTCCCTGGCGAACTTTATCACCCTCCTGAAAATTGATTTTTCGTACAGCGCCAGCCGTGGCTGGAAAAAGTGTTACGGCATTTTTGGCTTTGACCAGGCCAGTCACTTCCAAATAGCTGTGCTGGTCCAGGGCTGGCGTGATGACAGTTACGGTTGGCAGATTTTCCAGGCTGGAAGGGGCAGATTCCTGAGCAGTCGGCAAATCTACCTTAGCGGCCTCACCGGACAGGGAAGTATTTCCCACCTGCTGGGTGATCTGAACGCTATCACCACTGATAGCTTCCCTATTGTCTAATTTTTTATTTATCAACCCCGATACAAACCAGATCAGTAAAACTGATCCGCCGATAAAAATGAGAAAGTAAATGACAGCGCGGAGGTATTTCATAGTCAAAATATAGTCTAAATTGACTGCTGTTCCCAAAAATTGGCAGCAGATCTGAATTTACTACATACTTGCGGCCTTGTCAAATTATTCTTTGACAAGAATTCAAATTTCGCTAAAATACAGCCCTTGAATAAGTAATATTTATTTCTAATGAATGAGCGAAAAGGACCAGGTAGTCGCATTGAATTCACTTCGGACGCTTGTGAGGTAATAGATACAATTCTAGATATATTCAAAACATACCCGGAATTAGAATCTTTGCGAGAGGAAGTTGGTAAGAGACTCAAAGAGAAATTCGCCAATCCAATTGACCAAAGCCCTCGAGATATCTGGGACTTGGCTTGGATCCTACTGTACAACACCTGCCAGGCTTGGCTGGCACTGTATCCCTCATGGTATCAAGAAAATCATGATTTACAGAGACAAGTTATAACCGCAATGCAGGAAATTGAAGCGGCTAAATTGGCATCTTCGCAGCCTCAAACATCTCTAATGAGTGCAACAACAATAACCCCCCCCACGCTTCCTAATGTGACACCAGCACAAAGCTCCGATGTGATGTTGGCCCCGTCTGACGAAAGATTTTTAAAGATTTTAAGAGGATTTGGAAAGAGGGTAGCACAACTTTTGGATAATTCCTCTCCCCCGACTGAGGATGTTATGGTAACTAATACACGTTTGGACCTGGTAAAAGCTTTATACGCTAAGATATATAATTCATTTGAAAAAGATGTTTTGACGGCAATAGAGCCAGCTGACAAACGTCTAGCCCATATCAGAAGCATGGTCTTTAGGGTGTTGGTAGAAAAGGAAAATGGGTTTTTATATCACCCGGCAGAATCTTTGGCTTCGGTAATTCCCACTGTGATCAAAGATTATTATAACTTAATAGTGGAGAGCGAGCCCATATTGGATTTGGATAAAGATCTTGGTGATTTTAAAGTCAGACACCTACTGGGTGTCTGTAATGAGAAGTTATCTTCCCCAAAAACAACAGATGTTGATATTTTAGTACAACTACTTCAGCAGTACGACCCCTCCTGGAAATCACCTCGCCAGCCTGGATAGTGGTTGGCACCTAAAAAAGCGTCCACCAAACGCTCGCGCAAAAAGGCCTAAAATCATCGTGATTTATCTGGCTAATACCCTCCACATCAGGTAAAATCCCCTGGCTGAACAACTGTGCCACCAGAAAATTTACTGTCTTTTAATTTTGTTTTCATGAAAGCAATAGAGATTAGCGGCCTGGTCAAACAATACGGGGACAAAGGCCCTCTGGCCCTGAAAAATATTGATTTAACTATAGCGGCGGGGGACTTTTTCGCTCTGCTGGGCGCCAATGGTGCCGGTAAAACCACCATGATCAATATCATCACCGGTCTGGTCAATAAAACCGCCGGCTCAGTGCGGGTTTTCGGCCATGATACGGTCAGCGATAGTGAAGAATCCAAAAGGCTGGTTGGCATGGTGCCACAGGAATTCAATTTCAATATTTTTGAAAAAACTTTTGACATAGTGGTGACCTCAGCCGGGTATTTTGGCGTACCGCGCCAGGTGGCGGAACAGCGCACCGAAGAAATATTAAAAAAGTTAGGGCTATGGGAGAAAAAAGACACTGTCTCCAGACAGCTTTCCGGTGGGATGAAAAGACGTTTAATGATAGCCCGCGCCCTGGTGCATCAGCCCAAGTTGCTCATCCTGGACGAACCGACAGCCGGCGTCGACGTGGAGCTGCGTCATGGTATGTGGGAATATTTGCGTGAGCTGAATGCCTCCGGCATGACTATTCTGCTGACCACTCATTATCTGGAAGAAGTAGAACAGATGTGCCGCAATGTCGCCATCATCAAGCAGGGCGAAATTATCAAAAACGAATCAGTCAAAACTCTGCTGGCCCAGATGGAACAGCAAACCTATCTGGTAACAGTGGATCAGGTGCGGGGGCTGCATGAGCTGCAGGCTTTCCGGGCCAGCCAATTTGATGAAAACACGCTGGAAGTAGTGGTACAAATGGGCAAATCTCTAGCCCATCTGGCCCAGGAATTGCGTGGTGTCGGCATGGACATGCTGGATATTCGCCCCAAAAACAATAGGCTGGAGCAGCTCTATCTGAATCTACTTAAATAATTTTGGCAAACATGGAAAATTCAATTCAACAAACAGGTGGGGCGGCAGCGTTGACAGCTTTTCGCACTATTCTGCGTAAAGAAGTCACTAGATTCCTGCGCATCTGGACCCAGACGCTGCTGCCGCCCGTCATCACCCAATCGCTGTATTTCGTCATCTTTGGTGGGTTTATTGGCTCTCAAATCGCCGCCATCAATGGCGTGCCCTATATGTCTTTTATAGTCCCGGGCCTGGTCATGATGGCCGTGATCAACAGCGCTTATTCCAACGTAGTCAGCTCTTTTTTCGGCGCTAAATTTATGCGCAATATCGATGAACTGCTCGTCTCACCCACACCCAATTGGGTTATTATCGCCGGTTATGCCGGTGGGGGAGCGTTGCGTGGCATACTAGTCGGAGCTATTGTTTTTCTAGTTTCAGTATTTTTCACCCATCCAGTAGTTCACAATATCTGGCTGGTATTGCTTTTTGTTATTCTGACCTCAACAATGTTCGCTTTGGGCGGCCTGATCAACGCCGTCTTCGCCAAAAAATTCGACGACACCATGATTGTTCCAACCTTCGTTTTAATGCCGCTAACTTATTTCGGCGGGGTGTTTTACTCAGTCAACAGATTGCCAGAATTCTGGAGAGAATTATCCAGATTCAATCCCATACTCTATATGGTCGACGGCTTCAGATTCGGATTTTTTGGCTTTTCAGACGTCAATGTCTGGTGGTCGGCCAGCCTCCTGATCGTACTAACCATAGTGCTGGCCATGGTGGCCTGGAGACTACTGGAAAAAGGAGTTGGTATGAAGGCCTAAAACGGTGGTTTTCCAGTCCCATTGCTTTCCGATAACCTTGTGGTTAAACTACATTGTATCAGAGATAATTTTGCCATTATGGCCATACTCAAAATAGAGACCGGTACAGAAAATCAGCACTTGCGCCAAATCTCCACTCCGGTGCGCCGGGTAGACAAGGCGACTCTCCAATTAATTAAAAATATGGAAGTCACCATGGATGAAAACAGTGGCTGTGGTTTGGCCGCGCCGCAGGTGGGAGTTTTGAAAAGAGTAATCATCGTGCTACTTAATCAACAAACTAATCAGGAAGTGGTACTGCCCATGATTAACCCGGAAATCATCTTTCATTCCGAAGCTGTTTATACCGACACCGAGGGCTGTCTGAGCGTGCCAGATTATTTCGATGAAGTTTCACGTTACCAGGATATCATCGTCACTTTTCTGGATAAAAAAGGCCACGAACAGACCTTAAAACTATCCGGCCTGAATGCCCGCGTAGTCCAGCATGAAGTGGATCACCTCAATGGCGTGTTATTTGTGGACAAAGTCGTGGAGCGGGCGGAAGCCAAACTGGGAGCCCTGCGAAAAAAGGAAAAGGGTGTGGTGATTTGAGGGTGGGATGTCAGCGCTTTTTCAGGTTGGCTTAATCCAAAGCCAGTACATTTTATAATAGCTGATCGTGGTGGGGGCAGCTGGGTAGTGGGAGTTCCTTCGTCAAGTTATCTCTCAGGAGTTCGATTCTCCTTGCCTCCACCATCGATCAGCGTCTATAATACCCATAGACGAAGGAGTTCCGTGTTCTATAACACGGTGGTGGAGGCAAGGAACAGCTCTCTAGAATACATCTGGAGGGCTGTTTTCTCAGTCATTTTTTTACAGAATAACCTTCCCCATTAAGCTAAATCTTTGCTAGAATACCCCCGCATTAGCCGCCTCTACCCATGCATGAACACAAAGAAAAACTGACCACTATGGCCGAAGAGATCACTCATGCCATAGAGCGTATCGACTTGCCACAACTCCGCGCCCAAATCGTTGGGCTGGAAGCAGATACCCAGGCCCCTGATTTCTGGAATGACACTACCCGGGCTCAAGCCATCAGCAAACGCCTTTCCGCCCTGCAAAAAGAAGTTGCCGAGTGGCAGTCTATCCAAAAAGACACAGCTGAACTGGTAGAGTTGGCCCCCAGCATCAATATGGATGAGGATCCAGCTAGTGGAGAAGAATTTAAAAAACTGGTGGATGAGTTAGAAAAACGTTGGCACAAACTAGAAGTGAAAACTTTCCTCTCCGGTAAATACGATCAATCCGACGCGCTGCTGTCCATACATGCCGGCACCGGCGGCAAAGATGCCATGGATTTTGTGGGAATTTTGCTGCGCATGTATTTGCGCTGGTGCGAGGATCAGGGCTATGTCTGCGAAATTTTGGATAGGTCAGATGGTGAAGAAGTTGGCATCAAATCAGTCACTGTGCAGGTGTCCGGACCTTTTGCCTATGGCTATTTGAAATGCGAAAAAGGCGTGCATCGCCTGGTGCGCAATTCACCTTTCAATGCCAAAAATTCCCGCGAAACCAGCTTTGCCATGGTAGAAGTGATACCCGATCTGGACATCAGTCATCAGGATCGTATACGCAAGGAAGATTTGCGCGTGGACACCTATCGTTCCGGAGGGGCCGGCGGCCAGAATGTCAACAAAGTATCCAGCGCCGTACGCATCACCCATTTGCCCACCGGTCTGGTCGTAGCCTGTCAGACCGAGCGGTCCCAGCTGCAAAACAAAGATCGCGCCATGAAAATCCTCACCGCCAAACTAGTGGATTTGGCCGAGAAACAGCAGGTAGCTGAATTAAATCAACTGAAAGGGGAGCCGGTACAAATGAGCTGGGGCAATCAAATCCGCTCTTATGTCCTCCAGCCCTACAAAATGGTCAAAGACCATCGCACCAATTACGAAGAGGGCAATGTCGACGCCGTGCTGGACGGCCAAATCGACGGCTTTATCGAGGCGGAGTTGAAGGGGTGAGGGGTGCTCAAAATGGCTGATCAATAAAATTGGCACTTTTTCGAGTAACGCATTAGCTCTTTCCCCCATTTTATGCTAGAATATAGGGATAAATTTCCCTATCAATGGCTGATAATCAAAATTTGACCAATCCGGGGCCCGCAGACCAGTCCACCGCTACAGGAGGCGGTACGTCTGTGCCAGCAGCTACAACAGCGCCTGCTGCTGCCGAAAATCACACTTCAGCGGCACTAACCGATAGCCCCAAACTAGACAGCAGTTTGGCCAAAATCAATCGGGCTGCCAAAGAAAAGGCCACCCAGGAAAAAGCTACCTCCATGGGCATGAATTACGTGGATATAGCGGCCACACCCATCAATCCCGATTTGCTCAAAATCATCGCGCCGGAAGTAGCCAAGACTAATTTGCTCATTCCTTTTTACCGTTTGGGTAAAAAACTGCGCATCACCGTGGCCCATCCCACCAATCCGGCCACCCGCGAAGTGATCAATCAGCTCAAACAGCAGGGGTATCTGATCAACATCAATCTGTCTTCGGACGAAGGCATCATGGAGGCACTCAAGCTCTATGAAACCGATCAATATGTCGTCAAAAAGGAGATTAATACGCGGTTAGATGAGGCTAAAATTAAAAATCTGGAAAGTGAATTGGCAGATTTATCCCAATTGGGCGAAAAAATCAAAAATGCCAATTCCGAGGAAGCTGCTTATCTGATCTGCGTGGGCGCGCTGCGTGCCGGATCATCGGACATACATCTGGAGGCGGAGGACAAATATGTCCGGGCCAGATTTCGCGTGGATGGGCTGCTGCATGAGGTTTTTCGTATAGATAAATCCATCTGGAGTAATTTATCCAATCAGTTTAAATATCAATCCAAATTAAAAGTTAATGTCAGCAATATTCCTCAGGATGGGCGCTTTAATTTTCAAGTCAATGATAGAAAAATTGACGTGAGAGTTTCAGTTTTGCCCACGGAATTCGGTGAAAGTTTTGTGATGAGACTTTTGGATTCTGGCCGCCATCTGGTCACTTTTGAAGAGCTGGGCTATAGCGGACAATATCTGGAGAAAATTCAAAAATTAACCGAAATTCCCCATGGCATGATTCTGATGACCGGTCCCACTGGATCAGGAAAAACCACATCGCTATACACTATTCTATCCAAATTCAACGATCCTCAGGCCAAAATCATCACTCTGGAAGATCCCATCGAATATCATCTGGAGGGCATTTCTCAGAGCCAAATCAATGAAAAAGGCGGCTATACTTTCGCCAGCGGCCTGCGCTCCATCCTCCGCCAGGACCCCGAAGTGATCATGATTGGTGAAATCCGCGACCTGGAAACCGCCGAAACAGCAGCGCAGGCCGCCCTGACCGGCCACGTCCTGCTATCCACTTTGCATACCAATTCAGCCATCGAAACCATTCCCCGCCTATCCAATATCGGGCTACCGGCCTTCATGATTGCCCCCGCTCTCCACGCCATCATCGCCCAGCGCCTGGCCCGCCGCATCTGCCCCAATTGCCAGGAGCAAAAACCAATTCCGGCGGCCGAACTGGAAGAGCTGAAAAAAGTCCTGGCCACCATTCAGACTGTGCGCCCAGCCGAGACTATCACCATCCCGGACACTTTGCCCGTAGCCAAAGGCTGTGACATTTGCAGCCACACTGGTTACAGGGGTCGCGTGGCCGTGGTGGAAATGCTGGAAGTAGATTTCGAAATCAAAGACCTGATCATGAACAAAGCCAGCCTCACCAAAATCATCGAAGCCGCCCGCCGCAAAGGCATGATCACCATGCGCGAAGACGGCTTGCTCAAAGTGCTACAGGGGCAGACGACTTTGGAAGAAGTACATCGGGTGACGTCAATTGGCTGATGCCTGCCACATCATCCCCGAATTCTTCTGTATCAACCCATACATTTCCAACAGTCCCAGCCCAGCCAATAATTGCCCGGCCGGTGATTTGATTTTCTCAGCCAATTGATCAGTGGAGATAGGGGAGTGCAGGCGTATCAATTCATACAAACTCGCTTCTTCCATCGACAGCGGCGGGCCATGCCGCCGTCCTAGGACAGAGTTCACCCCCAACAAATTTCTAACGCGCAGATTTTCCAATATATCACTTACTGAATCCACCAATCCAGCTTCCCCCTGCCGTATCAGCGCATTACAGCCGGCCGTCTGTACCCGCCCCGGATCACCCGGAAAAGCCAAAATTTCTTTACCCTGTTCCAGGGCATGGCGGGCCGTAATGAGTGCTCCAGAGCGTCTGGCAGCTTCGACAATCACCACGGTATGGCAAAGGCCGGCTATCAATCTATTTCTCTCCATAAACTGAAATTTCAAAGCCGGAGCTGTGATGGGATATTCAGAAATAATTGCTCCACCGCAGGCCAGAATTTCCCTGGCCAGCCTGTCATGGCTGGATGGGGTCACCCGGGCTATGCCGGAAGCCAACACAGCAATGGTTTTCCCGCCCGCCCGTACCACCCCATTATGCGCAGCCGCATCTATACCAAAAGCTAAACCACTAACCACAGTCAGCCCAGCTTCCGCCAAAACCCGCCCCGTGCCAAAAGCCAACTTCTCGCCCTGCACAGTGGCTTTGCGCATCCCCACCATCGCCACCCGATTGGTCAGCGTGCGTAAATCCGCTCCACGGCGATAGATCAAAAAAGGCGGCGCGGCTATCTGCCGCAACTCTACCGGGAATTCCGGATTCTCCCGCCCCACCAAAACTATATCCGCCTGCCACAATGCCTCGCCGCGCCGCCCCAAATCCAACACCGCTCTTTTCCTGAGTAGCTCAGCGATATATTCCTCAGAAGCGCCCGCGAGTCTCAATTCCGCCGCCCCCGCCCGCTCCCAAGCATAAGCAAAATCCCCAAAATGCCGCCAGATTTTCTCCAGCAATCCATAATGACTCCCCGTAATTTGCCCCAAAGCATCAATATATTTTTCCATATGCCGCCACCATAGCGACACAACATTAACTCAACCTTAAAAATACCTTATCAGTCATATTCCCCCACCTTCTTATCGCCCACAATCTTGCCCCCCTCCAATTTAATCACCCGCCTTTTCAAAAAATTCACTATATCTTTATTATGAGTGGTCAAAATCACGGCAATCCCACGCTCATTGATTTGCTGAAATAATTTCACTATCTCCAGGGCAGTTTTGGGATCCAGATTGCCAGTCGGCTCATCCGCCACCACCAACCCCGGCTCATGCACCAGCGCCCGCGCAATAGCTGTACGCTGTTTTTCCCCACCGGAAAGCTGATGGGGGAAATTTTTCTGCTGTTCATGGAGGCCAACTATTTTCAAAACCGCCGCCACCCGCTCAGCTATAGCCTCTTTCTCCACCCCACAAACTTCCAGCGCAAAAGCCACATTTTCAAAAACAGTTTTCTGTGGCAGCAGCCGATAATCCTGAAAAACCACCCCAATGCGCCGGCGATAATATTGCAATTCGGTCGGCGTCATCTCCGTCACCCGATAGCCGTCCACAGTAATATTGCCAGACTGTATGCGCTCCGAACCAATCAGTGAATAGACCAGTGTCGATTTACCAGCCCCGGACGGTCCGATGATAGAGACAAATTCCCCCGCAGTAATAGCCAGAGAAACATTATCCAAAACTTTTTTGTTTTTATAGCGTTTAACTACGCGGTCAAAAATAATCATCACATTTTTTTATTTGAGCCTATTTTAACACGGGCCAGCCCCAATTTAAGAATCAATTTATTTATGAAATTTTTCATGCGTCTCACGCAGCCGTTTATTGGTCAGATGTGTATAAATTTGCGTAGTGGTGATGGAGCTGTGGCCCAGCATTTCCTGCACGGAACGTATGTCAGCCCCATTTTTCAACAATTCCGTGGCAAAACTGTGTCGCAATTTATGCGGCGTCACTTTTTTGACCAGTCCAGCTCTTTTGGCATAATTTCTGATCAAATATTGCACCATGGTGGGGGATAGTCTCTTTCTTTCATTTTCATTAACCTTAGCACCTGGCTCCAACCGGCTGGCCACCTTTCCCCCTCGCCCATGATTGATAAAAGCCGGCGCAAATTCATCCCGCCTGGCCCGCCAATATTGATCTATAGCCCCGGCGGCCTCCGGCGACAAAAAAACTATGCGGTATTTCCCGCCTTTACCCATCACCCGAAATTCCCGCGTATCCAAATTGATTTGATCTTTATTTAAGCCAACCAATTCACTAATGCGCAATCCTGTAGAATACAGCATCCGCAATATCGCATAATCCCGCAGCCCGGTAACCGCATTCCGATCCACAGCGGCAAACAGAGCGGCCAACTCATCCCTTTCCAAAAAATCCACCGTACGATCGGGCATTTTACCGAGTTCAATCTTTTCCGGCGCCAAGGTGGAGTAGTCCTGCCGTATCAAAAATTTCAAAAAAGCCCTCAGGGCAATCAAATGATAAAATTGCGTTTTGACAGTTAGTAGCGGGGCTTTGTTTTCATCCACCAGTCTATTTAGATAAAGCCGATATTTATGCACCAGCTCTAAATCGATTTTCTCAATCAACAAATCCTTCCCAGCAAAACCCATCAGTCTAGCCAAATAATGCCGATAATTCTCCAGTGTTTTGGCGGATTGATTCTTGGTAATTTCTGAATATTCCAAGAATTTCTCAATAGCCTCCTTTAATGACAGCTGCTTTTTATTTTTCATATTCCATCGTTAGATTACCATATCCTAGCCTGATCAGTCATGAATAATCCCGCCCATTTTGCCAACAGCCCAAAAAACACTATACTGTAGCCACAATAAAAATTTGCACCCATGCTTTGTCCCAAATGTAAACATGACGACACCCGCGTGCTGGACTCCCGCGACACCAATGAGCAGCGCGAAATACGCCGCCGCCGCGCCTGCCATAAATGCAATTTCCGTTTCACCACTTTCGAGCGCGTCGAATACACTAATTTTGTCGTGATCAAAAAAGACCAGTCCCGCGAACCCTATGACAGACAAAAACTGGAATTCGGCATCTGGAAAGCCTGCGAGAAACGCCCCGTTACCGTGGAACAAGTCACCGACCTGCTGGATAGACTGGAAAGCCAGTGGTCCAATCTGGGCAAAGAAGTCTCCACCAAAGTAATAGGCGAAGATGTCATGAACGCCCTCCGCGACATCGACGAAGTGGCCTACATCCGCTTCGCCAGCGTCTACCGCCAATTCAAAGATATCGAAACCTTCCGAAGGGAATTCCTCAAATTATTAGGGTGACTTTGCTCGAAAGGTATATCGAACTAAGCGGGAAAACAATATTGCGTTTTGACAACGCGGTGTTTATAATGCGCCCGTTATAATTTTTCCAAAGATGAGTAATACAAATGCCCCTGACGGCCTGGACGACGGCCTGGACATCATGACCACATCAGAATTTATACCAGGCCGCCACCCATTGGTTGTGCTCTACTCTGAATTAATAGCCTATGGCTATAATAAGCTGGAAGATCGGCTTGACTATCTCGCCGATAACGCCTTAAGCGTCAGCGATGTGGATAAGATAGGCGAGTTTTTAACAGCTATGGAAAATGGCCAGGTAACAGACCCATCTCTAAGAGTGCTCACTCCAGAGCGCATAAACCAGTTACGCCAATGGCTGGAGGAGTATATGACCTATCTGACGGAGTATATGCCTAATATAGATAAGACTAGTAGCGGTATTAAAGCCAGTCTTTTAAAAGCTATACCTAGTGCTGCAACAAGCAAGTCATAGACGCTTGTGCACACGCGGCTACTCTGATTATTGCTTTGCATAAACCTCTCTCCTGTGCCCCACTCTCAGTACCACCAATATCACCACTCGTCCTTTTCTATCCACAGCAAAAATCACCCGATAATCTCCAAAACGCCAACGCCACAAATCCCTCTGATTCACTAATTTTGCCGCGCCCTTCAAGGGATCGGCTCTTTTTTCCATTGCCGCTAATTTCCTCCACAAAAATCTCTGAACCGCTTTATCCAATTTAGCAAAATCTTTTTCTGCAGGACGGGAAAATTGTATTTTGTATTGCTGTTTAGAGCTCATATTTATCTTTTATTTCAGCCAAACTCGTCCCACCATGTTTTTTCCAGTCATCATGCCTTTCATCCAATTCATCCAAAAATCTATCCACTGTTTGCAAGGGACTCAAAATCACCTGATCCTTCACAACTTTCAAGGTAATAAATTGCCCTTTCAAAAGCCCCCGAATCTTTTTCGGAATAGTAATCTGCCCCCGCTCTGATATTTCCAAAATCTGCTCAGTTTCCATAAAAATTTATTACTACAGTAATACTGTAATTCAGAAATTCAGTAAATACAAGGACGAATCAGTACTGCAACTGGCAGGCACGCTCGGCCGCCCCAGCGGCGGCCTCACTATTGCTACGGTGTTTTGCCGCTTCGCGGACCTGGCCAAAACACCTCCGCAAATGCCTGCCAGCCGCAGTACTGATTCTCGGAGATTGGATTTTGTTTAAAAGACAAATTATGTTATAATTACATGATTTGTCAAAAACAAAAATATGCGCACTAAAAAATATTTTCTTCCATTACTACTGTCCGCCCTTGTCCTGACAGCTCTTGTCACCATCTGTCCGCCACTGTCCAGGCAGGCTTTTCTTTTAAAAGCTCAGGTGCTGGACACTGTCGATCGTATGACTCTATCCTGTCTGGTCGACAGCGGCATCACGCCTGTCTACTCCGGTCAGTTGCAGTCTATCGTCATGCCTGGACAGGTCGAACCCAATCAGCTTTTTCAGGGCAATATCACAGTCAAAAACACCGGCACTGTCCCATGGTTTAGTGACCTGAGTGGTTGTGGCACCCAGCCACCCGTCTATCTGGGCACAGCCCGTAGTCGCGACCGTGAGAGCGCTTTTTTCGCCCCGCTGGTTTTCGGTCAGACTCAGTGGCTGGGTGGGAGTCGCATCAAAATGAAAAGTCTTCGTGTCGAACCAGGTGAGATAGCCGAATTTGAATTCCTAGCCCACGCTCCGGCAGAACCCGGTATCTATCGTGAATATCTAGCGCCAGTGGTAGAGGGCGTCACCTGGATGGATAAGAGTGCCGAATTCAGTTTTGACATCAATGTTGGCCAGCCCGATATCAATAGTGACATTTACCGCTACAGCAAAGATCTACCGATGAGTCTCAATCTGCTGGACCCAAAACTGGCCGGCGGTAAAAAAATCCGAGTAGATTTGTCCGAGCAGAAAATGTATTTGCAATTAGGTGAAACAATAATCAAAACTTTTCCCGTCTCCAGCGGCAAGCGCGCCACTCCGACTCCACGCGGCAGCTATAAAATTCAATTCAAACAGGATGTGCGCGTGGCCGGCACCTACCCTCACTACATCATGCCCAAATTTATGCAATTCCGCAAAGGCGGCTACGGCATACACGCTCTACCCAGCCTGGCCAATGACCGCGGCGTTTTTTGGCGCGAAGCCTGGAATCACATCGGCAGCCCCCGCAGCCACGGCTGCATCAGATTGCTACCAGATGACGCTGATTTCACCTATCAATTCGCCGACGTCGGCACGCCACTGGATATAGTGTGGTGAGGAAGCTGGTTCTTTATTTAGAAAAAGCGAGCGCCCAAACCAGGCTAGTGCTGCTCCCGGGCATTTGCGAAGGTGGGCTGGCCTGGTCCGCGAAGCGGCAGCCCACCGCAGCAATAGCGAGGCCGCCGCTGGGGCGGCCGAGCGTGCCCGGGAGCAGCACTAGCCTGGTTTGGGCGGCTTCGGTGTAGAAAAAGACTTCCTTCTCCACCCCCGCTCTTCTATACTAACCGGGCATCTTTCTTTTTCTTTACTCATGCCCGACTCCGATATGCTGAAAAATCTCAATGATATGCAAAAAGAAGTGGTTTTACAGGCCACTGGTCCGCTATTGGTATTGGCCGGCGCCGGTTCTGGCAAAACCAGCGCACTCACCACCCGCATCGCCTATCAGATCAAGCATCTGGGCGTCGAGCCCGGGCGCATCCTGGCCGTCACTTTCACCAACAAAGCCGCCAATGAAATGAAAGAGCGCGTCCTACGCCTGCTGGGTGAAAACAGCGCTACTTTCGCGCCCAATATCGGCACCTTTCACTCCATCTGCGTGCGCATACTGCGCCGGCAAATTCATCAACTGGGCTATGATCGCAATTTTGTCATTTATGACACCGCCGATCAGCAATTATTGATCAAAAAAATTCTGGAAGATCAACTAATCGACCCCAAAAAAATCAATCCCAAAGCTGTTTTGAATTTCATCTCCGGCGCCAAAAACGAATTGGTCGGTCCGGAAGAGTACAATCGTTTCGCCAACAATTATTTCACTGAAAAAGTGGCGCTCTGTTATCGTCACTATCAGCGCCAGCTGCAGCAGAGCAACGCCCTGGATTTCGATGATATCATTATGAAAACAGTTCAGCTTTTCCAGGATTTTCCAGACATCTTGGCTTATTATCAGGATTTATTTCAGTACATTTCCGTCGATGAATATCAGGACACCAATCACGCTCAGTATATACTCACCAATCTGCTGGCGGCCCGCCATCGCAATCTCTGCGTGATAGGGGATTCGGATCAATCCATTTACGCTTTTCGCGGTGCCAATATTCAAAATATTCTCAATTTCGAAAAAGATTATCCCGAGGCCAAGGTGGTCTTCCTGGAGCAGAATTACCGCTCTACCCAAATCATCCTGGACGCGGCTCATCATGTCATAGTCAAAAACACTCAGCGCCGTGATAAAAAACTCTGGACCGAGCGCGAGGGCGGGGACAAAATTACTCTAAAAACTCTACACAATGAGCGGGAGGAGGGAGAATTTGTAGTCAAAACCATCAGACAGTCCATGGAAAATCGTGAAGCCCACGATGGGCCAGCCGACTATCGTAATTTCGTGGTGCTCTATCGCACCAATGCCCAATCCCGCGTGCTGGAAGAAGCTTTTTTGCGCTATGCCATTCCCTACAAAATCATCGGCGGCATCAAATTTTACGAACGCAAGGAAATACGCGACCTGGTAGCCTATTTGCGCGTAGTGCAAAATCCACACGACTCCATCAGCCTGCTGCGTATCATCAACACGCCGGCCCGCAAAATCGGCCAGAAAACCATCGAAGCCGTGCAGCAGTACGCCAGTACGCATGATTGTAGTTTTTGGTCGGCCTTAAAAGAAATGGACAGTATCGAAAGTCTGCGTGATTCCAAAACCAAAGCCCTGGAAGAATTTGTAAATCTCATCAGCCATTTGCAAGCCATCAATCAGGAGTTCCCGGCCTCCGGTGTGATCAAACATGCTCTGGATCTTTCAGGATACAAAAAAATGCTGGATGATGGTACGGCCGAGGGCGAGTCCCGTCTGCAAAATGTCCATGAATTGATTTCCGTGGCTGGCAAATATGACGGTCTGCCCGCCGGAGAATCTCTGGGGATTTTTTTAGAAGAAATTTCCTTGATCGCCGACATAGATAAATTGGATGAAAGCGATAATGCCGTCACTCTCATGACAGTTCATGCCGCCAAAGGTTTGGAATTCCCCACTGTTTTTTTAGTGGGGCTGGAAGATGGCATTTTTCCACATTCTCGTTCCCTGCTGGAGAGAAAAGAGCTGGAAGAAGAGCGCCGTCTGATGTATGTAGCCATTACCCGCGCCAAACATAAATTATATCTGCTGCACGCAGAAAATCGGCTGCTCTATGGAGAATCACAAAGCAATGCCGCTTCCCAATTTTTGCGGGATATACCGGAGGAAATTTTACATCGCGATGAGCCGGTGGGGGGCAGGGACATTTCTTGGGAATCCAGCCGCTTTTTCGGTGGCATGGCCTCAGCCGCGCCGCGCGGCATACGACCTTTGCCAGATGAATCGGTAGATTTTTCTGGAGATTTACCATCCATACCAGCCCACTCCAGCGGCGCGGCCACTCCTACATCTGCAAATCGTACCAGCACAGCTCATGGCCTCCAATCAACAACCTCAGCATCCGACAGCCACTCCATCACCGACGATCTCCCACTGCAACAGGGCGATCGCGTCACGCATGACAAATTCGGCCCGGGCTGGGTACTAGCGGCGCAGGGGGGCGTGGTCACCGTCAAATTCGACTCCCTGCATCACGGCATCAAAAAACTAGCCCTCTCGGTCGCCCCCCTGCGGCGCTTGGGGTGAGGTATATCGCAATCTTTTTCTATAATTTACTATGCTTGTTATGGTATAATGATCAGATCTAAGCTTATTTATAATGATTGATCGATACTATCCAGCCAATCTCTCGCCCTCAGAATTTTCCAATACTCCTGCGCGAGTTATTTATAGGAAAAAAACTGGCTCTGGTGTCATAACTGTTCACGATGGCCGCCTTGATAGAAGCTCTAAGGAACCTCCTGGGTCTCTTTCATCTACACGATCAGGGCAGCGCTCTGTTCAAATTAGCCAAGAAGTCCACCAAGAAATCCATCGAGCTATAGCAGAGTCGCCTAAATCCGACCAGGTTTTGGTCCAGACTAAATCTTCCCATTCTAAAAGAATTCGCAACCCAAGATTCAGTCCAGATACTGATCCTTTAGTCCTGAGTAGATATGTTAAAAAGTTGAATGATTATTTAGCCTCCAAGTCTCCGAAGCGCCTCCTATTAAAATCCCGTTCCGAAATCGTCCCCCAAGCTATAGCAGACAGTAGAGTAGATGCAGAAAATGGCTATTTATGTCTATATGATCGAGCGCTACAAGCCTATCGCAAGGTTACTTTTGATGAGATTGAGGATGCTTTGAGTTTACGTCCGCCGGACCTGTATCAACTGTTACGCGATCCGGCTGCTGATTTACGTAGAAGTGACATAGCCCCATTGTCATATGAAGCTAGACCGCTTGGGGCAAAAAATAAAACTCATTTAGTTAATCAATTAATCTATTATTTCCCAACTGCAGGTTTTGCTGTAGGAGATTCTGGCGAATCATTGACTGTTAATCCCGAATTAGATCGTTTTGTTACTCTTTCCACGGACTATTGTTCCTTACGCGTGGAGAGGGATGGCGTTAAGCAGCATTATTTGCTGAGAACAATCATTCCAGACGAGCTTACACCTGTTCAAAAACAATCTATTCAGAAACATAAAATGGCAGTAGTCTCGACAACAGAAACCGCTAGTCGCCTCAAACCATTTGATGTCACCGAGTTTGTCAATCCTCGCTCCAATGAAACGCCTCAACAATATGCCAGAAAAGTGATCAAATATGCGGATCTGGATAATTTAACCAGACTCTATCGTCACTTATTGGATCAAGCGGGTTTCGAACTCCAAAGCTATCCACTTAAACAACAACTGACCTTCGCTGTTTTCTATCAATCTCAGTCCCTAGAAAGTCGCCAAAAAATTAATTATTATCTCCAAACTTTGGGTGTCACTTTCTTTATAGCTTTCCAAGCCTGTGAACAGCAGCTCAGTAATGGTGAGGAGGTTCTGCGTATTGCTGAGAAGCATGGTGCAGCTGCTTTGCCAATTTTCAGCCAATTAATGGAGATCTTTGCCCTAGTAGATAAAAAATCTAATTTCATTGCTAATGCTCATACTCTAGATCAAACCAAATTCTACACCGCAGTAACTAATCGCGCTGCCAGTCTAGTCAAGGAAGTGGCCGCTTTACCTATTGGCACAAATTTCTCCGATTATTTACAAAAGTCTAAGCAATTTGATACAGAAGTTATTCTCCGGGGAGCTGAGTTAGTTGGCAAAACCACGCTTACCCGCCCTCAAGTACGTTCAACAGATGAATTAAATCAAATTTTACAGGGCGCTCAGGTTAAAGTCGTTCCAGCGGGTCAATTAGTCCGCAATAATCATCCTTCTCAATTATTTCAAGCCAGCAACTATCCACAGCCTAAACTCTTTAGTGTCGAAGATGTCCAAATGGTTGTGGACAATCTGCGTAAGTCCTATGCACACTTGGACCCCGATTGGTTGGCTTATCTCATTGATAATATCACCAGGGATTTAAGCAATCCCCAAGTTACTTTTATTACTATACGGGATAAGCAAAACAAACTAATTGGCCTGGTTAAAACCAAACCAGATTCTGCTCATCCGGGCGAGTATTATATCGGTACCATGTATGTAAATAGCGAATATCAAAAAGATTTTGGCTTAGGCGATTATCTCCAGCAAATTGCCGAAAATAATTTGCCCCCTAACGCGCCCTATTGGGGCAGTGCTGCCGTGGCCAACCCCGCTGTTAGTAGGCATATCGAACACGCTGGCGCTACCGCCAGTGAAATAGTTTTTGAAGGTGATAAAAATCATCGCAGCAAAGAGCTGTTTAAGCTTAATTTTCGCCGTGATCCCCGTTTTGTTAGTAAAAATACTGCCAGTTTAAGTAGGGAAAAGGTTGTTGCTATTGCCGAAGGACGAGAGCAATTGGATAAACCGTCTCCCAAGCACCCCATCACCATAAAACAAATTCCTGCTCAACCACTCGATCAAAAGGCTTTGGTGGAGCTCTCTCAAGAGTATTTCACCAAGGGCTATCACCTCACTAGATTTTTTTCCACCCCTTCTCCTAAACATCGAGGCCAATCCTACCTCTACTTGGTTTTTGAAAAACCCTCCCAATCTGCCACCTAAATCTCCACCGCCCGATGTTTCTTATTGGCGGGCACGCTTTTAGCGTATCGCCAAGCCGCCTTGAATATTGATAAAGCGGTGTTATGTATATGGGTGTTTTGAATAATCACTCCGGACAAATCATTTTTATGCCAGGAGTAATAAGCCACTTTGTCCCCATAAATATGGCAACTAGACTCAAATGGAAATTCTTCCAGCGGCATTAGCATAGAGATACGATTCATAGCAGTATCATTCTGCTGATATTGTTTGCTCATTTCATCATCATTGAAAAGCATAAAAGCCTGAAATTTCAGCTTAATTCTTTCCGGTACATATCTATCGGTTACATATTGAAAAATTCTCTCGTCCACTGAGTTATCCAATTTAGCAGCCCCGTAAAGAGTCTTTTTCTCTGCTAAAGCATCTTCAAACATCTCTATCAACCCCTCCACCCCTTCAAAAAACTTCACCTTGGGCAAAACCGCCTGCGGATTGATCATGCCTTTCAATTGACCAATAATTCTATTGGTCTGCTCAGTCTTCTCCTCCAACTGCTTTTTCTCCTGATCAATCAAATACAGCAATTTCTCCGGCGACTCTGGGCTGTAGATAAAGGTGTTATTCTTTTGCAGCGAGCGAATAATGCCCTTTTTAGTTAATTGCTGGCAAATATACTGCGCAGTCGAACGATTCACGCCGGTTCTATTACCCAAAGCCGAAGCTGGAGCGTTGCCCAGCGGGAGCAGGGCCAGGTAAATAACTACTTCCTTCTCAGTTAAGCCCAGACTTTCCAATACTTTTTCCAAGTGAGATAACGAGTCAACATACTCTGATTTTGAGGCAATTTTTTCACCATCATTCATAACAAATCCCAAATCAATTGCCGTTTTGAATAATCCTTTATGAATTTGAATAAAATCCCCTATGGAACGCAAAAACTTCATACTCTTTTTGGTAGTTGCTAAAGCAACTGCTTTACATCCTCCCTCTTCTATTCCGAGGACACTGGCTTTTCTAGTCATAGCCCTTGCTAATTTCAAAGCATCTTGTAAAGCGATATCGGCATCTTTATGTGCAAATCTCGTTCCACCAGATGCAGAAACTTCTTGCGTCAGTTTTCCGTCTTTGTCTCTTTTTTCAGGTATAGAATCAACAACCCAGATTAATTTTAGTCCTGTTTTTGCATTATAATGGAAAGTTATTTGCCTACAATTTTCCTTTTCCATTATTTTAAAGATGTTTTTTGCTGTATTTTTTACAGTTCTTTTTCTCATAATCACTCCATACACACTATTAGATGATATGCCAAAACACTTTATTTAAACAAGATAGTCTCTATTATGTCATCAAATGATTTGCTTATTTTTTCTGGATTTTCTAGATCAGATGCTGATGTCCAGAACTGAAGGAGATTCCCACCTTTCAGAATAGAATAATGATATTCATTTAGATAACCATTCCTGTCTTCCAGACTTCTACCTTGATATTGAACAGTAAATTTGAGGGCATTGTTAGCATCAATTATCTTAGTCTCGCTACTGATAATTTTGCCACAAACATCTGTTTGGTCACATAAATTTTTGAACCACTCTTCTGTAAACTCTAGGAGTTTAGTTGTTTCAATTTCTTCTTTTGAGCTGCCAAAAACAATAGGGAGAAAAGCATTTTCTTTCTTGGGGTGAATGCTATTGGCATCTACTGTATACGGTGCTGGTAATACAATAGAAAATTGTTCATGTTCAAAGATATTCCTTTCTTTAATTACAGTTGTTTGTTTTTCTTGATTGCCAACACAGCCAGTTAGAAGCATAGAACTAATCACTAACATTATTGTAATAATTTTGTTCATTTTTCATAAAAATATTGAATAATATTTAACCTAACTACAACTTATCCATGGTTTTTAGGGATATCAAGTTATTTCAGCTGTAACAACCAAATCCAGCCTAAATAATCCAAAGTAGGTAATTTAAGCATCATCTTTCAAAATCTTTGGGATCATAGCATCTGTTACTTTTCTTACCCTGATTGTCTTTTTTCCTTCAAGAATAGCTTTGCAAAATCGATGTACCCCATCTAAAATTTTCCAGGATCCTTCAAAGAAATAAATTTCGATTGGATATTCCAGCTGCACATTTTTAACACGTCTATAGTGAGTAGGCTCTTTTTCTGGATTGGTGACTAATTCTCTTAAAGTGAGATTCCAGTCATCCGTAGCTTCTTTTTCTAAATAAGGAATATCCAAGTTAGACTCTAATTCAGATATTGAAATTTCTTCATCTGGAATATTCAATCTCCATATTTTGGGACTTTCATACATGAAACCAAAATCTATTTCTCTGGGTCTCGGCATAATTAGCTACTTAAATCATCCCCCTACAACTTATCCGCCCGCGCCGCCTTTTCCTCCCTCTCCCGCCGCTCCGCATCCAGTCTATCATCTTTGATTTTATAATAATGTTTGATGCTGCGCTCACTGCCATAGGCCAAATCGCACATCATCTCCGCCTTTTTTTCTGCCGGGGCATCAGATTTTTCTTTCAGGCAGTTTTCAATGGGATATTTAAAATTAAAATCCGTTGGTTTGTAATCCACTATCTGTTTGCAACTCTTGCAATAAAACACCATTCCTTCGGGCATGGGGCTCTGGTCTGCTGGCTGGCTATTAGCCGCCGCACCACCTCTGGGGCGATACCCACGGCGGTCTCCACGGCGGCCGACTGGTGGTCTGCTGCCGCCACGCCCCCGGCGCCTATCTGTATTTCCTGACATTCTATTCATAAACAAAAATTATAAATCCATGCGATACATCTGTGGTTTCTTCACGGCCGTTGTTGCCGCTTGGCCAGCCGCAACCGTCGCTACCCGCTCACGGGCTCCTTGCAATTCACCCACACTAGCTCCACCAGAGGGGGCACTTACAGGTAGTTTTTGCCCTTTCCCAAAATTAGCTGAAAAAGCATTAATTTGATTTTCTCTAGCTCGCTCCTTTTTACGTTGTTGTGGAGTCATGGTGTCACGCAGCATGGTTTTGCGCAAATTCTCATAAAGTTTACTTCTATCTTGTTCGACTTTGTAAACAGTATCCATTTTTTCAGCATCAGGCGAAGTAGCTGAGACCTCAACCGTCGGCATATTCTCCGGTGCTATCATTGGCTGTGGCTCAGTAACAGCCGGAGCAACTTCGACTCTCTGATGTACTCTATTCCGAGCTATCATTTCCCGTGCTGTAATTTCCGGCACGCTCACAGGAGCAGGAGTTTCGTCAATTTTTACAACAGCCGCCGCTGCCAAAGAATTTCCCTGCGCCGATTTCCGCCAAACCAAATACCCACCCAGACACATCATCACTGTGGCAGAAAGCGCCACAATTACCCCTATTTCAGAGCGTTTGCTCAAAATATTCAATCCAAATTGCGGATGAAAATAAACCGAATTCACCAGCATCAGCAAATACATAGTTGCCGCTCCAGCAGCCATTTGCCAACCTCCACTTTTTTTAGACGACCAATGTTTCAACACCGGCAATCGCAGTGTCGGCGCCAACGTCAGCAGCACATGAGCCCCAGCCAGCACCAGCATAGTCACCCCAGCCAGATAAAGCGGCCCGGACATGGCGGAATAACTATCACCACTGCGGAAAATATCCTTATCGCTATACCAGTCCAAAAATAAACTGATGATCAGCAGCCCGGCTCCAATCAAATTTAATTTCTGACTGCTTGACAAACCTCCCCATAAATTTTTGTGTATATTTTTCATTAGTGACAAATTAACAGAAATCGATTACCATCACACTACCAGAATTTACTAGATTAATACCTCAGGAACAATATGAAAATTGCCATAGATATTCGCGATGCTGACGGCGAAAAAGCGGGCAAAGGTTTTTTGACATTCGGTTTGGTAGGGGAGATGTTGGCACAGGACAGGCATAATCAATACATACTTTATTCTCATCAACCCAAATCACCTTTTCCATCTTATGATAATGTTGAATTTCGGCAAATCGGTGGTAATGGTTTGAAATGGCATTTGAATGTGCTCAAAGATCTGAAATTATTGCGCCCCGACCTCTATCTGGCTCCCACCAGTTATATTATTCCCAGCCTCGCTCCACGCTGGTTGAAAATCATGCCAGTGGTGCATGACGCTGTAGCTTTTCTTTTCCCCAAAAATCATTCCAAAAAAGCTGTCTTGATTGAAAAAGTAACTCTCAGACTCACTTTAAAAAAATCAGCGCGCATCCTGGTGGTTTCCGAAAATACCCAAAACGATATTATCCGCCTGTTTAACCGCCCTAAATCTCTCTTTGTCGAGGTTCCCTGCGCGCCTCACCACATTTACACGCGTGAAATTGTGCCTGCCAACACCGCCAAAGTTATCAAAAAATATCAATTACCAGAAAAATTTATCCTGGGCGTTGGTACTCTAGAACCACGCAAAAATTTTGCCGCCCTCATCAAAAGTTTCGTTATAGTCAAAAGAAAATTCCCGGAATATAAACTGGTCATAGTAGGGAAAAATGGCTGGCAATGGCAGGAGTTGCATCGTCTGGTCCATGAACATCAATTGGGTGAAGACGTCATTTTCACAGGTTATGTCGGAGATCAGGATTTACATCATATCTATAACGCCGCCGAAGTTTTTGTTTTCCCCTCTCTATATGAGGGCTTTGGCATCCCACCACTGGAGGCCATGTCCAGCGGCTGTCCAGTGATCGCTTCCAACGTCTCAGCTATGCCGGAAGTTATCGGAGACGCCGGCTTGCTCATCGATCCCAAAAATTCACCAAAAATTGCCGATGCCATCATCAGCCTGATTGAAAATCCACAATTGCGTAATACCTTGCTGGAAAAAGGCTTTCATCACGCCCGTAAATTCAATTGGCAGCGTTCTGCGGCCATAGTCCTGGACACTATCGCCAGTCTCGAGTCCGAGCTGCAGGCCACGCCAGTTTCAACAGTAGAAAATCCTCCTGCCTCTTCGCTCGTTGAATCTCAACCAGCTGAGCCAGAGTCCCAGCATCGTCTTGAATTGCCACCCCTTACCACTATCGCCGAAGATAATACTCCCCCAGACACTCCAATCGCCAAATCTGGAAAAACCAAATCAGTAAAAAAAAGCAGAAACTCTAAAAAGGCCAAATCCTCATAATCATCTGCAGCAGAGGTCCCGGGAAACTAGTCAGACTACTCAGCCCAAAAAACAGCACAGTCTGTCCAACAAAAGAAGCAGCGAGTGGCACGGTCAAATTGTCATCCAATTTGCCAGTCCAGAGTTCCACGACACTGGCAGTCAAAGCCATCGGCAAAAACATTTGCCACTCGCCGGGCATGACGGCGTAGCCCACCAGCATATTGGTCAGTAGCCCGGCTAGAAATCCCTCCAATGTTTTGCGGCGGTATATTCTGGTGCGGCCGGCGATTATGCCCACCAGAGCGGACATCAGATCACCAAAAACGGTCAGCAGCATGGCCAGCAGGGCGATAGGATAGTCAAAGGCCGCGAAGCAGATGATGGTGGAAGCCACAAAAAAGATACTGCCGGTAATATGATCTTTTTCATGGCGGCGCAATATATCTATTACCGCTGGCAGCCTTAGCTTGTATTCCAGTCTGATGTATTCAATTTCCAAAAGAATTATCAGTAGTATGGTCAGGGCCAGGATACCAACTTTATGTCCGTATAAAGCAGCAATAATTGTATAACCAAGCAGTACTGGCAGCTCCAGCAAATGAATACATTTACGTAAAATTTCCCGGCGCAAAGCCTTTTTATTGTCCATAATTTAGGGAGTAATAACGAATTCTTTACCGCTACTGCGACCAAACACTTCCGGATAGAAATTCTCTTTGGCCACCGCCGGCAAGTCGGCAAACTTTCCAGGAGTGGTAGCCCGTACATAATATTCTATCTCATAGACACCGCGAGGCAGGAAGTCGGCAAAATAAGTCACGCGATCATCTTTCACTTCGAAATGATTGAAATACCAGTCGGCACAATCATAAATACAATCATTGATCTTGCCATCATCTAAACTTTGATCAGAGGTCTTCAGATTGAAATCAATGCCTTCCAGGCCGGCCGGCAACATATCCTCCACCAACACATAATGCCTATCCTCCGGTACAATCACAGTCATCTTGGCCCGCAGCGTAGCGCCGGCCGGTCCCTTATCCAACGGCTTTTCCATTTTCAAGTCTTCCAATGTGAAATATTCCTGCTCCACTTCCAGGCCTTCATTGGCAGCAACCTGCTCCAATAGTGGCAAGAAGTATTTCAAGGTAATATCTGTATACATTTTGCCCAGGCCTGTTTTCTGCAGGGCAATTTCATTATCCAGATTATCAGCCAAGAGATCACGCAGGGCAATGTCCACAGTTTTTCCGGCGGTCAAATTTTCACTGGTGAACTTTTCCTTCAACACCTCCCGGCCATTCAACATGACCTGTGCCTGATAGGCGGCCGCTAGTTCGCCTGAGCTTCCCAGATATTCCAGCAAAGCCTCCAAGGCCAGCGCATTTTCTTGGCTGGTAGCAAAGCGGCCGCCCTTTCTTTCGGTAAACAGCGAAGATATTATTTTCGGTATTAGCGGATTATTGCTATCCAGTCTTTGCAGAGTTTTGAGAGCGATAGCATCAGTTTTCACCTGCGTATCAAAATAAGAATATTGGAATTTTTCCATTCTAAAACTCACGCCACGTGGAGTTTGTTGAGCGGCATTTTCTAGAGCTTTTTTGAGAGCATTAACTTTTTCCGCTGCCGCAGCGTCACCTTGCCCGGACAGTTGATAAGCCATAGCCAGATAGGCCCGCCCAGTCACATCCAGAGCAGCTAGCTGTGCATATAAATTATTGTTGAAAGCCGTGACATTTTGTCCAGCTTCACTCAAAGCATACAAAATAAAAGCTTTTTCATCGGGAGTCAGACCTTCTTGATTCAATGGTCTATCAGCTTGCTTATTCAGATAAGCCAAGGTGTTTTTCCAAATATTCTCATCAATTGCCATTCCAGCCGCGCGTGCTTCCTGCATAGCATTAAGCACTTGTGCCGTTAAGTAGGGGGAAGACATAGAATTCATCCACATGCCAAAACTACCATCCGGATGCTGCAGTTTATACAGTTGCTGCAAATCAGATTGTATGCGGGCATCCAAATCTTTGGCCGGCCATTTATCAGCAGCCCATTTGCTGGTGGTAGTTAATTTCTTCAGGGCAGAATTCGCCAGTAATGAACTACTCAACGCTTCAGTATGACCATAGGGCATGGCGCGCAATTCATCTATCATACGCTGCAAAGCCCCACTCAATGTGGCAGCAATTTCTATGCGCAGCTGACCTTGAGACAAATCCAGGCCGGCTGGCAGCCAAACTTTTTCTATTTCCTTATTTTCACCACTGACCACAGTATTCATAGCCACTTCCTCTGGCAGGCTGCCGGCTTTTAGTGGTAAAGCCTGGGCCACACTATCAGCCACACCACCTTTGTCATCTAGTACTTGATAATTCACACTAGCCAGAGGAGCTGATTCTACTAAAACTTTCCAAGTCACTTTGCTTGATTGCCCAGATTTAATATTTACTATTTTTTCTCGACTTTCACGTAATTTCATTCCCTGAGCATCCAGTCCGACCCGTACTCGTTGCTCACTACTTGTATAATTATGCACTATAGCCGCCACTTCCATCTCATCTCCACTGGTAGCAAAGCGTGGCAAAACTGGGCGCAGTAAAATATCTTTATTAGCAAGGAAAGAATGCTGTCCACTACCAACCAGGCTGCGAGCCTCTCGACCGCTATCATTACTGATGCCGATAGCCGCCACCTTCCAGGTTGTTAAATTATCCGGCAAAGTAAATTCCAAAGCACCTTGCCCATTAGCGTCAGTCTGTAAATTAGCTTGGAAATAAGCAGTATCCTTAAAAGTACCTCGTTTAGCCGCAGACCCACCACCGCCGCCTTTGAGTCCCGCTTCCACCTGCACATTGACGCGCGAAATAGCCTTGGTCAAAGTATGAGCAATATTTACCGCCAGCAACCGGCGGCGGTAAAACACATTCAGCAAGTCAGCAGTGACGCTTTCTGTCAGAGATAAAACGCTTTCATCCACCACTGCCACGGACAGTTCGGCTGGCACTGGTTTACCATTTAAATCAGTACTATTCAGTTGTAACCGCACTTTTTCTCCGGGAGCGTAGCGCTCTTTATCACTCTTTATATTCACATTCAAACGTTTACTGGCAGTGTTCACTTGCAAAGTTGTGTAACCAACCTTGAAGCCAGCCACTTTTCTATCATCAACTTCACCATTGGGCGGAGCCATTAATCCAGCATCATAACTATTCCCTTTGGCTAGCACTACTGATACAAAAACATTGGGCAAAAACTTTTCCGTCACGGGTATTTCTATTGTTTGCGTGTTGGAATTGAGTTTAATCACTTTCTGATCGAGCACGCGGTCTTTTTCATAAGTCACCAACGCATACACGCCACGATAAGGAGATTTGATCAAAACACGGGCCGTCTCACCCACCTGATATTCCATCTTGTCAGCTATCAATTCAATTTTATCATTATTGGCATTACCCCAATTCACAAATTCTCCCGTACTGGCATAAATACTAGTCGAGCTGCTCACCACATTGCCACGGCTATCGCGGCCCACGGCTTCAACTAAATAATTCCCACCTTTCTTCAAATTAAATTCAGCCACCGCTAATCCCTCGCTACTAGTAGTCACTTGTTTTTTCTCCACCAACTTATCTTCATAACTATTTTCAAAATAGAAATCTCCATCCACATTTTTACGCTTCACCGTATTCCAATTGCGTTCAAACAGAGAGAGTTCCACCGCCTGCCCACCCTGCAGCCGGCCCTCACGGCTGACCGCGAGCACCTCCACTGCTGCCGGCTGCCCCGCATTCACCACATAATCTCGGCTGCGCACACCCACATAAATTTCACCTTTATGTACCGGTATGCTGATACGACTGCTCACTCCCTGATTATTAGCATCCTGCACTCTCACCTCCAATGTATAAATCTGGCTAATTTTCTGATCATTCAAATTCAGCGGCAAAACAATTTGAGCATTTCCTTTTTCGTCCGTCTGCACCTCTCCCTGGCTCACCACGCGGCTATCAGACTGGCAACCCCAGTAGCAAAAAAGTCCTTCACTAGCGAAACTAAACCAGCTGCCCGCCAGTTTACCCGCCAATTCTTCCGGCAAGATAAAATAATAGTCCTTGGCCTGTAGATTCCAGGAAACTTTGGCTTTCGGCAAAGGCGCCCCAAAGAAATAACCAGCATTAACAGTAACTTTAGCCTGTTCACCATTGACGTATTCCGGCCGGTCCGTAATCAAATCCAATTTATATTCCGGTTTGCGATATTCATAAACCCGGAAGCTGCTAGTAAATTGCCGGAGCCATTCCGGGCCGGTCACATCGGTTAGCATGGCCCTCATATAATAATCTCCACTATTAATGTTTTTACCCAGTTTCAGGCTGCCACTGAAAGTCCCATTGGAGCTCAGCGGCAAATCTTTGGTCAGCACGCGATTACCCAATGGATCGTCTATTGTTACCTGCACAGTTTTGGCTGTAGGCAAGCGGAATTTATCCTGTTTTTCCTGTCTCACTATACCTTTGAAAAACACTTCCTGATCAGGGCGATAAATCGGCCTATCAGTATAAACATAGCCATAATATTCAGGAGCAATACTTTCGCTATTAATTCCAAAATTCCAAGGAGCAATACCTTCACTCCAGGTCGAGTGGGCAAAACTAATATCACCATCAGCCGTCTCACCAAAAATCAAATAATCTCTATATCCACCATCCGCATCAGTATCTGCTAGAGTTATGCGGGCCAATCCACTGGCGTCACTGGTGGCATTTCCTCCAATGCCTAATACTGATATTTTCATATCTTTTACCGGTTCACCTTTACTTAAATTGGTAGACCAGACCAGCATTTCTTTAGTGTTAAATTTCACAGCTAAAGCCGATTTCGATACCACAAACAAAGTTTTTTCCACTTTCATTTTTTTCTGACAAACTCCTTGATAATCACACTGATTCTTTAGCACTGCCGGATTGGAAATTTCCATTTGATAAAAACCGGGTGAAAGTTTGGCTCCAGTCAATTTATCCAAATCCAGCAAAGTATGCCCACGCTGATTGGTGGCCAGTTTAATAGGTAAACGGCCAGTCCAGAGATTTCCCTCACCTGATATATTGATGGCAGCATAGTCCAGCCAGCCACTACCATAAAAACTCACAAACTCATCACGGCTGAGATTTTTTAATTTCACGTCGGCATAATCAATATTGGTGGATTTTAGATAAAAATGACTAGGTTTGGAACCGTCCACTACGCTTATATCAGTACCAGTCTCCAGCAGCAGAGCTGGACGGAAGTTAGGCGTACGGAATTTAATCTCAGCGGGCTGATTCCAGCTGCGTCCAAATATATCCTTCACTCCGGCCGCCACCGTGATGGTGTAATCAGTAGCTGGCTGATAATCATAATCAATTCGTATATTATTGGGGGAGTCAGCCGTAGTTACATTAGCCTTCACCAGCAATCCTTTTTCATCTTTTACTGGTGGATTAACAGTTATTTTGTCCCGGAAGCTGCGCAAATCCATGCGGGCGTTATATGGCAAAGTCACTCTAGCCAAAGTAACATCAGAGTCCGGAGCAATCTCAACATTTCCAGCCCCAGTCATCTGCAAATCCATCATAGCCGGGATTTCGAAATTCTGATCAGCCAGGGTAGTCAATGGGCCGGCCGCTCCACGTATGCCAGCCATTACAGTCAAACGATAGGGGAGGCCGACTTGTAAATTTGACTGGCTTTCCACAATTAAACTTTTGGAAAGTTCAGCCTGTGTCGGTTTACTTGGTGGCAGCACTGCTGTATTAACTCCGCTTTCTTCTTTTATTTCTTCCATCTGATTCATAGCCTGCAGATCCATGCTCTGATTCTGCTCATCCCGATAATCTTGTTCAGTGAAATACCTTACTCGCAATACTTCTTCCACTTCCTGTCCTTTTTCCAAACGTTTCAATTTGATTAGGGAAGTAGCGCTAGCTAGATCAACTTTTTGATTGAAAGTAAGTTTAATTTTGCTGCGTGGTGAAAATTCAGTAGGAGTTTGCGAATCAGTCGCCCACATTTGTATCAGTTCAGGACGCGCCGTTTCAAAACTAGCCACCACTTCGTTTTCCGTGCGGCCTCCATCTAGCACCTCGGTGCCGGCCGGCACCACCACGCGATAGCTGGTCGCTTCCTGCAGACTTTCCGGTATGAATTGCATGGTACTGGTCCCCAGCCATTTCCAGCGTCCCCGCACTGCTGGTTCCAGCTTTACTGCCGGGAAATTCTGCCGACCGGCCCCCAAAGTAGTCAGGCCAGTCATTGGCCGATCAAACATAATATTGATTTTACTGTCCACTGGCACAGCCACAGAACCATCATTGGGAGTAATCAAGGCCACCTGTGGGCTTTTCACTATTTTATAAAACTCACTGTATTCACTGGCTAGTGGTTTACGCAGCAAGCTCAGCGCCCCTTCTCCAATGGTGATTTTGTAAACATCGCCATCTTTCAAAGTCTGCCCTGTTTCATAAATCATGGTATTGCCTTTCCAGCGGAATTTACCTGGGATAATCGGCTCGATCTGGAAATTTTTCTCCACTGACCCATGATCCATCAATTGACTAAAAGTAATTTGAAAAGGCGCATTGGCAGACATTTCTCTAGTAGCACCTTTTAATAAATAACCTTGAACCGTTGGCGCTGGTATCAATGGATAAGAAATCACCGCTCCAAGTACTACCAATATCAGTCCAGCCAACGCTACCGCCCAACCACGGAATCGCAAATCTCGCCACAACTGAAATCCCAGCCCAGCCTCTCGGTCATGTTTTTCAGCTTTGCGCATGTTAAAACTATTTAATAATTTAGCTTTCAAATTATCACGAAATTCTGCTCTAGCCTGCTTAGGAGCATTTTTATTTATAGCCTCCAAAAGCTCAGCCATGGCGGGATTTTTTATGCCATCCTGTAGAGCCTTTTCCAAATCCCTGATTTTTTGATTTCTTTTAAACATATCTAATAGAGATTAGCTAAATCAGGTTTTATCTTTCTCAGTACGCGAAACAGTATTATTCCCACATTGCTTTCCGATAGATTGAGCGTGGCGGCGATTTCCCGATTATTCAAACCGGCAAAAAATTTCAGTTGTACTATGGTCAAATCCCTTTCGGGAAGTTTAGCCATCACCGCTCGCACTTGCTCAGAAAGTTCGCTGTGCGCGGCAGTATGGGCAGGGGAGCGCTCGGCGTCATCATCACGCTGATCCAGATTTTCTTCCAGTGGCACGGACTGCTGCTTTTGCCTTTTAGCATAATGATCAAAAATCACATGGCGACTAATCGTGAATAGCCAAGCTGTGAAAGGCAGGCCTCTGTCCTGATATTTTGGCAAATTATCCAACACCTTTATAAAAATCTCGCTGACTATATCTTCTGCCAATTCACGATCACTCACTTTGGACATGGTAAAAGCGTATACCCGTGGGAAATAAAAATCATAGAGCCGCGCAAAAGCATCGCTATCAGTTTTAGCTGATTCAATTATTTCTGATTCCAATTCAGTTTTTTGTGTCAAGGCGGCAAGCAAAAGACTTCTTATTTATAGGCTAGATTACTGGTGAAGACAAGCAACAAAATTGTATAACCGTGATTGGTTCACACTAGTAAAACTGCCACGAGATAAAAAGTATTACAAATTCGCGCCGCTTATTTCCAAAACCCCTTCCCGCCCTTTTTTTGAGCACCACCTGGGGATTCATTGGCCAATTCCAGATAAAGTTCGCGCTCTTTTTTAGATAGTTTTGTCGGTATAGCCACCTGCACCTTCACATAATGATCACCTTTTTCCTCGCTATGCAGTTTTTGTATTCCATAACCTTTCAATTTAAAAACTTTTCCGGGCTGAGTACCGGCGGGTATTTTCAATGTCACTTCACCATGCACAGTTTTCACCTGCACTTCATCACCAAGCACCGCCATCAGTAGACTGATTTCCAGCGCGCTATGTACATCGGAGTTTTGACGCACAAATTCTTTGTGTGGGGATACGCGTATATGCACATACAAATCACCCATGGGGCCATTATTAACACCGGGCTCACCCTTGCCGGACAATCGAACCACGGAATCATTGTCCACGCCCGCCGGAATTTTTACTTTAATGCTTTCAGTACTTTTCTCCCCGCCCCGCCCCGGTCTGGTAATCATCAATTCTTTTTCACACCCAAATACCGCTTCTTCAAAAGTCACCCGTAATTCAAATTCCAGATTGCGTCCTTTGCGCGGACCATTACGCTGTGCTCCAAAGCCTGTAAAAAACGCCTCAAAAATATCGGCAAATCCCTGGCCATCAAAATTTCCCTGCATGTTATTGAAATCAAACCCCCCGCCACTGTATCCACCACCAAATCCGCCGCCACCGGCAAAATTAGCCCCCGCCTCGCCAAATTGATCATAGCCAGCTCGTTTTTGCGGGTCACTCAGCGTTTCATAAGCTTTGTTGATTTCCTTGAATTTAGCTTCGGCAGCCTTGTCACCTTTATGTTTATCTGGATGCCACTCCATGGCCATTTTACGGTAGGCCCGCTTGATATCCTGATCATTGGCGTCCTTTTTCACGCCTAAAATTTCATAAAAATCTTTAGCCATTCGGTAGTAGTATTAAACTGGCACTTAATTTATCAGATTGCTAAAGACTGCTCAAGTCATACTAAAATTTTCTTGAATTTTCCGCTCGGCTCAGGCACAATCACGGGGCCATCAGTAAACACGGTCCGGCATTTGTGCAACCATAGCTCAGTTGGTAGAGCGTCTCGTTGACGTCGAGAAGGTCAGAGGTTCGAATCCTCTTGGTTGCACCATTTAGACTGTCCTGTGGTCCCATCGTCTAACGGTTAGGACGCCACCCTCTCACGGTGGAAATAGGGGTTCGATTCCCCTTGGGACTACCAGATCAACGGCCATCAGTAGGCCCTAAATCTATTTTGTAGTGCAGCTGGCAACTATGTCATCAGGATTTTCGCTTCCATGACATTTAACATAATCGCTATTAGCGCTCAAATCAGCTGCTTTAGCTTTTCTATCAGCATCATCGCAGCGCAAAACATGTAATTGTGACCCCTCAACAATGCCATCTCCCACAGCTAAACATTTATAAACCAGTTTTTTATTGGCGGCGCATTGGGCGTCTATATCCAGAGGTTTTCCATCATATGCTTGAGCTTCCACCGTCCCACCTTTGACCGAGCAGTTTTCAGTTGAACAAGCCACGGTTGGTACGGCCGCCAGAGCTATAGCTGCAGCAGCAGTCACAGATTCCAGATGTTTTTTAAATCCAGCCATAATATAAACTTGAAGGTAATACTATATATAGTATAACACAAGTGCAGAAGGAGTCAACCTAGCCATTGCCTTAATTTCGCCAAATCTCAATACAAGTGCACGCGTAATTTACAAGAGACTTGTTATGTTTACAAAAACCTGGCAATACACATCTGCACGTGCATTCCTATTTACCATATAATTGCCAGTCAGTAAAAAGGATCGCAATTTAGTGTGCCCGGGCACATGTGATTACGATAAATTTGCTCCATTAGCAAAAATATCAAATCAAGAAATCCTCCAGCCTAGCCTCCTCCGGCTTCACCTCGACAAAAAACTTTCCCTCTGGATAAACCCCCACGGCTACCGATTCCTCGCAAAACCCCAGACAGCCAGCTTTATTGACTCGCAGCTTTGCCAATCCTTTTTCCAACCCCTGTTTTTTTAATTTCGCTCGCAATTCCTCCCCACCACGGGCCCCACAGCCAGTCCCGTCCGCTTTGACATTGCAGCAGACAAAAATATGCTTTTCATAGGGTTGATTGATTTCTTTCATGATAATTTTTTATTTGCCCCCAGCCAAAGCCGCCTCTCCAATCACTGCCTTGATGCGGCGCACACCGGCCGAGGAAGCCTCTTCTTTCTGAATTTTAAAAGCCTTCAAATCACCAGTATTATCCGCATGCGGCCCTCCACAAATCTCCAGCGAAAAATCACCCATACGATAGACTTTAATCTGATCACCATATTTTTCTTCAAACAGGCCAATAGCACCTGCAGCCTTGGCTTCCGCCACTGTCATCACTTCAAAACTAATAGGCAGCTTTCTCGCAATCGCTGAGTTCACAATATCCTCCACCTGTTTGATCTGCTCAGGCGTCATTTTCTGTGGATAATTAAAATCAAAACGCAATCGCTCAGCCGTGATATTGGAACCTCTTTGTTCGACCTCACGCCCCAAAACCTGTTTAAGGGCTTCATGGAGCAGGTGAGTGGCGGTATGTAATTTGCGGCTTTCGTCAGAATGATCAGCCAAGCCGCCAGCGAATTTCTGTTCCGCCCCCAGGCGTGACAAATCTTGATGCGCCTTGAATTTTCCATCAAAAGCTGTGGCAAAAGTTTTTACATCCAAATCTAAACCAGTAGCTAGCAATTCTTCTACAATCATTTCCTGGGGGAAGCCATAAGATTCATAGAGGAAAAAAGCCTTTTCCGCTAACTGCTGAGCTGACAACCCTCCCGCCTCACTGAAGATTTTCTTCATTTCCCTCAAACCATTCTCCAAAGTTTTTTGAAATTTTTCTTCTTCTTTCTTTAATTCATTCAGGATGCGTTCACGATTCTGGGCCAATTCAGGATATACATCAGAGTAATCACTGATAAACATGGCCGCGATTTTATCAGTGAAATTTTCATTGATTCCCAGCTTCCTGCCATGCCGAATCGCGCGGCGGATCAAGCGGCGCAAGATATATCCCTGATCAGTATTACTGGGAGTCACAGCCATTTTATCCCCCAGTATAAACACCGCCGCGCGCAGATGATCAGCGATAATTCTGGAGGACACAATTTCATCATTCACGACAGACACCTCTCCTGCTAGGCCCTTAGACATTTCTTCAAAGACTTTTTCGGAATTATCGAAGCTCATGCTACCATCCTCCTCAATAAACTGATTTACTACATCCATTGTTTTAGAATTCAATCTATCTGGTAGAGCAGCATACCTATAATCTTTCCCTGCTAATCCCAGCACATTCTTAATCACCGGCGCAAACAGCTCCGTCTCATAATGATTGGTTTTCCCCTGCAGCACCGCCACAATTCTTTCAAAACCCATGCCCGTATCAACGTTTTTCTGAGCCAATTCCTCAAAACTACCATCAGCTTTTTTATTGAACTGCATGAAAACATTATTCCAAATTTCCGTATAACGCCCACATTCGCAGTTCGGATGGCAGCGGCCTGAGCCGTCGGGCAGAGGATATTTCTCTCTCAATTCATCCGAAGAGTTCGGTGCGTGCTCATGCGGAGAAAGCTCCGGATTGCGATCAAAGAAAATCTCCGTATCCGGCCCACAAGGTCCAGTCAATCCGGCCGGTCCCCACCAGTTTTTCTTTTTTTCATAAAAATAAATGAGTCGCCTATCACTTTCAGCCGCCTCGGAGCTGTCCACAAAACCCAATTCTTTCCAATATCCAGCCGCTTCCAAATCTCGCTCCACATTGGAGTCACCCTCAAAACAAGTCACCCGCAAACGCTCAGCATTCAGCCCAAATCCACCATCCGCCCAAGGAGTAGTCAGCAGCTCGTAGCTCATGGCAATCGATTCTTTTTTGAAATAATCTCCCAGCGACCAATTCCCCAGCATTTCAAAAAAAGTACAATGCGTGGCGTCGCCCACCTCCTCTATATCATCAGTACGAATACATTTTTGCGAATCCACCAATCGAGTCCCGGCAGGATGCTTTTCGCCCATCAGATAGGGCACCAGTGGCTGCATGCCGGCGGTGGTGAAAAGCACGGTTGGATCATTCTCGGGCAGCAGCGAAGCCGAGGCAATCTGCTGATGACCATGTTTTTTTACAAAAAAATCAATATATCTCTGGCGAATTTCATTAGCTGTGGGCATGGGATAGCGCTTAAGTTTCAGGCCACTATCTTAAAGTTTTTACCCCTTGGGAGGCAAGCAAATCTATTAAATACCCACGAATCGCCCACTTATCAGATGATAAATGATAGCTTATTTATTTTGATAAGGCGTAACGCCTCCATCGGCATGCCGAATATAAAGTGGCTCATCTTTATAGAGTAGAGCCAGTTCTTGGATAAAATTTCCAGCTGGTCCAACTGAGGAAAACCCTTGAGGGTAATAGGACTGGCTTAATCTCCAGAGAGTTAAAAAGTCTTGATAATCTGTCTGAGTAGCATTTAATCTTGTCCGTATTTCGGCTAGATTTAAAGGTGACTTGTTCATAACAGATTCGCGTAATTTTCCTTCTAGTAAAATATTCAAAAGTTCAATTTCTAAAGCAAAAGCCATTGCTTCATCAGCTAAATCGATTTTATTTTTATTGAAATCATTATACTGATCCAGGTCTGCTTGGGTTCGAAAACTTTTTCTTTGGACTATATCAAAAGTCGCATGTTGCAATTCGTGAAATACTACTAATTTAGCTATATCACTTTTGAAACGAGTACCTGCGGGAATCATTATTAATTTTCCAGCTGGTGAGTATGCTGCTGAGTGATTGGGGACTTTCTTGTCTTGGCCAGCCATATAATAAAACTCCCCATGACTGTGAACATTCATTTTACCTCCATTAACTAAAACTCTTTGGATGCGGACTCCATTAGTATCGGGATTATTTTTTTGATTATAGTTCCAAGTATCAAATGGCCTCAGTAGGCAGGCTCTGAGGTTAGGATCACTCACTTGCTGAATTTTGGGAATTAAACGTTGTTGAAATTCACCAAACTCCCGCGTCAGTTCGGTAATTATTTGATTGGTTTTTTCTTCATTTTCAGGAGAAACCATCTCTGCCATGACGCCAAAATTAGTTTGAACCTTAGAGATGTCTGGGTTGGATGAGGTTGGTAGTAACGGGGGCCTTGTGCCAGAATGTTCTGGTGTCGGAGAAGATTGCCCAAACTTCACTACTTCATATCCTCCCATGGCTAAAAGTGCCACTACCAATAGTCTCTTCGTATTTACGCTGATTCTTTGTGGTTGATCAGAATCAGTCCCCGTTGTCCTGGCGGGTAGGCGCCTTTCTGGCCGCCTATCTCGGCTTAATGGGGCCAACTTAGGGCGATCAGGTTTTTTGATCATAACAATATATTAACAATAAGCTGCCATACTACTATAGCTTTGCTTAGCAAGGCAAATGCACTACCCGTACAAGAGTGTAATGTAAAAGTAGAGGCTGTCATTTGTACTAGTTTTGATGTGAATAGGAAATGTGGTATAATACAAGGATTTAATCATAAACATGAGTATGAATTCAAAAACAAAAAAGATTGTCGCAGTGGTTGTTTCAGTAGTAGGGGTTGTTGTTATAAGTGTGGTAGCCGGCTTGCAGAATGGGTGGATTCTACAAGGAAGGTTAGAAAATATAATGGTAGTTAAAAGAGTTGCTGTTCCCTCCAATATGGAGGAGATTATTCGGAGACCAGGACGCACGGCCTTAAATTTACATCTTGCTAGCACTCCAGGGATTCATACTGTGGTCAAAGGAAGCAGTAATGTTAAATTTGTTGGTCTTTCATTCGCCTGCTCGGCTAGAACCTATTGTAAAGTTACTGACCTGACTTTGACAGGTTACTTGGATGATAACGGTAACGCCTCTGCTTTCAGCTCTACAGGTACGGGTTCTGATAACAGCACTCTGCTCAATTCTTATGTTGGAAGTGTATATCTCGAAGACTCAACAGGATCAGTTATTGCTACTTCTCAAAGTGTTCAAAACGATGGAAGCGTAACATTCACGGACATGAATTGGATTATTTCAGCGGGTAACACCGTCACGGCATATGTTGTTGGGGATATTTCCGATAATGCTTTTGCCAATGGTGATAGTGAAAATATTGGTTTCGGTATAACCTCTACTGCTAATGTAACTGCGGAGGATGGAGCTGGGAATAATATTTCCAATATTATCGGGACGCCAAATAATACTCCCAGTACATATATCACAACCACGGAGGAGTAATATCTAGTTCTGTCAATCTTCAAAGGCTCTATAAGGATACTTTTAGAGCATTTGATTGGAATTATTTTGTTGGTAGTTTTAAAAGTTATCACGAATACCTAGTTGGTGTCTCGTGCTGTCGACAAGGCGCTAGTGGCTTTTGTGTTTTTCCCAGCTTTTCCCCCTTGGATTCCCCACTCAAATCTGCCATAATTTCCACTGCCTTTCCTGTTATTTTTATTCATGTCGAAAAAAACTTTAATTAATCTAAAAAATCTCATCACTAAGCGCTTTTACGGGGTATTGATTTTGCTGGCTGTACTGGGGGTGAGCGCTATTTTTACACTGCTCTATTGGCAAAAAATCACCAACAGTGGTCGCTTGGCTAGTTTTCTTCCAGAGCAGCGTACGCTGGGATTTGTTGAGTTTAACCTGGATCCATCCCATCGCGAAACGGCACAATTATCCGAGTGGCTTGGGCAGAATCAAACACTGAATAATCATTTTCAGCAGCTGCAGCAATATATACCGCATAGCGATCTTTTTCATCAATGGTGGAGCGGGCGTGGGGGATTGGCTGTACTGTCCGACAGTTATGGGCAACGGCCTGAATTGCTTATTTTCTTGCAACAGAAAGATCATGGAAAAGTTTTAGACTGGATCAATGAGCTGGTGCTGGATCCAGGCAATGATAGTTTGCTGGAAGAAACTTATCAGGGCCAGAAATTGCTGTCTTTTCGCAGCGGGCTAGTCTATCATCTCATGCTCAGCGGTGACTGGTTAATTCTGACTGAAAATCGCGACAATTTAAAATTAATTGCTGGCACACTCTCTGGTCAGCATCAATCATTGCGCAAATCGCCAAATTATCTGAAGCTGGCCTCCGCTTTGCCCGATCAAAATATCGGCTGGCTCTATCTGAATCGCAGTCAGATCATCAATATGCTCAGCCGCAGTAGCGCTTTGGCAACCGGCGATAAAGCGTTTTTTCAGCTCCTCTTGCCAATGCTTCGACTATTCAATTCTGAAGCAGTTTCTATTCAGTTGACGGATACTGTTGGAGGAGCAAAGCAGTTGGAGTTTAAGCATTTAGCTTTATTTAATCGAGATAAATTATCGCCACCCAATCTATTCAACGTGGATTATTTTTATCATGGATACTTGGAATCCCTGTTGCCGGCCGGTACGGGATTTTATTGGGGAGGAGTTAATATACCAGATCAGACTAATAAACTGCAGGCAGCCATGAGCGGACAATCGGCTTTGGATAAGGTTATGCGAGCAGGGGTTCGACAGGCTTTACAGGATTTTTTAACCATTCCAGGTGGAGAACCGGTGGATTTAGATAAGTTCTTTTCCATATTGAGCCAAGAGGTTTTAATCTTTGGGCGGGCAGTGGATAATGAATTTGAGTTTGGAATGATTATCCAGAGTGATAGTCCAGCTGACAATTTACTGACTTTACAGCCTTTCCTTCGCGCCATCGGCTCACAATTAGCTGGTATACTGTATGGCCAGGCACGATCTTTTACTTTGCCAGATGGCACCGTGGGAGAGGAACTTTCTCCTGAATTAACAGCCGCAACCTTCAGTACTATCAATATCGCTGGCCATCCTGTTGAACAATTAAATATTTCTCCAAGCTTCAATATCTATGCGCTGGTAAATAGCGCTGAGCATTATCTGCTTATCACAACCTCCAGTCCGCTTTTAGAAGATATGATTTCCCTTAAACCCAGTAGCAAATCTGTCTCTAACTATGGTTTGGATAAACCGCTGGAAGTCTATCAGATGAATATCAGCGATTTATCACCTCTCAACTCTGATCTGCATCCACTAAAGTCCGTTTCCATGGCCAAAAAATTTACTGAAATTGGCGTGCTCGGCGTTTATCAGCTTAAATTTTAAAAAACACCAAAAATCATCCTATGGCGCTTTACAAGCTCAATGACTTGAGCAAAGTAAAACAAATAGAGCAACTTGATCTCAAAAACACTCCATCTACTGGTGCCGCTGCCGCGCGCGCTGATACTCCCAATACATCTAATCACATCTTGGATTTGAAGGCTTTTCAGGTCGGCCAGGCTGAAGGGCCTCGGCAGCATCGGGCTCGCGCGGCCACGCGGCGCCTGGACAGCATCGCAGCGTCCCAACCAGCCCCAGCCTTTCATCTGATCAATCGACCGGAACTGCCCACCCCCAGTGGCGCCGCGAGGCCGCGCCTCTCCCACGTCTGGCATTTATCCCAATTGGTAGCGGCCGGCTTGCTGGTAGTATTTGTGATTAATCTAGGCCAGATTTTCAGCAGCTCACTGCGAGTACAGTCCACACTGATTTCCAGTGCTTCCAGCGGGGTGGATGGTATTTTGGCCGGTGTTCAGCAGGTCACGCAGCAAAGTCCCAACCAAGCCCAGACAGCTTTTGGTGAAGCCGAAAATAATTTCAATCAGGCTCTGGAAAAAATCTCCTTTCTGCGCACTTCCAATATTTTTAGTCAACAGGCGGATGTGCGTTCTCTCGAAAACATGCTGTCTGCCGGTCAATACATAGCTGAAGCCGGTCAACTTTTTACTGCCTCAGCCGGACGTCTACAGGAATGGCCAACACTATTTTTACAGGCCAATCAAGCTGTACATATAGGCAATAATCCACCACCAGCGGGCGTTTCACAACAGCCTGAGGCTCCCGAAGTCGATCCAGCCAATCGTACCCCCTCGCTCACCGATCAGCTACGCCAGGATTTAGCCAATATCAGTCAGGCTTCAGGCAAAATCGCTGCCGCCAAAAATTTATTGGCCGATGTCAATATCACCATGCTTCCGGAACAGTATCGTGAAGGGCTGGGTGGACTGAAAGAGCGTCTCGATAAAATCGACAACTTCTTAAGTGATCTTTCTGAACATTTCCCCGCTATTCTAGAACTTTTGGGCGACCGCTATCCACATCGCTACCTGCTACTGCTGCAAAATGACACGGAAGCCCGTCCCACCGGCGGTTTTATCGGGTCCCTGCTCATAGTAGATATCAATGACGGGCTGGTCAGCCGCGCCGATTTTCATGATGTTTATCAATACGATGGTCAGTTGAATGAAGACATCGCCGCCCCCGAAGAAATAGCCCGTATCACGGATAATTGGCGGTTGCGCGATAGTAATTATTCTCCCGACTTCGCCATTTCTGCTGAAAAAGCGGCCTGGTTTCTGCAAAAGTCCAAAGGGCCATCAGTCGATACTGTCATAGCCATTAATCAAAGCGCCATTGGGGAGATACTAGCTGATCTGGGGCCACTGCGCGTGCCACCGCTGCATGCCGATCTGGACAGCAATAACTTCCAAATGATTTTGGGGTATTTGATTGAATCTAAATATTTTGGTGAGGATCATCCGAAAGTTATCCTGGGCAAAACTATTGAGGCTTTCCGAGATAAAATTCTGCAGAGCAACAATCCGGCCGCTATTTTGCAGACAGCCATTGGGCTTATTCGTAAGCAAAAAATTATTTTTTATTCCCGTGATGAAGTGGTTCAGGCCTTTTTTGAACGCTATCATCTGACGCCCCATCAATCGGCGCTGGAGCCGCAGGAGGATTTTTTGCAGGTGGTGGCTACATCTATCGGAGGTAATAAAAGTGATTTGTATATCACTCAAAATCTGACCCATAACACCTTTATCGAGCCGGACGGGACAGTCTATGACGAGCTCACTATCGAGCGGCGTCACAATTGGACGGAAAATGAATTACATCGGTATAATTCGGTTTTGAAACGTTTTGGTTTTGGCGAAATGGCAGAGGGCTGGCAGCAAATTTTGGGACGAGGGGACAATAAAGTTTATCTAAAAGTCTACCTGCCCCTGGGAGCCGAGCTGGAAACCAGCCAAGGCGTAGCCCGCCAGGATATCCTCGTGCGGCATGATAGCGAACTTAAAAAAACCACTTTGCTATTCCCCATGACGGTAGCGGCCGGCACGGAAAATCAAATCACTTTGCGCTATCGCCTGCCTTTCCGTCTCGACCTATCGCCGGCGACACTATATCGCTTCACCGCACAAAATCAGCTAACCCTGGTCCCCACGCAACTCAAAAAAACTCTCCAACTGTCGCCGGCACTCACGCTGCTCGCCACCAGCCGCCAGGACGAAGCCACCACCGCGCGCAGCGAAGAAGTGGTCAATCTGCACGACATCTATCAACTGCGCGCGGTGGTGGCGAGGTGAAGCAGAGTAGGATATCCATCTTGACGCTCACGGGGGGGGTGGTATAATTAAAGAAATAATTATCAAAAATAAAAAACACATGAAATCAGCAAACAAAAAAACGTTCTATATCATTATCGGTCTGGTCCTGGCCATCGCCGTCGGCGGAGTTCTCATCTCCAACGCCAATGGTGATTTATTCAAAGGGTCATTACGAGATTGGCTGCAAATACAGAAAGCCCCTATTTTAAAACAAGTGCTTGATTCTAGAAATCCCTACACACCGTATAAAGGTGTCTGTATTGTCAGGGATTTACATGCTACCAGCCCCACTTTCCCACTATATGCTGATCCAGATTCCGGGCTTGGTTATGAAAAAATTTCCACAGGTACCAATTTCTATTCAACAAAAGAAGTGGACGACAGCTGTACAGAAGAAATTCTCACTACACTTGGTGCGACATTTTGCTCCAAATACCCAGAAGGATCCTATTTGAGAGAATCTGGTACCCATTGGTGGGAGGCGGACGGTGAGCATTATACCATCGGATCACTACATCCTGATTGGATAAATTGTTCTCCCCACCAAGTCTTAATCAACGTCAGTTCTACCTCTCCAAGTGGAGCACGTCCTGTATCAGCAAAGGACCGTGTTGCAGGATTTAATATAAGCACAGACAATGGCTACGCTTCCATCAGACAAATCAGCTTTAATTTTGTTAGTGATACAGGATCTATAGATCCTGGTAGCGGAGTGAACGTGGAATTAATGGATAACTTTGGTAATCCAATGCGTGGAACTAGCTCCATAGTTAATATAGATGCCGGGCATGCCGAAATTCTTTATACCCTCCACCGGCCATGGCAATTGGATAAAAATACCACTAATCCAATTCATGTCTTTACAGACACAGCCACGCTGCTCAATGAACAGGCGGGTGTGGATGATCATTTATTAGTCACTCTCCAGTCCATGGATGCTGGTACGGCTACCACCAATGTCCCAGTCGATGCTCTTTTGCTGTCATATTAATTTAATACATCCCATTTTAAAAAGAGCCGCTTACATCGTATCCGGCTCTTTTTTATTTCACCTCCTTCACTTCATTCGGCAAATCCACCCATATTTTCTTCAAATCCTGAACATTCGCCTGAATAGTTTTGGTGGTGACACCAGGTGAAAATAAATAGTCATCATGCTGAAAAATTAGCGGATCAATTAATACTATAATCGATTGATCAAAGCCAAAAGGAGCCACACAACCAGGTACACAGTGAATTACATTAATCACTTCATCGGCGGAAGCTATGGAAAGCTTGACCCCCAGCCAATCTTTCAATTTCTTGAAATCAACTTTCTGGCCCTGCACCGTAACATAAAGATAATATTTACCATCCGAGCCACTCAAAAAAACATTCTTGCTTTCCACTCCAGTCCAGGCAAAGCGCTTTTTCTCACGCTCCGCATCCTCATAATTCAAAATAGGCTCATGATCAAATTCTCGGTAAGAAATCTGATGTTTCTGCAGAAGATCAACAATATTTTGATAAATTGACGTCATCATTTTAATCTTTAAAAGATTAGTAACAAATCTCAACAATTCACCCCGCCAAACCTCTCCTTTTCAAAAAACCCAGTATAACGCCGCCCAAACCGGCTCCACAATTCTCCATTTTCCAGCACTACCATAATTGGCCGGCCATGCGGGCAGGTGGCATTGCCAAAAGTGGTTTTTTCCAATTGTTCCACCAGCGCCACCATTTCTTCGCGGCTCAAAGGGTCGCCAAATTTCACCGCCGACCTGCAGGCCATATAGGTAAGAATTTTTTCTTTACGGGCAAATAAATCGCCTTTATGACCCTGCAAACTACCTTCACTATTGCGCAAATCATCCACGAGTCCCAGCAGCAGTTTTTCCACGTCGCTTTTCACCAAAAACCCGGGCACCTCACTAATGGCAAAAGTATTCCCACCAAAATGTTCCAATTTCAAACCCACCTCATCCAGCACAGTTTTGTTAGCATCGAGCACGGCAATATCAGCAGGGGAGAGCTCAATATTGATGGGCATTAACAGTGGCTGAATCACGCGTTCCAAATCCGCGCCATCCGCCATCAGACTATTGTAACGAATGCGTTCATGCGCCGCGTGTTGATCGACAATAGCCAAATCGTTTCCCCGCTGGCATAATATAAAACTATTATTAAGCTGTCCTAGGACAGTCAGTGTTGGCTGATTGATCTGATCCTCTGGGCTGTCTACATCTGTCCTGTCCTGTCCCTGCCAGGATAATTGCTCTGCCTGGCTATTCATCTGATTCACGCCTCCCAATTGGCTTCCACTAAGAGCTCCCTCCACTGTTTTAAATTCTGGCGGATGTGGAAATGTCACCACCTGTTCATTCTGATAACTGACATCAGCATTTACTTCCGCCATAGCAGGTAAATTCGCGGCTATCACGGGGTTCAACTCCCGCACTTCCGGCCGCACTCCCACCGGCCCTACCGCCCCCGGCCGCCGCTCCTGATAATAATTCAAATTATGCTGCTCAAATTTCGGCGCCAATACTGCTTCCTCCAAAGCCTTCCCACAGGCCATACTTAGCACCCGATAGACCTCTCTCTCATCGCGAAATTTCACCTCAGTCTTGCGGGGGTGGCAATTGACATCGACCAGTGACGGATCCAGATCAAATTTAATCACAAACACTGGATGGCGCTCTTTTGGCAGCAATGAATGATAAGCCTGCTTCACGGCATAGGACAAAACATGCGAGCTGATCGGACGATTATTCACAAAAAAATACTGCATGCTGCGATTGGCCCGTGACAAGGCTGGCTTACCTATAAATCCACTGATTTTCAAATTCACTCCACCATAATAAACTGGTATCAAATCATCACTGATGCCTTTGCCCAGCGCTCCCCGCAGTCGCACCAGCCAATCATCCGTCGCCGGCAAATCCAGCGGTATTTTCATCTCCCCTTGCTCATCCACACTAATCAGTTTAAAAGCAATTTCCGGCCAACTGAGAGCCGCGTTCAACACTGTGTCCAGGATATTCTGATATTCAGTACTAATGGATTTTAAAAATTTAAAACGCGCCGGAGTATTGTAAAACAAATCCACTACATCAATTTCCGTACCAGCAGAAAGGCCCGCCGGTTGCACCCGCAGAATTTTTCCACCTTCGGCATAGACTTCCGTGCCGGATGAATCGGCCACAGTCTCAGATGCGCGTGGGCGCGTACGCAAAGTCAATTTAGATACCGAAGCGATACTGGCCAGGGCTTCACCCCGAAATCCCATGCTCTGCACAGCCAGTAAATCCTCCAGCGAACGAATCTTGGAAGTGGCATGCCGCTGCAAGGCCAGCAGCGAATCTTCTTCTGACATACCACAACCATCATCAGTAATTTTGATTCTGGAAACACCGCCATTCCCGATTTCCACCACGATTTTGCGCGCGCCCGCATCCACGGAATTCTCCAGCATTTCTTTGACTATGGAAGCCGGTCGCTCTACCACTTCACCGGCGGCGATTTGATTGATCAGCTGTTCTGGCAGCAGGGCTATTTTATTCATTACTGAGAGTTTTTAAGTGATGCAATTTATTCAAAGCCTCCAGCGGCGTCAAGGTATTCAAATCCAGTTTTTTCAATTCCTCCAGACTGCGATGGCTGCGCACAGGCATTTCTCGGTCACCAAAGTCTGTGTGCACAGACTTTAGGCCATCTTTTAACTGATCAGAAAGGCCTTTTTCATCCGCAGAGCTCTCTCGAGTTTCCAAGTCTGCGCGCGCAGACTTTTGGCCCACACCGCCCTCCACCCCAAACTCGAAACTTTGCTGCCCCGTGCCAATCTGCTCTTTTTCCAAATCCTGTAAAATCTCCCTGGCCCGGGTAATCACAGCCTCCGGCAGGCCGGCCAGTTTGGCCACCTGTATACCATAACTGCGATTAATGCCACCAGGCGTGATGGTGTATAAAAAAGTCACACCATCCTGCCCATGTTCCTCAACCTTCACACTGAAATTAGCCGCCCGTGGCAAAGTATCCGCCAATTTAATCAATTCATGATAATGGCTGGCAAACAGAGTTTTAGCCTGAACTTTTTCATGCAAAAACTCCATGATACCCCAGGCAATACTCACCCCATCAAAAGTGGAGGTGCCTCGCCCAATTTCATCCAGCACAATCAAACTTTTTTCAGTAGCATTGCCTAAAATCGTCGCAGTTTCCTCCATTTCCAACCAAAAAGTGCTTTGTCCCTTGACCAGATTGTCCGACGCTCCCACCCGTGTAAAAATTCTATCAACCAGAGGGATTTCAGCACTATCCGCCGGCACATACATACCCAGATGGGCCATCAATACGATCAAGGCGGTTTGTCGGAGAAAAGTCGATTTGCCTCCCATATTCGGCCCGGTAATCAGTATCATCCGCTGATCATCTGTCAGCATCGTGTCATTGGGAATAAATTTATCCTGTGGATTCAATTTTTCAATTACCGGATGGCGGCCGCCCACGATTTTTAGATCATAATTTGGGGTGAATTGTGGTCGCACATAGCGATTTTCCCAGCTGGTCAAAGCCAGTCCGCTCATCACATCCAAATAAGCGCTGGCGGCCGCGCTGGTTTTCAATTCGCTGGTTTTCTGCAAAACTTTTTGCCTTAATTCCTCAAACAGCCGCGCCTCCAAAGTGGTAATTTTTTCCTCGGCCGTCAGTATTTTTTCTTCATATTCTTTTAATTCCGGAGTGGTGAAGCGCTCAGCATTAGCCAGAGTTTGCTTGCGGGTATAATCAGGCGGCACCTGGGCCAAATTGGCATTGCTGATCTCTATGTAATATCCAAAAACTTTATTGAATTTCACTTTGAGGGAGTTAATCCCACTGCGTTCAATTTCTCTGGCCTGCAAAGCGGCAATAAAATTTTTACCATCACGGGATAGTCCACGCAGTTCATCCAATTCAGGGTGGAATCCGGGTCGTATCAAACCACCTTCTTTGGTGGAAAAAGGCGGCTCATCCACTATGGCTCTCTCCAATTCCGCCATCAAATCTGTTTGCAAATCTATCTTATTACCAATTTCTTCAGCCAGTACGGGGGCTTCTCTATCGAGTTTTTGACGTATTTCAGTCAGGGCCTGAAAAGAATTAATCAGTCCACGCAAATCACGGGCATTGCCGCTGCCCAGATTGAGTCTGCCCAGTATTCTTTCTATATCCATAACTTTTTTCAGCATCAGGCGTATGTCCAGCAACAGATTTTGATGCGTCAGGAAAAAGTCTATGATCATTAGTCTATTCTCAATAATCTGCAGATCAGCTAGTGGTTCTACTATTAGTTTTTTGATCAAACGACCACCGGCGCTGGTAACGGTTTTATCCAATATATCGAGCAGAGATCCTTCCAGTTTTTTCTCGCGGGCATTTTCCAGAATTTCCAGATGGGCAATGGTATTCTCGTCTAGGGTCATCAGACGTTGTGGACGCTGGGCCAAATTTTTTAAATGGCGCAAATTTTCCGCCCCGGGCTGTGTTTTTTGAGTGGCAGACAAAAATCCCAAAGCCAGGCCGGCCGCCCCACGCTCCACCGCCGAGAGCTGCCCATATCCTGATTGCCCCGCACCAAAATGCTTTTCCAACAGTTCTATGGCGGCGGCCGGCCCTCGTTCTACATGCCAAAAAGCTTGGGGAAAATGCTTCCGGGCTTCGGCCACCAAATAGTTGAATCCCTCGTTTTCAGCGGCAGGGTCATAAATAACTTCTCTGGGGCGATATTTTTTCAAGGCATTAACCAACTCCGCTACAGAACCGACAATTTCAGTAAAAAACTCGCCCGTACTAGCTTCCACCCAGGCCAGGCCAATACCACAACCTTGCGCGTCACCCGCCCCAATCAGCTCGCCTCGGCCCGCCTCAGTCAGGGCATCTGCTAGAGCGCCATGCAACCTGGCACCGGACAATGTTCCCACAGGCTCTCCACTACCTGCCACATCTCGGCCCCCTGTCCACCCCAGCGCCAATAAATAATTAGAAGTTTTATCATCCAGTACATTTTCATCCACCGTGGTGCCGGGTGTAATCACCCGCACAATTTCCCGCTTCACTATACCCGGCAAACTCGGATCGCTCACCTGTTCACAAATAGCCACTTTCCGCCCGGCCCGTGTCAGTTTAGCTATATACCCGGCCGCCGAATGATAGGGGATACCACACATGGGGATGCGATTATCGCCTTTGCTACGGGCAGTCAGAGTGATGCCGAGCATCTCGGCGGCAGTCAAAGCATCCTGCTCAAACATCTCATAAAAATCCCCCAGCCGAAAAAACAGTATACAGTCCGCCGCCTCTTTTTTAATTTCCCAATATTGCCGCATCATGGGAGTCATTTCCGCCATTGTTAATTGCTGATAAAATTGCTGAATGAATTTGTGCAGCAATCATATCAAAATTTCTTCCCCCTGCCATTTGATTTTTTTAGATAACATTGCCTCACGCATATTCACGTGCATATCCTAAAGTAATTTATTATCATCACACCCAATCCCTCCTCAAATTCAACCTCTTCACCGCCAACTCTAATTTTTGTATACGCATCTCTCTTTCCATTTTACTTATCAATTCACGGGACTTATCCAGTCCACGCTGCCAACCGTCAGCCTCCACCCGTATCACCAGCCGGCGTTTCTCAGCGCTGGTTAAATCCTGCAATACTTTTCTAAATTGTGTAGCTGTCATAATGTTGATTGGTTAATATTTTGATAAAGTTTGTTAATACCGTAGCCCTGTGCGCTCTAACGTATCCTAGCCACTCGCCTCTGAAAACTTCCACCCACAGGAATCGCCACCAATCTCGGACGTGAGATGCCGATGCTGCGTACGCGCCCCCTCGGCATAGGCATGCGATCAAAAAGTCTAACAGTTGGAGTTCTGGTAATGGTGATTTTTAACATATTGGTAAAATTAAATTGTAAATTAAATAAGCTGTTTAAATAGCGCGTCCAAATAGACCCTTTTCCCTCTCCTAAAATTTATCTCTACTCAATCACTCCTATTCACCGCCGTTTGTAATATCGGAATAAACCCGTCACTACACCTTGAATACATAATTCATTCTCCGGATAAATATCTTCATATTCTTTGTTCTCAGCTTTCAAAACCACTTTACCGTCGCGCACAATGTAAGTTTTGACAGTGCTTTGACCATCAACCAAGGCCGCTACCACGTCACCGATTCTAGGTTTCTGTTCAGAACAAACAATCAACAAATCGCCCTCGTAAATCCCCACATCTATCATGCTATTGCCGGTAACTCTCAGCAAAAACGATTGTTTACCTGGTAAAACCATTTCTTCTCCCACAGCCATATATCCATCAATCTGTTCCTGGGCATCCACTGGTCTACCAGCGGGGATGCTCCCCAGTATTGGCAGTCGCAAGGAGGCACTTTCTAATTTTTCTCTAATATTGGAAAGTAACCTTATTCCGCGATGACGTTCATCTTTTTCAATGCGACCTTTTTCCTCTAAAGCTTTCAATAATTTCAAAATACTATTATCTGAACTGACTCCAAAATACTCTCTCATTTCGCGCAAAGTAGGGGAGCCTCCATGTGCCATCTGATATGACTCAATAAAATTCAGTAAGGCCTCCTGTTTTTCGGTTAATAGATTTTCCATGGAGTTGATTTTTTATATTTACTTTCAAACCAAGTATAGGTGAGTGTTTACTCACCGTCAATACTTTTTTGCCAAAGTTAAAGATTTCAGCAGCAGAAAGAGGCTAAAATGTGTTTGCTGGTTTGGCTTTCACTATCCGGCTCACCACCAATAGCAGAGGGTTCCCCACCAGATTATTATAATGTTGCGCCAATTGATTATAAGAATTACGTATAATTTCAATTCTTTGATCAGCATCGCTCAGGTCACGCTTCAGAGCAACTAAAACTAAATCCTTTTGCAATACTGGATTTTGCATAACTTCCCGCCAGATTTCATCAAAAAGTCGCCACAAAGTCTCCTCCTGTAGAGATTTGTCAGCGTTAAAGTGATTATTGGCCGCACTACTCGCTCGCGCCGCGATTAATGGAGATAATCTCTCCTTGCCTAGTACGGGGGCCACTTTTTCTATCAGTCCCGGTAGCAAATCAGCTTTACGCGTAACTTCAAAATATAATCGATAAGCCAACAAATCGAGTCTCGTTTGCATGCTGCGCATCTGCAGCCCCAGGAAAATACCCACCATGGCAAGTAGCGTGATCAGGGCTGGCAATAAAATCAGTAGAGAGTTCATTTAAGACTATTTTAAAAATTTTTCATATACCTTGCCAAGCAGCCTAGCACTTTTTGCCCAGCTATAATGTGAGCTAAAAGTAGTGGAGGCAGAGTGGCAGTCTTTACGCCACTTATTATACGCATTTTTATCATTCAGCAAAGTCAGTACTTGCGTAGCAATTTCGCCGTCACTGGATTGTAGATCTAAAAATACGGGGATGTCCTTATCCGCCACTTCACGATGCACCGGCAAATCGCTTACCAGCGCGGGACAGCCGGCTGTCAAAGCCTCCAGTAGAGGCAGATTAAATCCTTCACGTTTAGTCAGTGAGAAATACGCCCGGGCACTTTTCAGCAGCAGTCTAACCTCTGTGCCAGGCAGAAAGCCAGTGGGTATGACGCGGTCAGCATAAGGAGAATCGGCATAGTCTGGTCGCTCAAACAGGCTGTTTTGCAGGACGGCATTGCCACCCAGTAGCAGCTTCAATGAGGAATGTGGGGCTATCTGCTGCAAAAAAATCCTCACCAGCCTGGTCACATTTTTACGCTTATCATAACCACCCATATAAAACAGATATGGTGTTTCAGCATCAATGCCCAACCTGGCCCACATCATGCCGGCAATTTCCGCTTCCATTTCACCACCATCCGGTAATTCTCCAGACAGATGAATCACTTCCAGCGGCCCCGCAACGCGGGGCAGTCTTTCTATCTCATCCGCCGCCGCCCGCGACACCGTAATCAACTGATCGCAGCAGGCGGCCGCCCGCAAAGTCGCCCGATTATACAGAGCGCTGAGCGCATTGCGCCGCCCATACTCGCTATCATCCCAGGGGATGGCATCATGCGCTGTCATCACCACCGGACAGCGGTTGGGCGCACGAAATAGCGCCGGATAGGGCAGATGTAGTAAATCAATTTTTTCCCTAACCCACAGCCGCCCCAGCTGATATTTTTCCCAATAAGCCTTGGCCAGACCGCTATGCAGCCGCCGCAGCAAGCCAGATTCCACTATCAGCTCAAAACGAATATTATCCAGCCCAGCCATCTTTTCCATCACCCATTGCGGCGGCGTCGATGGAACAGCTATCACTATTTCCCATTTAGGATTTTGGCGGGCCAGCTCCGGCAAAATCCCCAGCACATAGCATCCCACGCCGGTATATGGCTGGCAAAAAAAGCGCCCATTAACACCAATTTTAAGCTTTTTTTGCATGGAATTTTTGAGCAGTTTTTAAAATTAATTCAGCCAGATATTCCGCCGCCGGCCGCGCGGCCTGTACCCCCGCATGATGCCGCTTCCTAACCTTCGCCAGCAAATCCACTAAATCCTGCCCTCCGATCTGGTTTTCTTCCAGTACCAGAGCTGCCTGGGTCTTCGCAAAAACACGGGCATTGTCCAACTGATCTCCTCGACTGCCCTGGGTCAGCGGTATTAGCACGGCGGGCAGACTCAGATGGGCTATTTCCGCCAGAGTATTGGCGCCGGCCCGGCTGATCATCGCGTCAGTAATAGCATAAACATCGGGTAATTCATCACCCAGATATTCGCAGGCAAAATAGCCGGGCCGGGCCGGCGCCCCAGCCAGATTTCCTTTTCCACGTATATGTATCACTTGATAATGCTTCAGCAATACAGACAGATTTTCATCTATCAATGCGTTAATAAATTGAGCTCCCTGACTTCCGCCCATCACCAGTATCACTGGCTTCCCAGATTTTAATCCAGTCAGCTTCCAGCCAGCCGCCGCTTTGCCATCACCCAACCCCGCCCTCACCGGATTCCCCGTCAACACAACCCTCTTATCCCCGCCCATCACTCGCAAAGTCTCCGGGAAGGAAACGCAAATTAGTGTAGCCATTATGGCGGCTAGTTTATTACTCAGTCCCATCCGCACATCAGATTCGTGTATGATTACAGGTTTTCGCAGCAATCCTCCGGCAATAGCCACCGGTAAACTAACATATCCCCCTTTACAAAAAATCACATCCGGCTGAAAGCGCCAGATTATCAACAAACTCTGCATCACCCCTTTCAGCATTCGAAATATATCCAGAAAATTTTCCAGACTAAAATAACGTCGCAGCTTTCCACAGCTGATTGCCCGGAATTGATATCCGCTTGCTGGTATCAGCTGGGCCTCCATGCCGCGAGCCGATCCGAGGTACAGCACCTGCCAAGAGGCGCTATCTTGTTTTCTCAAGGCTTCAAGAAGGGCGATATTGGGAATAATATGCCCCCCGCTGCCGCCTCCGGCTATGATTATTTTCATAATTGGAATGCTTAGACAGTTGCAATAAAACGCCGGTCGCTACCAGCACAGACAGTAGTGACGATCCGCCGTAACTAATAAAAGGAAGTGTTATACCAGTCACCGGCATCAAAGCCACATTTACCGCTATATTTACAAAAGCCTGAAACACTATCCAGGCCGTCAAACCAATAGCTGTCAGATTAACAAAGCGATTCTCCGCTCCCTTCGCTATCAAATAACCCCGCCAACCTATAGCGAAATAAGCTAGTACCAGCAGTGAAATACGTGAAAACCCCAATTCTTCAGCCGAGGCTGCAAAGATGAAGTCATCGGTAGCCTGAGGCAACCAATAGGATTTTTGCACACCCTGTGTCAGCCCCTTTCCCCAGAATCCACCACTTCCTATAGCGATTTTCGATTGTTCAGTTTGCCAACAATAATCCTCCTTGCAATTAACATCACTAGTTACAAAAGCCGTAAATCTCTCGCGCAAATGCGATAAATTAGCCAGCAACACAAAAGCCGCCAAAAACACCACAAATCCTCCCAGTAAAATATGCCGCAGTCGAGCTCCAGCTACGAAATACATGGAAGTAGCTATCATTGCTATCACCAGCGTCCCTCCCAGATCGGGCTGCAGTATGACCGGCAATACTATCGCTCCAGTAATCACGCAAAAAGGTAAAAATCCATTCTGAAAAGATTTTAAAGAATCCCGTTTTTTATCCAGCCAGCTGGCCAGATAAAAAACCATAAACAATTTGGCAAACTCGGTGGGCTGAAAAGAAGTATTGAAAAGCACCAACCACGATCTAGCGAAGGTAGTATAACGTGATCCCAAAAATAACACGGCAAAGAGCAATATCATCGTCATCACAAACAGCACTGGCGCCAGTTTTTTCCAGAAACGATAGGGGATTTTAGCCATAATCACCATCATCACAAACCCCACTATCAACCTGATCAAATGATTACGAAAGAGCAGGTAACAGTCCACGCCCTGGTCATCACAATTGGGATACAAAACATTGGGCGCCGACAGCTGTATGGATTTCGGTATGCCTATACTGGTAATCATTACCAACCCAAATACCATCAATACCAGCACTAATATCAGCAAAACAGCGTCCACTCTTTTCCCGCTTCCAGCCTTTCTCTCCCTGGTCAATTTTTTCCCACCCCAGCCTATTAAAGCTTTCAGCCCCATAAAATCAATTTAACAGGGACTTTTAGCCATCCCTTTTTAGCCAGAAAATACTAACAAAATACCTCTGCCAAAGCAATCAAACACGGTTACAACATTCAGTATTAAATTGTGAATCCTAGTATAGTGACATCATCTGGCCAACCAGGATTTTTCTCATCAGTTGTATTCCTCATGGTTAGTTCACGACAAATAGTTTCATTAGAGGCCTTTCTGTTAATCAAATTCCGAATAATTAACATAATAGCATTCTCATCTAAATATTTTAAAACTCCATCTGTAAAAACAAAAACTCTATCACCTTCTACTACAGGAGTTGCATAACAATCTACGCACTCTAAAGGAATGGGGGTTTTCTGGGCCAGATTGATTTGTGGGGGGGCTACATCTTTATGAGTAGCAACTGATACCAAAGACTTCACCTCCCCATACTTGTCAAAAATCATCCGGCCACCATCTCCCAAATGTGCATCATAGAAATATCCATTTTCAATCAACCCTGCAATCAGTGTCGCGGAGCCTACCCCGTTTGGACCATTTAAAACAGTATCTTTGTAATACGATAATAACCGGGGGGGAACCTGGTCTGCTATTGATTGCAATGATTGCAAAAAACTTTCTGGATCATAAGCGCCAGTCACTGAGCTAGCAACATCTTGCATGTATTTTGCCAAAAAATCACTAGCTTCTTCATAGGATTTATCTGGATATATTTTCAAAAGAGCGTCATACACAGCCTTTCGGGCGACAGCCAGAGATCCAAAACAGCTACCCACGCCATCACTAACAGCAAAACGACGTACTTTTTGTGTCTTTTCATCCAATACTACCCCACCAACATCCTGACAATTCCTCATACCATCAGTCGATGCACGCACAGCCACAAATGACATACCAATAGTAGTTTCCATTTCAGCGGGTGGGACTGGGCGGCTACAACCCACGATTGTTGTACGTGGAAACTGCTCTATGCTTTGCTGCACAGGCCAATCCTTACCATCAGCCCTAAAAGCCATAGTGGGAACATTTTCCCCACAATAAACCATCGGCATTTCCGGAATATTGGGAACAGCAAGAGCCTCACCAACACTGTAGCCCACTTGTCGTCTCTCTGAATCAAGTTTTGGATCCAAAGTCACAGCTGATGCCACGTTTCCCGTACCACTTCGTAAAAGTACCGCACGAAGAAAAGCAATCTTTTGAGTTTCAGTAATCGCATCAGCTATATTGAATGTTGCACACAGCATTTTATTAATTGGAAAAAATGCCAGAATTGTGTCTAAACACAGTTCTTTTAAATCTGGATGATCATGCAGTTCGGGCCTTTGCAACAATTTAACAACCTCTTCAACCATTTGCGGATGAAATTCATGAAAGGGGCTTTTGTGTAATTCATTAACTATTGTAATATCAACAGATTCCCTCAAATCCAAAAACATCACCACTAAAGATTGCAAGTCAATCGCAATCTGAGGGTATGTACGTAGTTTTCCCACAACTTCAGGCCGCTGTTCAGCAGCAGAGCAATTAAAAAAGTCTTTATAAGTATGAAGTTTTCGTCTTTGCATCTAGGAAATTCTATAACCCTGCTAAACTACACGATAAAACACGTTTTGTCAATCTTTTCTAAAAGCCCTTCCAGCCGATGACTGTTATCCTCTCAACCATGAACACCCCCACCCATCCCCACCCCCAAAACCGCCTCATCTGGCTCCCCCTAGTACTCGGTGGGCTCTATCTCGATCAGGCCTCCAAATTAATTTTCAATCAGGTCCTCTCCCAGCCCGTTCCGGTGGTAGGGGATTGGATCCGCCTGCAGTTAGAACATAATCGCGGCATGGCTTTCAGCCTGACTTTGCCCTATGCGCAACAACTGATTCTACAAATCGCTGTTTTTCTAGCCATCGCCGTTCATCTGTTTCGAAATCTCAATTTTTCACTATATAAAAGCCATTTTATTTTTAGCCTACTTCTGTCCGGCGCCCTGGGCAATCTGATCGACCGACTGGCTAGAGGCTATGTGATTGATTTTATTGCCATCGGCACCTTTCCTGTTTTCAATCTGGCCGACAGCTTTATTACCATCAGCATCTTCCTTCTTTTGCTATTTTATGATAGAATAAAAAGACCAAAATAAAATTTCCGTATGGAAAACACATCAAATCCAACTGATAATAGCGCTTCTAATGCGGCTCCAGCCGTTCAAGCAGCTGAAGCTTACGGTCCACGCCAGCTGACGCTTTTCACCGTTTTTGCTAAAACATTTTTGGGACTATGCGGCGGCATGGCAGGTTCACTCGTATTGCTGCTGATTTTCCTGGCTGCTTCTTCCGCGCTGGAACCAATTCTCAGCCCCGCCGCCGTCGAGGGAGCCACCATCAGCCCTATTTTCATCGTCATCTTGATGGCTATGATTTTCTCTACCTCATTGATTTCCAGTATGCTCACGCCCTGGCTGCTCTCCTATACTGAGCGTTTGCGCTACCCACGGATGGTCACAGCCATCTATCAGATTTTCATTATGAATCTGATTATTTTCGCCTTCACTGCCCCCATCTACCTCACCACCTCCAGTGGCAGCCTGGAATTCACCGCCGCCGCCGCCGGTTTACAGGTGGTAATGGTCTCCATCGCCGCCGCTCTAATCATGGAAATCCTCAATGACGACCGCTATCCATTACTGGCTGTCTACACCACCATACTCGGCGTACTGATCGCCACCGCCGCCAATTTATTCCTCTTCCAACTATTCAAAAGTCCCACCGTACTGCTTTTCACAGCCCTACCCATCACCTGGGGGGCCATCGGCTTTTTCCAGGCTTCCCTAGCCATGGTTTACTACTGGTATTACCTCAACTGGGGCAATGATTTCCTGGCTTCCAGCACCACCTATGGAGTGGAATACGCCGGCACTAGCCAAGAAGAAGCCGAGTCCCAAGAAACTCTCCCCGAAGACAAAGACGGCGCCAACTTTTTTCAGAGTTAGTAAACCTGATCATGCGAACCAATATCTACGGGAACAATCGCTTTTTCCTCGATGATAAAGTAAATAATCAATCGATAGGAAATGTTTATCGAAACACTATACAGCTCTTTCAGGCCACCGCTTAATTTGTGACAACGCAAAGAGGGGTGCTGTGGATTCAAACATAATAATATTAAAGTTTTCTCATACTGATCAAGTATAGCCTGTTGTTTAGCAAAGAATTTCTTGGCTTTCTTCCTGTAACTTTCAGTGAGTATCAATTCATACATTTCTCAAATCTTTTAGATGTTCTTTGACAGTCTGTTTTTTGTACTTGCCCCGGGCCAAGTCATTTTTAGTTTCCAAAATCGCCGCTTCCAATTCACATTTTCGCAGATAATTGTATTTATCCATGGTCATCACCACATAGGTGTTTTTTCCCCTCACTGAAATTACAACTTCCTGAAAGTCCTTAATTTTTTCCTGTATTATTTGTGCCCCTTTAGTTTTCAATTCTTGAGCAGTTAAAATATTATTCATAGCACTATTTAAAATACTTTTACTAGTACTATTGAGTATAAAGTATTTTAATTCCCAAGGCAAATAATTACACAACAAAATTAACGCAGCCTTAAAAATATTTAAATTTTTGAAAACAAAGATGTTCAAGTGAGCATCTCGTTTCACAAAAAAAACAAGCGGTTTGATATTATCTCACCGCTTGTAAATCAGGCTTTGCTATTCTTCATCAACCCAAAGGCTGCAAAAAATAGAATCCCACCTGATATCAACCAAGTCAAAGGAACCGAAGTATACTGAGCCAAGAGGCCACTCCCCACCAGCCCGATCATCCCACCAATCGTTTTCGCCATCGATTCAAATGAAATGATCGTTGCCCGCTCAGCAGAGGGTATATTGTCGTGCATATAAGCATTCTTGAGCGGATTCTGTAGCCCGCGCATGCTTTCATGAAGCAGAAAGAACAGCAGTGCAAGGGGCCAAGTCGGCATATAAGCAGTAAGCATAATGCCCAGACCTATACCCATTTGAACCGCGATTAGAGCCTTTTGCTCGGTTTTCCAAAACCTCATCCACTTCGAGGCCAGTCCCGCCCCAATAATTACTGATACTGACAGGGCTGCCCAAACCCATCCCATCAGAGTAGAGCTTTCCCCAAGAAAGTTGGTGAAGAACGGCGGCCATTGCATGTTTGGGCCTTGGACCGCCAGCGCCGTGATTGTACCAGTAAGCACCACAAAGCGTACATTTTTCTGATTCAAGCAGTATTTCAGGCTCAGCCAGATGGTTTCTCTCATCGACTTCCAGGCGGCCAGCATGGTGACATGTCGGCGCTGCGCCCGGCCCTCCTCCATCAAAATCATAGCGACCACACCAACCAGCAGTTGTAGCAGGCCAGCCGCCAGCCATGGAGTGGTCAAATCGGTTTTATCAGCCAACCAACCGCCCAGCAGCGCCCCAGCGATAGATGCCAATTTTTCCAATTGAGAGTGTCTCGCTAGAACATCAGTCAGCTTGGTCGGGTGGTTAAGCTCTTTCAGTCTATCGACCAGCCAGGCTTCAAAAGCCCCGCTGGCAAAAGTAAGAGCTATACCACCAATAACTTCCGCAAAAACAAAGCCGGCAAAAGTAGTAGCCTGGGAGTAAATCAGACACCCTAAGCCCAACAGGAAGCATGAAATGACATAAGACGCCTTACGGCCAAAAACATCAGCCACCGCTCCCGTCGGCACCTCAAAAAGCATGACAGTAGCAAAGAAAACGAGGTTCACCAGGTTGGTTTCCAGGTAGCTCAGGTGATTCTGGCGCAGGAACATAACGTAAGTAGCCGCCACAAATCCCATACCAAAACTGGTCAGGGTCGAGAGCAGGTAGTAGAGCTTGATGGTCTGTTGAGCTTTCATGGTTTTTATCCTTTAACATGGTTGTAAATGATCCAGACAGGCCTGGTGCACATTCGAAAAAAGCACCTTTGCTTGTCTAGCAGAGGTGCTTTTTTAAGATTTATTATAATCTACGAAGTAAAAACACCATTGCCAAATAAGCAAACTCCTGACCATACGCCGTACATTCCTGTACGGGCAAGGCCACCTTTTGCGTAAAATCCAGCTAATTGATGTTTAAATTGATTCATGATTAATGTATAACTGCAAAGCACTTAAAATGTCAAATCGAATCTACCCCTTCTTCCCCAAATGCTCCCCAACAGCCTCCACGGCCCGTAAGACCTCCAGTGGCACCATCCAAATAGTAGTATTAGACTCATCGGAAGAAATATCATTGATCGATTGCAATGTACGCAGATGCAGCGCCCCGGGGGACTGCGCCATCATATTGGCCGCTTTGGCTATGCTTTCGGCCGCTACCACTTCACCTTCTGCCCGGATAATAGCGGCTTTACGCTCGCGTTCCGCTTCAGCCACCTTGGCTATGGTGCGCTTCAGATCGGCCGGAATCACCACGTCTTTCAAATCCACATCATTAACTTTGATACCCCAGGGATCAGTAGCTTCATCCACCCTTGCCTGAATTTTAGCCGAAATAGTCTCTCTATCACGCAGCAATTCTTCCAATGTGACCTCACCCACCACATTTCTCATGGTGATTTGAGCGAGCTGGCTGACGGCAGAATAGAAATTTTCCACATCCAGTACAGCTTTATTGGGGTCCATTACTTTATAATAAATCACCGCATTGATGCTGACCGGGATATTATCTTTGGTAATAGTTTCCTGTTCTGGCACATCCACAGTTTTGATGCGTATATCCACTTTTTGCATAGACTGGAATATTGGCCAGATAAAGGTCCAGCCGGGCTGTCGTGTAGACGTGTATTTACCCATAGTCAGGACTATGCCTCTTTCATACTGATTGACTTGTCTCACGCAGGACAAAACTCCCACAACCACTATCAGCAGCCAAAATAGATTTTCCATAATGATTTTAAACAAATTGATGATTCCGATGGGAATTATGCTCTTCCATGTGATCTTTCTCAAACACAAATCATTGATCAATACGTCAAATTTTGTTATAATAAAAGGATTAATCAAACAAATAAAAGTGTTCAATCCAACAGAAATTCTTGGGATACCCGTCGCTTTTGCTCAAGTGGCAAACAGCGTCAATCAGGTGGGGGAGCAAACCTCCAACGAGTTAGGCAAACTAATTGCTGGCTTTTTAACAGCCATTCCACTCTGGATTGCCGCCATTGTCATAGCCGTGCTCAGCTATATCACAGCTTTGCTGGTCAAACGCAGCATTGAAAATAAAATGGCCGAAAAAGGCATTGAGGAAGAACACAAAGAAGTTCAGATTGTCGCCGGCCGCTCAGCTTATTTCATTGTCCTGGTCATTGGTATCACCATTTCCCTCAGTATAGTCGGCATAGACTTAAAACCCATCGTCGCGGCCGGTGCCTTTGGCCTCGGTTTCGCCCTGCAGGACATCATCATGAATACCATTTCCGGCATGCTAATCCTGGCTTCCCGCCATTACACCATCGGTGATGTGATCAAAGTTGGCAGTGTGGTTGGCCGCATCATGGAAATTCAAACCCGCGCCACCATCATCAAGGCTTTTGATGGCACCAAAGTCATAGTCCCCAATGCTGAACTTTTCAAAAATGTCGTAGTTAGCAAAACCTCCAATCCTTTCCGTAAACTCACTTTCATCATGGGGGTGGGTTACGGCAGCGACCTCAGGCAGGTCATGACACTGACTAAAGATATTATCAAAACTGTACCTCATGTCCTGGCCAGCCCCAAGCCCAGCGTAATCTTTTATGAATGGGGCGATTATTCCATCAATTTCCGCATCAATGTTTGGATTGATTCCAAAGGCGGCAAAATGGTTAAAGTCAAAAATAAATTAATCATGAAGCTAACCAAAGCCTACGACCAGGTCGGCTTCAACATCCCTTATCCTATTCAAACAGTAAAATTAGACAAGGCAGATGAAATAGAAATTCAGCAGGATGAAATTAAAAAACGTGTAGCTACAATGCGACAGCAATTAGCCAACAAATTGGAGGGTGGCACTCCGGCGCCACGCCCTCATATGAGCGCTCCCAGCCAGCCAGTTTCCACAATCACCACCGATCCCGCTTCTGCGCCACCAACATCCAACCCAACCCCAGCCATCTCTCCGGTTCCAGCAGCCGCACTCAGTAACTACACCCTACCCACAGCCATAGCCACCACCCCCAACAGCCCCGGCCAAGCTTGGTTACAACAGGCTTTACACAGCCAAAACAGCGCCGCAACCGTAATAACTCCACCATCACCCAGCGCGTCAGTCGCACCAGCGGCCACCCCTTCCACCGCACTTCCAAACGCACCATCTCCAGAAGCAAATCTTACCATTCCCGTCCCCGACGCACCCCCAGCCCCTGCGCTTTAAGCCACCTCTTATGCGGATTTCCTCTCCACCAGTGTTTTAGCTGATAAACCAGGGCATCTTTTACATGCTGTCTTAATATCCAGTTTTTCCAAAAAGCCATAAAACCACCGCTACTGACACGGCGTCCATCAGCATGCACCACTACATCAGGATTATAAATCACTTGATAACCATCATCCCAGCAACGAAAACAAAGGGCGGGATCAGACATGAATATGAAATAAGATTCATCCAGCCCCCCCCACTTCTCCCACAATGCCCGCCGTACAATCCAGAACGACGACTGCAGCCAATCCACGGTTTGCAATTTTTCATAGTCCAAATGCTGCATTTCATCATAGGCTACCAGCTGCTTCAGGATCGGCAAATGGCGCAGAAAAGTGCGTCTGGCTACCTGCAATATGAAATTGGGAAAAGCTCGCACCGACATGGCTATTCCACCATTGCTATCGTTAATTTGCTTGGGGCCCATGATACCAACCTCTGGGTATTTTTCCATATAATCCACCATCTTTTGTAGGGTATCTTCAGCCGCCCAAACTATATCGGGATTCACTATCATCAAAAACTCGCCACGCGCCTTACGGGCTTCCTGATTGTTGGCCCGTGTATAGCCATTATTAACAGGGTTGATCTGTATGTCCCGCACATTGGGAAATTTTTTCAAAGTCATCAATTTCTCCGCATTTTCGGTCGTGCAGGAGTTGTCGATAATCAGAATTTCATAATCAAAATTAGTGCGCTGTCTCTGTAGGCTCTCCACGTTTTCACAAACTCTCTGGCTTTTCCGAAAATCCAGTATGACAATTGATGCTTTCACGGAAGTATTACTCATTGAAATTAATGTTTACCTCAACATAGTAAGCGCCCTAGGGGTGGCAGGCAAGTTTTAATTCAACCACCAAAAACCCCATACCATAGCCACCAATAATAATCTGTACCAGGCGAATACAGCCAATGTGTGTTTTTTTAAAAAATTAATCAGAAAACTGATAGCCAGCCAGCCTGACAAAAAGGAAGAGATTATCCCTATCAACATAATATCCATAGGCGGCAGTGTATAAGCGCCTGTTCCAACTTTGATCGTAGCATAAGCGGTGGCCGCCATCATCGCCACTGACCCCAGTATAAAAGAAAATCGCGCCGCTCTGGCCCTGTCTACCCCCAAAAACAATCCAGCCGATATGGTAGCGCCAGAACGTGACACGCCAGGCACCAGGGCCACAGCCTGGGCCAGTCCAATTACTATGCCCTCTCGCCAACCAATCTCTTTGGTTCCGTGATAATGTTTATGCACATACTCTGCTAACAAAAAAACCAGCGCCCCTACCGCCAACATAACAGTCACGCTCATAGGGTTTAGTAGTAATTGATCAATCATATCGCCACCCAAAAGCCCAAGCAGGACAGCCGGAATGGTACCAATTATTAGAATACCAATAAATCTCCACAACTCAGCCTCAGCAGGTGTAAAAGGGTGGTACTTACGGCGACGGATTTTTGCCAACTGTAATTTGGCAAATCGTCCAGTCACGCGCAGCAAGGCAATGAAATCCGCCCGAAAATAGACGAAAATTGCCAATAAAGTTCCCGCATGCACAGCTATGTCAAAGCTTTTCATGGCTAGCATATCATCTATACCAAGCCAGGATTGCCCCAGTATCAGATGGCCGGAGGAGGAGATAGGTAAAAATTCGGTCAATCCCTGAATAATTCCCAGTATAATTGCCTGCCAAATATTCATTAGCTTAAATTAACGTATACTTAAAGCCAGTCCAGCTTAGTCAAAACACCGCCTGAAAACCACTTATCAGCCTTGACCAGACAAAAATTATTTCAAATATACGTAGATGGCTCCAAAACCGCCATGGCGCGGTTCAGCGGTCTTGAAGTCCCTAATCACACGATCCCGCTGCAAACGGGCCAATTCATCCACTGCCATTGGTCTCAATTTAGCCTGGCCGCCTTCACTATTGCGTCCCAGTCCCGGTATGACCAAAACAAACATTTTCCCCAGTTCCCGACTTTCCCGTATAAACTTAAGCAGCGCTTGGCGGCCCTCCTCTACCTTCATCCCATGCAAATCCAGCCTGGTTTCCGGATCTCTGGGGTAGCGAGTCTTCTCCTGTGCATCAGTTTTCCCTGTAATGGTTTTTTCTCTCGGATCAAAACCTTTCATTCCTCTTTCTTCAAACTGCTCAGCAAAAGGCCGAAAATCATCCTGCCCGGTTTTTTCCTCCCCGGACTTATCATACATCTCCCCCCACACTTTCTCCCGACTGTATTTACCTGAATTTTGCATATATTCATCTAAAATCCTTTTACATAAAGGTTGCGGGAGCCAGGCAGGGAGTATTACCTCGCCGACTTTGGGGTAGGGGCCCTTCGGAGGCGAGGTAATACTCCCTGCCTGGCTCCGGCGGCTTGCGTTATCTATGGTTCATCCATGCCACCTGCCGACCAGGGATTGCAGCGCAGTATCCTCCAGCCAGCCTTAAGTACGCCCCTGATTAAACCATATTTTTTGATAGCTCGGTAGCCATATTCGGAACAGCTGGGCTGAAAACGGCAATATCCATAGGGAAAAAGCCTGCGCAAGGGGGAATGGTCAGGGGAAATCGTGCGCTGATACAGGCGTATCAGCATTAAAAATGGCCAACGAATCAATATGACAGCCAGCCTCCAAGCTCGCCCCCCCGCCACAGCGACGGTCGGCCAAATCCTAGAAATAGCTAGCTGGAGATTTTTTAACGCCATTCTGTATTACTTCAAAATGAAGATGTATGCCGGTTTTACCTCTTACATTACCGGTGCGGCCCATTTTACCTATAACCTGGCCCTGAGTCACTTCGTCACCTACAGCCACAGACAAATATTCCATGTGGGCATAGAGGGTTTTAATACCATTACCATGATCAACTATGACGTGATTGCCGTAGCCCCCACCCCAAGTTCCACTAGAAGCCTTGATTACTGTACCCCCCATGGCCGCCCAAATTGGAGGTTTGCTGGAATCTGCTATGTCATAGGCATAATGTCCAGGATGGAAACCTTGGGTTAATTTACCTCTAGTTGGGAAAATCATGCTCTTGCCGGCTACCGGAACATCGTTGGAGTCGCTGCCAATCTGCTCACCAGAAACTAAAGTAGTGCTACCTATATTAGTGCTGGCACGTAATCTGGATGTAGATTCAATTCTAGCTGGCGCTTCGCGCACTGGTAGTGGGCGAGCACCCGGTACGAAAATAGCTTCACCAGCCTTCAAAGCATCTGGGGAAGCTAATTGATTTTGTTTGGCTATTGCCCCAGCATCAGCTGAGTAAAGAGCGGCGATTTTCTTCAAATCTTCCCCCTTTTTTACCGTATGGGTCACACCATCTACTGGTGGTACGGCCAGTTTTTGACCTATTTTCAAAGTCGAATTGGCATTTAGACCATTCTCCCACAGCAGTGTGTTGGTTTTTAAGCCGTATTCTGCGGCTATAGTGGATATAGTGTCTCCAGCTTCCACCTCGTGTACAATCTTGCCGGTCATGCCAGAGCGATCTGCTAATTCTGTAGGAGGGGTAGTTTTAGAGATATATCCATCATCGCTAGTAACCAGTGTCGTTGCGTAGTAATCCTCCATGCCATCCAATGTTGGAGCATAGTAGGCATTTTGTGAATAAACATTCTCAGGGTTTATGGCCCCAATTACAAAAAGAGCCGCTACCGCTATGCTATAGGATCTGAATAGCTTGGTAGAGGCAGAGACATTGGATAAACGCTTAAGAGCAGTCCCAGCTTTTGCCGCATATTTACCGCGATTCCAGCCAGCAACTGGCCAGGCTTTGCCTAATAAACTCACGCCAGCAAAAACTTTTTTGTGGCGAGCTTTTCTAGCTTCTAGATTGGCGGAAAGCGTTAAATTCGTGCTTTCCAGTGGGGAACTATTTATCGTACTTATAGTGGTAAATTTATGGTGTACTGTATCAATGTCGTCTCTGGTCCACCAGCCGCCCGCTTACGGGAAGCTTCATTGATACTGTTTGTCGCTAATAGATCAGGTTTTTAGCTCATTAATTCGTTACCATACTTTCCCATCATAGCAGAATCCCTAAAAAAATCAACATTCTGTCAAGGCTATTACCGCCAATTCTCGCGAGAATTGGCTAACTCTAGCGCAATTAACTAAAAAACTCCTTCAAATTTAAAGGAGTTTTTATAGTCATTTTAGCAGCTTGTTTCATTACAACTTACCGTACAAACTTGAGTAATGCCATCTGTCTAGCCCTCTTCACAGCCTGTGCCAGCATTTTCTGATACTTCAAATTAACGCCAGTGTAATAGCGTGGAACGATTTTACCGTATTTGGAAACATATTTTCGCAGCAGATCCACGTCTTTGTAGTCGATAAACTGTATGCCAGTCCCTGTGAAAGGGCATTTCTTGTTATACTTATTTTTAGCCATGATTTTATAATATTAATAAAGAATTATTTCTGCTCAGCTTTTGCAGCTTCTGCAGCCTCCTGATGAGCTTTTTTGAGCTCGTCCAAGGATTTAGGCTCGTACTTCAGTGGTAATTTGACCAGCAAGTGTCTCACCACTTCCGGCTCCAAGCGCAAGGAGGTTTCCATTTCCTGCACTTCAGCTGGGTCAAATCCAAAGGCCAGTACGGCATAATACCCCTTATTCATACCCTTGATAGGATAGGCGAAATCGCGTTCTCCCCAGACATCCTCGAAAAAGATTTTTCCGTGTTTGGAAATCTGTTTGCGCACTGCTTCCAGGCGCTTGTCGATATCGGCCTGGCCAATACCTGAATCGATGATTAACATCAATTCATATTTGCTTTCTGCTGCCATTCTTTGTTTGGTTAATAAATAATTTTGCTTAGCCTTCCGGTAGCTTCCCCAAGGATAAAATCCCTCGGGTACTGACCAAAAAGCACAAAGAAGCGCAGCAAATCTAGCAAATCAATCTGGTAAAGGCAAGGAAATTGAAAAATACCGACACCACAATACGCTTAAAAGGCAATACAAACTGTAGTGGTCCAGGGGTGGCAGACTTCAGAAAAGGGCGTTTTTATGCTATAATTAAAGGATTTTAGTAGAATCAATTTATGGCATTTTTACGGCCCCTTCGCCAATCAGGCCAGAGAGACCCCCTCTATCATCCTTCAGTTTTCGAAGAAAATCTGGATGAAAGCCATGCTGTGCCGGATTTCAACAAAGCAGTTTTTTCCTGGATAGCTCCGGAATATTTGCAGCATCCCAAGTCTCTACGCTGGTGGGGGGCGGCCGCATTGATACTGCTGGCGGTTATCATTTTGGAGGCATTCAGCGGCAATTGGACCATGCTGGTGGCCACTGTGGTTTTCGCAGCGGTTTATTATTTCACTCACGAATATCATCCGCCACGTCACACCAAAGTGAATTTATCCGAATTGGGAGTGAAAATAGGCCATCGTCAAATTCCCTATGCCGATATTTCCTGTTTTTGGATTCTCTATCAGCCACCTACTGTCAGGAAATTAGGATTGCGTCTGAAAGAAGGCCTATTACCTGATCTCATCATCGAGCTGGAAAATCAGAATCCCCAGGCCGTGCGGGCTTTTTTGGAGCAATACTTAAGTGAAATGACCGGTGTTCAAGAGCATTGGACCGAGCATCTTTTGCGTTTATTTAAATTATAAAATCCATGGCAGGTGAAACCCAAACATCTCCGGAGCAAAATCCCAGCCGGCCAGTAGAGCGGGCGGCGGTAGCCGTGGATCAAACCAAAGCCCCAACTCCAGCAGCGGGAGCGGAAGGCCATGATGTGCAAACTTTCAATGAAACGGTCGACAAGAAAGCTGCCGCCTATGAACAGAAAATCGAAGCTTTGCAGAATCGTTTTCGCAGTAGCGGTTCAGTGGGGGAGGCCGGCGCTGAGCAATTAACTGCCAAACAGATCAATCGTCTGCGCGAGGCCGCTCAAGACGCAAAAAATCGATATGCCCAGCAAATTGCGGAATTGATGGATTCAGCGCCAGCAGCTCGAGCTGAGCTGGCCAAACAGGTTCTAGCGGAGACTGATAAACAGTTGGAAAACATCTATGTGCCCTATGAGCAGATCATCGCTCATGTGCGTGGTTTGGGGCAGTTGAATGACGCCGATTTAGTCAAACTGGAAGCCATGATGGAAGCCATGACCAAATTACGCGCCAATCCCGAGCTGGAAAAATTATGTCTCAAAGTCCTGCGCCATGAACAATTGGACAAAAAAGAAATGCAGCTTCTGGTCGATCAGGCCCAGCCACTCAGCTTGTCTGGTAGCGTCGATCAAAAGAATTTGGGGCATATTTTTGAATCCAGCCAGGTTGGTGTTGTGATTGGCCTTTTGTCACCAGCCCAAAAAATGGAATTTATGGAAACTTGTCTGCAGAGCAAGCCGGTTAATCAATCTGTAGAAATTTTAAATAGTTTACTGGAGTCCGGGCAAATCAACAATTTACAGTTGCAGGCCTTGATTGGTAGCGGCAAACTGCCGGCCGAGGCCGCGGCCCTGTTACAAGCCCAGCTGACCAATGGTGATCTAGCCAAAAAACAGGAGGATTATCAGAAACAACTAGCTGCCGTCGTTCAGACGCAGCAGGGCCGCACCGCCGAAAACCCTGTGCTTAAAATAGCCGGCACGCCCGGATTGATGATGCTGACAGCGCTTTGGGGCTTGGCTACAGCCCTGGTTAACGCCAAAGCTGGCAGTTTCGGCCCCTATTTCTGGATGGGTACAGCCGCCGCCACCGCCGGCACCTTGGGCGTGGTGAAAGTAGTTTCGCCTGATACCTACAATGACATAAAAACCACTGCTGTTTCAGCTTTCGACGGCCCCAAACAAAAAGCCGAAAAACAGACTATTGCCCAAAATGAGCTGGAGACCACTCTAAAAAATGAAATTGGTCGCAATCCTTTTTTATTGGATTTTCTACTTACGCCAGATGAATTCCCAGGAGGCGTGAAAAAAACAGGTCTGGACCTGGTACAGAGCCTGGCCTACGAACAAAAAAGCCAGGGAAAAGACGTGGCAATGGATTACAATTTACTGGTTGCCAAAGCCGGTCCCCATCAATTGGAGTTATTGCAGAAAGCTTACGCTTCCGGCGGTAGTAAAGATATTAATTTCAAGCAGTCTCTGCAGGGAGTGATGATTGTTTTAACCGAATTAAAAATTGACGAAGCGCCTAAATTACAAGCTTATTCCGACAAATTCCATCAAGAGCAGGGCTTAACATCAGCAAAAGCATGAATGTCAAAATAGACGCACAATTCACCCGCAATCTGGAAATCCTGGTACAGGAAATTTTGATCGATGAAGCTAAATTTATCGAGAAAAAAGACCAGACTTTGGCTCCGCTACATGAAGTGATTTTTTCAGCTAATCAACAGACACCTTTTATCAATCTCAAGCCGGAAAAACAGTTATTTTTCCGCAAGTATTTTTATCTGGACGGCAATATCAACACCCCCCGTCCTCTCCGTCCTTTCAGCAATTCTCCCACAGATCAGGCCTTTTTCTTTGATCAACTGCATCAACAGTTACGCTTCTGCACTTATAATTTTCAGCGCCTGGATAGATTGCGTCCAGGCTTTGCTGGAGGCGAAAAAGATCAGGGGCAACCAGTATTTGATGTTTTTCAAAAAGAATTATTATTAAACGGTTTAGTCAAGCCGCTCTTGCACAGTGTGGAGCAGCGTGAGATAGCTCTATTGGAAGCAGGGCGCAAAAAAACTGGGCCCACCAGCACCGAGCCGGTCAATCCCTATCAGGGGTTGGGCGAGCAGATTTTGGTGCGTGGCAGCAGCGGGGAATTTGATACTGTCCTATCCCATGCCGAGTTAGCGGAATTGGCCGGGCAAAAAGCCGAGTTGCGCCAGCAGGGACTAAAAGGGGAGCAGTTGGCTGCTATGCTGCGTGAATATGTGAGTCGGCGTTTTCCTGGGTTAGCAGTGGCTTTATCAGCTACTGGCCGGGTAGAAACTTTGATCTCACCAAAGGCTTTGGATCGCCGTGCTGTACATGCGGATATAGCTACAACTAAATCCACATCTGCATCAACTCATAGAACTTTCAGTCAATTATTACAAATTCTCAATCAGCGTCAGGCCCGGCAATTACAATACACAGCCCTATCTGCTTCCGACTATGCTTTATCTATACCAGCTGGGCCATTTCAAGTGGCTGGAGATGGTTTTAGTGCCATTTTGTCAGGCACGGGAGTGCATTTGGACAAATCCGGCCAGGGCAGTAATGCCGTCTTTTTTGTCCAGGACGGGCAGGGAGTAGCTGCCCGAGTTGTGATAGACAGTGTCAAAGACAGGCTCAACGATCATCCCACCATGCATTTTTCTATCTATCCAAAGCCAGACCAGGACTCTCCAGCCAATCCCCAGCTCAAATTGGCGCCGACAGACATAGCTCAGCTGCGCACACCTCTCTTGGCTCTTTATAAAAAACTTCAGGAAGCCCAGGAGTATCAAGTCAGCAGTGATCAGCGTTTGCCGCAGCACCCACCAGCTGGCCCTAATCGTCCACTCAGTTTTCCTACTAGCGATAGTTCCAGCAGCCATAATACTGCCAAAAACCCTGCCGGCGCCGCCACTTACGCCATTCCTTTTACCAAATCTCCCGGCGATTCAGTAAATCTCCCCCTCATCCCCACGCCCCGCACCGTGGCGGCGCCTCTACTCTCCAGTGTCACCCCCCGCCGTATCATGCCGAAAATCAGCGCCAGCCAACCAGCTCAGTTAAGCGCATCTGCCTCTGCTATGTCTCAGCAGCCGGCCATGGCTGCTACCCAGGCCTCCGGTAGAGCTCCAGTCCCAGGAATTTCTGTGGCTGCCACTCAACAACCTCAGCCAAAAAACTATCGCGCTGCCATCGTTGCCGTCGCCACTGGCCTACCATTATTAGCCACTTTCAGCGCAGCCGCTATCAATAGCCTCACATAAAAATATGAATTTTAAAAACCTCTACAATAAGTATCGCTACCGCCGCCTGGCTTATATCTTGGCTACAACTTTAATGCTGGCTATGCCTCTGCTGGCACACGCTGAGGGATTTGACGCTCTTAGCCAAGCTCTAAAGAGTGGGGGCACCGAGGCATTTAAATTTTTCGATATCATTCTCCAGGCCATGCAGGTCTTTCTCTGGCCGGTGCTGCTGATGATTGGAGGGCTGCTCAACAACGATCTGCTCTTTAGCGGTGGTATGCAAACCGTCCTGCTCAATATCTGGAGCGCCGTTCGGGATTTTGTGAATATTATGTTTGTCTTGGGGCTGCTGGCTGTGGCTATTTACAATATTGTTGGTGTGGGCGGTAGTGACGATTTCAGCATCAAAGCGGTTTTACCAAAAGTCGCCATAGGTCTGATTGCCGTTAATTTTTCCTTCATGCTTTGTAAAGTGGTGCTGGATACTGTCAATATCACCACCACTGCCATTTTCGCCGTGCCAATGGCTTCTGATTCACTCAAAAAATACGCTACCCCGGAGGGTGCCAAAAAACTAGATGACACCCTTTGTAAAAAAATTCTCGTCAAAAATCAGAGTCATGAGAATCCATTTTGTAGCAAAGCCAGCGACCCGGCCAAAACTGACACCAAATCAAGTGGGGCTCCAGCCGCAGGTGCTGGTCAATCAGGCCAAGCAGACCAATCCAAATCTCCCACCGTCGCCTTAAAAAACGGCGCCCAGAGTTTTTTCAGCACCTTCAACTCCCGCAATGTCGCCCTGGTACTGGCCCTGGAGCTGATGGATATAGGTAAAATTGACACTCTTAATCCGACTCATGTCACAGGTCTAGATAGTCTCGCCATCAATACTATTTTTTCCGTAATTTTCCTGACCATTTACAGCACTTCTTTCATAGCACTATTCGTCGTACTACTGGCCCGCGTGGTAGTGCTTTGGATTTCCATAGCTATTTCACCACTGTCTTTCTTAGGCATAGCTTTCAAAAAAGTAAAAGATACTTTAAGTGACAATGATCCATTTTTCGGCTTATTTATGAGCCATGCCCTGGTGCCTGTCAAAGTCTCCATCGTGCTCACCATAGGCATGATTATGATAGCCCAGCTCAAACAAATCTCTCCCGGCGTGCAATTATCCACCAATCCGGCGGATTTGGGCGCCATCACCTCTGGCATGAGTACTATTCAAGATTTGATGGCTGGCCTGGCCACCGCCGCCTTTATCTGGATGGCTGTCTTCGAAGCCATGAAAGGCACCAAGGCCCAGGGCGCAGTCGATGCCATCAAAGGAGCAGTGGGCGGCTTCGGCACCAGTCTGGCCAAAATGCCTCTCTATGCGCCAATACTACCCGTGGATGGTGGTGGCAAAAAAGGCCTGGCCTCTCTGGCCAGCAGTTTGAATTTGCCGGCTCAAAAGATTGCGGAGTGGCAGGAGAAGGATCGCCTGGATCCCAAAAAAGAAATAGTCAATAAACTACAAAAAGCCGCCAGTGGCAATGATTTGAAAGCGGCGCAAGAAGCCATAGCCGAAGCCTCCAGCGGCAGCCATGCTACTAACAAAGAAGTGCAGTCAGCTATAGCCGATACTTTGAATAGATTCAAATCAGATGTCAGGAATATACCAAGCAAGTACAATAATGATTTAAAAAAATTCACTGATGATCTCAAGGCCGGGAATGTAGCAAAAGAGGTACTGGAGAAATTTGTGGCTGATAATCAAATGAAAATCAGTCCGGCCGGTGCTACTGAGGCTTTGAAAGAAGCTCAAGATGTCGCACACAAGGCTAGTACATCACCAAACGCCAGCAATACGATTTTGAGAGATGCTACAAAAGATCTGGGAGCCAAGATCCAGGCTTTGGAAAAAGCTAAAGATTCTGGCGATAATAGTGCCACAACCACCGCCATCAAGGATGTGAAAGAGGCCACCACCAAAGTGGAAAAAATCACTGCGGTTTTAGGCGATTTGAAAGTAGCTGATATTGTTAAACCAGACGGCAAGATTAATGACAGCATTAAGGCTGGAAAGTTAAAACAGTCCTATGACGCTCTACCCACAGACGCCGACAAAAAACCAGTACGAGAGCATTTGATTCAGGAATTCAAAAAAAACCTTAAAAAGGCGAATGATGCAGAGGCGTTGGTTGACAATATTCTGAAGGATGGCTCTTCCGCCACCGGCCTCACTCCCACCCCAGCATCTCCAACCACCTCACCCTAACTTGACAAATCCTACAAGCCCGTATAATTATAATTGATTTCTTTCCTCATTAATGGCTAAGCCACGCAACTCAAAACCAGGCCGGCACCGCCCCACAGGCACCAGACTTCCTAAGAATTATAATGAGGATGATGAAGGCGAGGATTTTGATATGTCCGATGCCGTCATGTCCCAGCAATATCTGAGGCAGCAACAGGCTGAACGTCAGCGCCTCGCTGCAGAGCGACAAGCCGCCCCTCCCCGCGAGTTTCAGCAAATTGCTGGCCTATCTGAGACCATCAATAAGCGAGTCCAGGGACTATTTAGAGGAATTCAGGGCGTGCATGAATTTATGGCCAAACGTGATGAGAACCCGGATTACGCTAATTTTTATGAAAACAACCAGGCGGCTCTTCAAAATTTACTCAAAATGGGCAGGGAGCTGGAAGGTACTTATACCAAATTAGCCAAAATATCCAGCCAGCGCGAGAATATTCATAAAGAATTGGTTCAAAATGGCTATCTGACCCCCGAGGAAATGAATACCTATCTAGGCATCACTTCCCCAGCTCCACTGCAAGCCTATCTCAAAGAATTACAAAACAGACCAACTCAGGAAGCGACTGCCGATGGCGAACCGCCCAAGCCACCCCGCCCACCTCTCTCCAGCGAAGATTTGGCTGATTTAACAAGAGACAGCCAGAATCATGAAGGGTTTCGCAGAAGGTTGGATAATCTGGTAAATGCCGGAAAGTTAAATGAAACCGAGGTGCAGCGTTTAAATTCACTGGCTCCGCCATCGGACATTGAATTACAGAGAGCTCAAGACGCAATGGGCGCCCAAATAGTGAAGCATGACATAGCCAAAAGCACTTCCTACCATCAAACTCTGAAAGCTCTTAAACGTCAGGAAGAGGAGCTGGTGGCTGAATTGGATGAATACGTTGAAACTTACAACACCCTGGTTGGTGGTCTGATCAAACAAATGCGCGAACTAACCAGCAAAGCCGAAATCGCCCATATCAGAGCAGCTCAGCTGCGTCAATTAAGCCGTGAGACCGGTTTGTCTACCCTGTGCCCCGGGCAGACTTTATGGATTAGCGGTCAGCCCGGCAGCAAAGAGACAGCCGACCTGACTACCCGGGTGAATATACAAAATATCACTTTTGGTGAAGCCGGGCAGGATCCGGATCGAGCGCCAGAGGAACAGTTGGTCACGCCCAGTTTTGACCCAATGATAGAATTCACTATCACTAATAGCGCCGGAGAAAGCGAAACCTTGAAATTATCTCCAGCAGCATTCAAAAAATGGGCACTCAATAATAATTTGTCAGAAAAATTCACTGATACAGCGGCATTGGAAAAATCCTTGGGCCTGCCACCGGAAGCTCTCAAACCCGGCACAGTGCTACATTATCAAGTTCCACGTGAAAATGTTTCTGAAGAGGAATTGGGCTCTGTCACCGAACATGAAACCACAGTGGAAAACGTCGCCGATGGCCACGTATATCTATCCCATCCCGTTTCTGTCCCAATCTCTCATAATGGCGCCAATCGCCTACGCCATCAGCAAACCAAAAAACTCAGTCTGGAACAATTCGCCAAATGGTATCGCCAGTTCAATGCCATGCCACAAATAGATGACCTCAAAGCCCTAGACAGCCTGCTTGCCGAGCATCACGAACAGCTCAAAAAAGAAATGAACTGGCCAGCCGACCACGGTCAACCCATACAGCTGTCCAACGCCACCTTCCCGCTTTTCCTCATCTCAGCTTATGATCCTCACACCAAAGACGTCCTGAAAGTCACCGGTATTCAAAAAGACCCGGACGGAGGAGCCCCACAGGTCCTGATAGAGGGTAGAGAGCCTACGCCATTGAATGATTTCTATCGCCTCGTCCGTGAGAATGGCGGGACTATACCCAACGCCGAACAGCTGGAAGAAATCAAATCCCGCCCCGATTTGATGAAAAACCCGGAAGAGCAAACCAAAAAAGTGGATGAGGCCCTGGCCGCCACCCCAGACAACAGCGGTAAACCCGCCAAGACAGAAGCCGCCGACGAAGCCCACCCCCCCAAAGGCTATTTCGGCAATCTCTGGGACAACACTCGTGTGCTCAATCTGATGCAGCTCTATGAGTTGCTCATCAAAGCCCCCTCAGAGCAGATAGAGAAATACTTCAAAGAAAAAATGGATCGCAGTACCAATTTTATTGGTAAACAGCTGCACAAGGGCAATCCAGGCTTGTTTGGATTGAATAAATTGGAAAACAAATACATTGGCGCGCATAACAAGGATAATGCTGATCAGGTGAAGGACAAAGAAGAGTTTTATGATAACAACCTCACTCCGGACGATGTATTCAAAGAATTATACAATGCACCCAACAAAATAGTTCTAAAAGCCTCTCTGCAATACCTCTGTAAAAAAGGTCTTATACGTTGGGAAGATGACAAGGAATTACATAAAATTCTCAATCATCTCATTAATACTCACGCCTATCCCAAAAAATATCATGATAAATTGGGAGTCGGTAGAATTATTCAGGCTGGGGAACTAGATGTGATCAAGAAAGCGCCGATGATCAATATCCAGGGGCAATGTGAAATGCTGATTGATGAAGAATTTGGACCAGGAACTTTTGATTCATTAAATGGTAGTAATGAAAACGCATACAGCAAGGCAAAAAAAGAAGCCTCTGACAAATTTCATGATTATGACAAATTACAGGGAGGTATCAAACCACTATTACGCAAAATGATTGATGATTTCCAAAAAGGTTTGGATGTGTCTTCAGCTACTTTTGATGGGTTATTAACGAAAGCGCTTAAAGACAATGAGCTGGATTTGGAGGAGGGGTTGATGTTATTCATCACTGCGCTTTCTATCAAAAATGATAAAGGCCAACCCCTGCTGCCTTATTCCAAAGCCGTGCCCTATGTCGGTGAGCAACGGGATTCCAACGTGTTTTTCTATTTTGTGGTAGGTCATGAAGTCTTGGATGAAAACGGCCGCCCCCAATTCAATGATCAGGGAGAGCTGTTGAAGCGAAAATTTACTCTGGACGAATATCAGAAGGTTTTCCGCACAGTTATTCAAAAAGATATTGATGCCGGTCGTAAAAGTGGGGCGGATCGATTCGTGGCAGGCAAAAATTTCACTACTTGGATTCGCTCACAGGTTTTAAATAACAGCCTGGTAAAAGAAAACATCTCCAGCAAGATCACTAACCCCAATACCGATCCTAAATTATATCATTATATCGGCCCATTGGCCCAATCTGAATCGAATATCGCTCAGTTACTGCGTAAAAATCAATATGGCTCACGTGAAAATGACAATATTATTAGAAATACCTATGCCGGTTACAATGCTCAATTAATTGTGGCTGGCAATCGTCTGGGGTATGGTCGCGATCAGGACGCAAATCAATTACGCGCGGACGAGTTTGCCACTATGGTGAATACTTTCCTCTATTTCAATAATATTTTAAAGAGGAAAATGGTGCTGCCTGATGAAAATTATGCGAAAATGACCGGTAGCATAGAGGATTCCAAAGTGCCAGTAGATACCAATAAAAAACGTCTGGTAAAACATTATGTGAAGGAGCTGGAGGATTACATGGCAGAGTTGTTATCTGGCGTCGCCCAGTGGTCCGGAGACAGGAATTATGAGTCTCTTTGTCAAACAGTTTTGAAGGCCAATGAGCAGAATAGAGTGACTTCCAGTCAAGAGGAAGAGTTCAGGGAAGACACTCGTAAGTATTTGAAAGACATGCATGAACAGGCACCACAAAAGTTGGCCGATTTAGCTCGAGGATGCGCTCAAAAACATCTAAAGGGCCTCAGCGTGGGGACATTGGCCGCGGAAGAGCTGCATAGCGGTTTGGCCGGCGCTCTTTATACTTAAAGGGGGAGCAGGCTAGTTGGTGATCATCGGGAAAAGCCCACATCTCTTTGTTTAACCCAGCCCTTTGACGGGCCGGGGAGATATGGGCTTTGTTCCTACTGTTTTTGTGGGGCACAGTCACTCCACGGGGGGAGTGCGCGAGGCCCCCTCCTTCGCCGTCGTCACCGCCATAATGAGGGCTTGGATTTTACTCCAAAGCAGCCATCACTATGGCGGTGCGCTGGGGTCGGTTAGCGCTCCCAGGGCTGGCGGTTGACCCGCCGTAGCGCGGAGCTACGCTCCTGCACTAGCAATGGGCTTGTGGGCGGCTTCTTGGCCAGGCGAGAAAGCAGTGCATGCCACAGCTTGGCCTCAAGCGAGGGGGCAGGTCTGTTAGCCACCCATGCCGCCCGTCCACCGCAGAGCGACAGCGCCACCAGCAGCCCCCCGAGGAGCTTATCCTCCTCCACCCAGATCAGGCCGCCGATGCCTACCAACGCCAAGAGAATCATAAACCAACCCACGCCGTACACCTTCGGTGTCGTCATATCACCTCCTCTTGCGTAGTTTCATACGCCATGCAGATTCAAAAAACAGTAGAATTTGTTCTGCGCACAATATCGCCATTTAGCCCCACGGAACCATTCCGCCAGGTCAAGCGCCTTGCGCGCAAGATGCATTCTACTATTAGAAAGCTTGAAAAGGGATTTTCCAAGCTTTTTCCCCATTAATTCAAAGATCAGTACAGGCCCTCATTATCTGTAGCAGCATAGGGCCTAGTGGCCCAGCAAGAACCTTTTTTACAATAACTCGGCAATAAAGTCAATGTTTGGCAGCTGGCGAGTTTTCTGGCCTGGGTGTTTGTCCGGACAAAGCTTGACATCATGAAATAGTGTTAACGTCAAAGCTCACGTGCCTGAGTAGATCAGCTGGCGATAACCAAACGGTCTGAGTCAAAAGACCAAGAAAAGACACCTCGCCTCCTAAAGGGGTAGGGGCCCTTCGGAGGCGAGGTATCTTTTCTGTTCAGTTGTTTCTCACCCCAACTTCCTTTCCCGTATTTCAGCCAGCAACTTGGCTATGAAGGCCCCCCGTGACAGCATTTGCTGCTCTTTTTGCCCATAGCGGCGCACAGCCATATCTTCACCGGCCACCTCTTTGTCACCAATCACCAGCATATAAGGGATTTTCATCATTTCAGCGCTGCGTATGCGTTTGCCCAGGCTGTCCCGGCTATCATCTATTTCCACTCGCACCATTTGGCCAGCCAGCTCAGCCGCTAGAGCCCGCGCCCACTCCTGATGCGGTTCCGCCACCGGCAACAAACGCACCTGCACCGGCGCCAACCAGGTGGGGAAAGCTCCGGCGAAATGTTCGATTAGAAAGCCCACCAGCCTTTCATGAGTACTGAGTGGCGCCCGATGTATGCACAGTGGGGTTTTATCCTGACCGTCATGGTCTGTATAAGTCATATTGAAACGCTTCGGCACAGCAAAATCCACCTGATTGGTGGCTAGCGTAAACTCACGGCCAATAGCACTCCAAATCTGCACGTCAATTTTGGGGCCATAAAAAGCTGCTTCATCGGCAACTTCCACAGTCGGTACACCGGATTTCTTCATCACCTGTCTGACCATATCTTCTGTCTTCAGCCACAGTTCTGGCTCATCCACATACTTTTTCCCCAATCCTTCTCTAGAATGCAGAGAAAGTCTCATCACGTATTTTTCCACTCCAAATATTTCAAAATATTTCAAATACATTTTCACAACATCGAGAAATTCCTGTTCAAATTGCTCCTCAGTACAGTAAATATGCGCATCATTCATCTGCATGGCCCTCACCCGCATCAGCCCAAACAGCGATCCGGAATCCTCGAAACGGTGGCAGGTGCCATACTCCGCCAGTCGCAGCGGCAAATCTCTATAACTTTTGGGCGCCGCCAAATAGCATTCATGGTGAAACGGACAATTCATCGGCTTGATATAGTAGTTCTGCTCATCTATTTTCAGCGGCGCATACATGCCATCTTTGTAGTAGGGGAGATGGCCGGATTTGATAAACAGACTTTCCTTGGTAATTAGTGGCGTTCGCACACGTTTATAACCGGCTTTAAATTCCGTTTCTTTGGCCAATTTCTCTAATTCTTCAATTATCACTGTGCCATTGGGCAGCCATAGCGGCAATCCAGGCCCGATTTCTTCAGAAAAAGCAAACAGCTGCAAATCTGCTCCCAATTTACGATGATCCCTCTTCTTGGCCTCCTCCTGCATTTTCAGGTGATTGGCCAATTCTTCCTTAGTCTCAAAACACAGCCCATAAATCCTCTGCAGCATCGGCCGTTTTTCATCCCCGCGCCAATAAGCCCCCGCCACTTTTTCCAGGCAGAAAGCCCCAGTGTCAGCAGTGGTTTCAGTATGCCCACCGCGGCACAAATCCCAAAATTTCATAGTGCCATCCGGTAGACGATTTTCATAAAAAGACACACTGCGTTCACCCTCTGTCGCCAAATCTTCAGCGATTTCCACTTTGTAGGGCTGATCTTTGCCTTTCAGGAAAGTCACGGCTTTGTCTATTGGCTCCTCGATGCGATGAAAAGTTTGGCGCTGTTTGGCAATATGCTCCATCTTTTTTTGCAGCAGCGCCAGGTCTTCCGGTATCAGCGTACGGGGCAAATCAAAATCATAATAAAAACCATTTTCTATAGTCGGCCCGATGGCCAGTTTTGCTTCGGGAAACATTTCCAGCACAGCCTGGGCTAACATATGAGCACAGCTATGACGCATATGCTGCAGTCGCTCTTCACGGCTCTGTGCCTGGTCAATTACTGCATCAGAAGCAGCACCACGTTTGCCCGTCGTCAGCCCGTCAGCATGAGCATGAATATTTTTCTGTTGGGCATCTTTGGCAGACATGGTGAAAAAAATTAGAAAATAAAAGCACGGACAATATAGCGTATGTTGGGGGAATTGCCAAAAATTGTCACCAGCTATACCTAGAAAATCTTTCTCACAACAATAACCTGATAAAGTGGAGCCTTCCATTCATCTTTCCACTGAAAATCTAATTCACTTATAGATTTTCTCAAAACATCACCTACTTTGCCTTCTAGATCTTCTCGTAAACCATAAATTTGATCAACAGTAAAACCATTTTCTTCTAAAATCTTGATCAAAGTTGCTATCGGCCAAAAATAATCTGTAAATTTTAGAGTTTCTCCATTAGATAATTTTAATTCATTGTTGAAAGGGGAGCCATCTCTAGCTTCAGCCAACATTTTATGCCTATAAAATAAAAACTCATGATTTCCAAAACTATTCTGATCTAGCCCTAATAATACCAAGACTCCATCCATCTTCATTACACGAGAGATTTTTTTAATTTGAAATTTAAGTTTCTCCAAACTGGCAATTGTTGGATGAACAAAGGTCATACAAGTTGAATCAAAACGCTCTTCAGTCAGAATAATGGAGTCTTCCTCTACATGCAAAAATCCTAAATTTTTATTTGCCGAATAATTTTTCCTAGCCACAACAATGTTATTTTCTACGCTATCAATTCCCAAAACTTTAGCCGCCCCCTCTTGCCCAAGTCTCTGGCTACTTTTCCCTTGAAAACAACCAAAATCTAATATGGACTTACCTACAGGATTCAATAACTTGTAAACCATTTGATAAGCAGGAATATCACTAGGAATGGTAGTACTAAAATCTGCATATTTCAGGGCATTGTCACTTTGCCAAAAAGAAACGGGTTCAATCATAAAAATATTTAGATACTACAACCATAGTTGATAATACAGCCAATATTGTAGTCCTTGGTAATGTTTTCACCCAAACAAATTTTTTTATTTCCATTAATCTTTAATTACTTAAACCTGCTCAGAGTTTTGCTAATTTCCCATTCACTTCCACCCAATATATTCCACCTCACTTTACCCAAAACTGCAACACTTAGACAGCGACTTCTTCCCTTAAATATGCTAATATTCAGCATGTCTTCGCCACGCCAAAATGACCGATCAATCACTATACGAAAATTTTTTAAACTTCGGTCGTCAAGCCCTGGCCGCCCGCAATAAATGCATCGGTTTGCTGCCAGAAATTCACCGTCGCCAGATTCATCAGCAAAAAGGTTATCATTCGATTTACGAATTCGCCGCCAAATTGGCCGGCCTGAGCCATAAGCAGGTCAACCGGGCGCTCAATTTAGACCGCCGCTTTTCCGACAAACCAGCTCTCCATCAAGCCTTCACTTCTGGCGAAATCAGTTTAAATAAATTAGTAAAAGTTGTTTCTATAGCCACCATTGAAAATCAACATGAATTGGTCGATCTAGCCAAAAAACTTTCGGCACGAGCTCTAGAAACTTTGGTCAGAGATGAAAAATCCGTCCAAGCCAAGTCAGCCCAAGATGTTCACGTGAACACGCGATTCACGAGCATAGGTGCGACGAGTCAAGTGGCGGCTGAAGCAGGCCACCTTCACCTCCCAGCCGCGGGAGACGCAGAGCAAATGGTTCATAACGAGCATCCAGACCTTCTGGTTAGTACAGCAAATATATCAACCAGCCCGACTTTACTAAATCTCGATCATGAAGTAAGCGCTGAATTGCTCGAATTGCAGCGCAAAGGCTTCGATCTGAATCAATTGTTAAAAGAATTTCTGCAGGCTAGAAGAGATAAAATCGCCGCAGAAAAAGCCGAATTAAGTACTGAGCAGACTCACAAAGCCAAACTGCGCCAGGAATTTGTCGACCGGGTCATAGGGCCACTACCCAAGTCCAATCGCTACATTCCCATCAGAATACGAAAAATCCTCACCGCCGAACATGGCACAAAATGCAGTATCCACACCTGCCGCAAGCCATCACAACATCTCCATCACACCCAACGCTTTGCTCTGGCCAATTCGCACGATCCACATTACATCGCCCCACTCTGTCGCGAACATCATCAAATCGCGCATGCTATTGATGAGAAAGTGCTAGAGCATAGGTAGTAGCAAACAATTTAATCCTGGCTTAATCTCCAAGCTCTACAATAACTCTGTTAGTTCTGGTGGGCGCAGCACGGTTGCAACAACAGTCTTGTCAAACTTGTTGTTACCCCGCAAAACGGGGTTGCGTCCACCACGAACTAACACCTATAATATACATGACAAGACTGTTGTTGGCACATGCTGCAAAAAGGGCGTCTCTACAAAGGACGCCTTTTTCTATATTCTCTTCTCACCCCCTCTCCGCCCTTCCCTCCACCACCTCCACAAAATCACCCGCCAGCAATTTTTCCTGATTGATCACCGCCGAATCTTTGGTGGTGGTAATAAAAGTTTGAAAAGTCGACACTTTTTCCAGCAAAAATTGCTGGCGCTGATGATCCAATTCCGAAAAAACATCATCCAAAAGCAGAATCGGGCGGCCGCCTGTCCTAGAAAAAAACTCCATTTCAATCAATTTCAAAGCCAGCAAAATAGTCCGATATTCACCCCGCGAAGCATGTAAATGAATCGGGCGGCCAGCCAGCACAAATTCCAAATCATCCCGATGCGGCCCTACCTGCGTGTGCCCCGAAGCCAAATCCCTCGGCCTCGCACGCAGCAATTCCTCCGCATAAATTTCTTCCAAATTACTGGCCAAACCAAGCGCCCCAAAATCAAGTCCCAAACTATTTTTATAATTCACCCGCAAATCCACCTGCTCACGGGCAATTTCAGCATACTTCTCAGCCAATCGCTCATTGATAAAAGCAATAGCAGCTGCCCTCTCCCGCCAAATCAACGCTCCCTCCCGCACCAGTTGCGCGTCCCAAACCTCCAGCCCTCGCTCTTGCGCCCCCGGAGCTTCTCGACGGGCCGCTATTATAGTTGCCGCGGCCCCATCCTGCCCATCATAAGAGGTAGCCCGCATCCCATTCAACAGGGCATTTCTCTGCTCCCTCACTCTCTTATATTTCCGAATAGCCGCAAAATAAGCCCGGCTCTCCTGCAAAATCAAAATATCCAAATAGCGCCGCCGCAAATCCGGCCCCAAATAAAGCATATTGAGATCTTCCGGATGAAAAAACACCGCCTTGACCCGGCCAATGAAATTAATAGCAGAGCTTTTGACATTATTTACTTTAAAAATTCGCCTGGGTTGCGGGGAACGCCCCAGAAAAATCTCCATGGGTACGGCCTCCGCACCTCGCTCCTCGCTTTCCCCAAATTCAGCCTTAATCCGCCCATATCCCTCCCCCCATTTAATCAAATTATCCTCTCCCGCTCCACGAAAAGATTTAGTCAAAGCCATCATATAAATCGCCTCCAAAATATTGGTTTTCCCCTGTCCATTGTCACCAATCAAATAAGTCAGCCCGGCCCCCCGCTCAAAATCGAGCTTCAGGCTGCCATAATTACGAAAATTTTCTAATTCCAGTGAAGTCAGCATGATGTAGAAAAAAGTTAGTCCGCACGGGCCCAACGCAGCCCTATTTACCTACAGCATAGCGAAGCCATGACTAAATCTCAAATCCCAAGGGCGGCGGGTTTTCCTTCATTGCCCCGCCGCCCCAAATCTGGTATAATGAAAGGATTGTAAAAAGTGTCAATCAGTCCCATGCTCGACCAGAAAATTATCAATCTCGCCGTCGCCGCTCTGCTGGCCGTCGTGCCCGCGCTCTTTTGGGGCTATATCTTTTACAAAAAACAGCCGGAAAACAAAATCACTTCCGCCTGGCTTTTTCTCTCCGGCATGGCAGCCGTAGCCCCTCTACTGGCCTACAAATATCTCTGGCAGTTTTTTCCCTGGATCAATGCTTTTACCTATGCCAACACCTTTGGCAATGATTTGATTGGATTTGGTAATTTGGGAGTAATCCCTGCCGATGTGCTAGTCACTTTCATGCTGGTAGGCATCATCGAAGAAATCGCCAAATTCAGCGCTGTCCGCCTCATCCATCACAAACGTATTTGTTCCATCACCGACTGTATCGAGTACTGCATCATCGTGGCACTAGGCTTCGCCTTCGCTGAAAATATCATTTACTTTTACAATATCATGCAGGTTAGGGGAGCAGAGAGCGTTTTTCTACCATTCATTTTCCGCTCACTTTTCTCCACTTTTGCCCATGTGATGTTTTCCGGTGTGCTGGGGTATTACTATGGATTGGCCATTTTCGCTCGCCCGGTACTCAACGAAGAATACAATCGCTCCCGCTGGTGGCTGCTGCGCAATCTCATCCGCTGGCTGCGCCTGGACCGCTATCAGTTTTTCCATGATGAGCAAATCATTCAGGGGATTTTCGTCGCCGTCACCTTACACGCTTTTTTCAATATATTCTTGGAAATGAATTGGACTTTCCTAATCGTCCCATACCTCACCGCCGGCTTCATGCTGCTATCCTACTTTTTCGACAATCGCCATGTGGACAAAAATTACTGTTTGGTAGATACATAGAAATATTATGAACAGAGTACCCCTATCTATAGGCGATTCACCAAAAATCGATCCCATACAAATGGGCGGTCTGGCTTCAGGCATTCGCGGACCTGGTGCAGGTTTGAATAGAGATCAAAAAGAAGCAATTCTCAAGCGCCTTCAATCTATTGAGGACGAACTGCAGAGCATTATCAGGCAATATCATGAATCAATTCCAGAACGCCCCATCATCCAAACCGCAGAAATCAGCACTGCGAAAAGAATAATCAAAACTATTTCCAGCTTATTTAGCGTAGCTACCACCTTACCATCCCCATCTCCAGCATCTATCATCAAACCAAATCTACCGGAACTACTATCCCGCATCCACCTGCTGCGGGAAGAATATGAATTCCTCAAAAGCCAATGTGACTCGGAAATGCAGCGAACCCTGGAAATACCAGAATTAGCGAAAATCAGAGAGGGAATCTTTGCACAAATTGGACAAATATTATTTGAAGCCAACAATGGCAAGCCTGACCTTGCTCCAGATCAAGCTGCTATAACTTCTTTTTATAGTCATTTGGATGGTCTAACTCTCACTCATGACGAAAAACAGAAGCTAAAAGAAATGATGACCGATGCTAATTATCAAAAAGCAGTAGAAGCAGCTCAAGAACTACATAAAGATTGTAAAGTCCCTACCAAAGAATACATCATCGCTGAGCTTAAGAAACTTTCTGTCAGCCAACTCAAGAATATTTGTGAAATGCAGAAAAAGCCCACCCTACTAATAGTCCCTCCAGCCAGTTTTGCTGATAAAGTAAAAGCCATGAATGAACATAAACATTATCCTAATCAGGGGAATACTTTTGTTTACAAGTATGAAAACTCACCTTATAAAAATGCCCCCACCATGACCACGGGGAGAATTAGTATTGTCGATGGTACAATTCATCCCAAACCTCCTAAAAGTGGTGTCTCCACTGAGTTAAAATTCAGAAGAGATCATTATGATAGCCTTTTTATGTCCAAAAATTTGGGGCATATAGATAAAGATGAGTATGCGGTATTAATGCAAATATCTCTGATTGAAGCCGAGAAAACAGGTAATAACAGTTTGATTATTGATAACTGGAAAGCTGGAAGTGGAACCGCCTCATTTATCGACCCCACCACCTTGATAAATGCAAGCCTTGTTGCGTGTGCTATCTTCGACTCCGATTTTCGGCAGGTGTACTTCTACGCTGGCTGTCCCGATGATGACTACGTTACTCTGCGGGGGCGGTCGTCGTTCCAGGTTTGCACATTTCCGGCTTAGTTTTTGAACTTTAATTTCCCTTTTGCCTTTTTCTTTTTTCTTTGTGCGTCCATCATTGACATGCGGCAGTCTTTTGTATAACATAACTACGTCAAAACTATATATAAAAATCATGGCTACATCTCTCTACATCGACAGCGTTACCAAAAAAAAAGCTTCTCAAAAGGCAAAAAAAGATAAACTGTCCTTTTCGGCTGTTGTGCGTATTTTGCTTTCGGATTACGCCGATGGGAAAATAGTGATTGGTACCAGCACTATTAACCATTATGATGTGTCAGATGTAATTGTAGATGCTGATACACAAATAAAAATGGACAGTATTGTCACTAAATGGCGTAAAAAATACTAATGGCCAGTGTTATCATCTCTCATCGCATCAAAAAGAAAGAATTCCGGATGGGTGTCATTCCACCAGACGATTTAAATATTATTTTAAAGTCTTTTGATCGGGGAATTTTTACCATCATAAAAGGGGATCGTCTGCCACGTGACTCACGTCTCATCAAAATATATGCTACCACGGTGGCTGGCGCGCGCAGAATAGTGTTTTTGGTTGATGCGCAGAGCGATACGGGATTTCTACTATTTTATCGGAGCAAGCAGGATAAAATTGGACAAAATATCAGTATCAAAAATCCGGTTTTCAAAAAAACATTGCAGGCTTATCTGGATTTGCTGGATGGTGATCTTGATAGCAAAAGTATCGATATTTATCAGATGTGAGCCACTATCCCTGCATTACCGTATCACCGCCACCACCGCGAAACGGCCTGTCTCTCCATCCCGGCGATAGGAGAAAAACTGGCGGCCTTCGTCCAGATTGGCTGTATTGATATGGGCATTTTCTATTTTGCGTTCTTCTATACCGAGAGCCATTAGCTGTCGGCGCGAGAATTCCCATAAATTAACTTTTCCGGCTTTGCTGAATGGCACGAATTCCGGCCCCAGTTCTGCCTCCACGTCAGTGAAATCACTATTAGCCATACCCAAAGAGGGGCCAATACCAACCAGTATATGTGCCGGATTAGCGCCTAGCCCAACCATCGCTGCCACCACCTCCGCGGAAATATTTTGTTTGAGGCCGCGCCAGCCAGCATGCGCCATCCCTAAAATCTTTTTACCGGGGTCGAAAAAAATAATCGCCTGGCAATCAGCCACTTGTATCATCAGTCCGACACCGTGTTGATTGGTGACCAGAGCATCGGTATCCTCCATCTCCACTGTGCGCCGCCCGGCCGTAAATAATTCCTCCTTTTTCGCCGCGTCTATCACCAGCACATTACGTCCATGTGTTTGCACGCCAGACACGCAATGAATCAGCCCCATGGCTTTCATCACTCGCCGTCGATTTTCCAATACATTTTCACGTTTGTCTTTGCCCTGAAAATGTACATTCAAAGAATTATAGGGAGCCGGACTCACCCCGCCCACACGCGTAAACACAGCATGATTGATTTCCTCCGAAAAACCATCAATCAAATGGAATTGATAACAGGGGAGACCACCTTTGGATGTTTTTTTCATGGCAGAAAAAATTTATTTGATGATGTCTTTAACTATTCCAGGCAGCTCCTGTGCCAGGTCGCTGGCCGTATAAGCATAGCCTTTTAATTTTTGCAGTCTGTCACCGGCTTCGCCCAGCACATACGAAGCCGTGGCGCAGGCTTCGAAAGCCGGTAGTCCCTGGGCAAACAGCCCCGCGACCAGCCCCGCCAGCACATCTCCACTGCCGCCCACCGTCATGCCCGGATTACCATTGCTGTTTTGTTCAACGCGGCCATCGTCGCCGGCGATTATAGAGATAGGGCCTTTGAGCAAAATATTGATTTTCAAATCATTGGCCAGGGTGCGTATCACTCGCACTTTGTGGTCGGCAGGGTCGGCTATCTTGAAAGGTTTTCCGGTGAGTTTTTCAAATTCGGTATGATGCGGCGTGATCATCAGCGGCTGTTTCAGCGGCATAGTGTCGAGCATTTCCAGCACTTGTATGGCGGCAGCGTCCAGTAGTACCGGTATAGTCAGATGATCTACCAGATATTTAACGGCGCGCATGGTTTCAGCTCTATCTCCCAGCCCTGGCCCAAATACCACTATGTCCGCTTTTTTGGCCATGGCCAAAATTATTTCCTGGGCCCGGGAATTGAGAAATTCGCCCGGGTAGCGGCGCACAATCAAGTCGGGCGCGAAATGCCTGCTCACTTCGAAATTGCATTCGGGCACGGCCATCATCACCAAATCAGCACCGGAATTCAGTGCGCCCCAGGCTGTCAGTATGGGCGCGCCATGAAAATCCAGATTTCCTCCCACCACCAGCACCCGGCCATTTTCACCCTTGTGACTGAGGGGATTACGCTTAGGAATATGTTTTTTAAAATCAGCTAATTTGAACATGAGGGCTTTTAGCTTAAATTATAAAAAGCTCCGTGGCCGGCATAAATGGCTTTTTTGCCCAGCTCTTCTTCTATGCGCAGCAGCTGATTGTATTTGGCCATGCGATCGGTGCGCGACAGTGAACCTGTTTTGATTTGCCCAGTACACAGCCCCACACAGAGATCAGCTATGAAGCTGTCTTCCGTTTCACCACTGCGATGTGAAATCACAGCCGTCCAATTATTCACTTCAGCCAAATCCACCGCTTCAATAGTTTCACTAACCGTGCCGATTTGATTGAGTTTAATCAATATGGAATTGGCCAGTTGCTCATCCAGCCCCTTTTGTAGCCTTTCCACATTGGTCACAAATAAATCATCGCCCACTATTTGCAGCCGCCCGGCCGATTTTTTCCTGAGCAATTTCCAACCGGCGAAATCATCTTCGGCCAAACCATCTTCTATGGAAATCAGTGGATATTTTTTAGCAAGTTTGAGCAGATAATCCACCATTTCAGCGCTGTTCAACTCGGCTTTTTTGCCGGCTACTTTCAGGCTGTAGCGGCCGGTTTTGGCATTGTAAAATTCCGATGCGGCTGTGTCAGTACCAAGCATTATATCTCGCCCAGCCCGATAACCAGCTTTTTCTATGGCCTGTAAGATGAAATCCAGGGCTTCTTCCTGACCTTTTAGAGCGGGTGCAAAACCTCCCTCATCTCCCACCGTAGTTTTGAAGCCTTTTTCTTTCAAAAGTCCTCCCAAGGTATGAAAAATCTCAGCGCCCATTTGCATGGCTTGGCGAAAAGTCTCCGCCCCAACCGGTAAAATCATAAACTCCTGAAAATCCAGACCGGAGTCGGCATGGGCGCCACCATTCAATATATTCATCATCGGTAGCGGCAACAAATTGGCATCCGGATTCAGATAACGATACAGGCCGCCGCTGGCCAGGGGAGCGGCACTTTTGCCAGCCCCAGCCGCCCCGCCCCGCCCACCACTCACACGTTTTTTAGTCCCGGCGGCGGCCTGCCCCGCACCAGCGGCGGCCACCCCAAACATCTCATTGGCGGCGGCGCGCGCCGCCGCCATCGACACACCCAAAATAGCATTGGCCCCATAACGTGATTTGTTGGGAGTCCCATCACGGTCCAACAATTTCTGATCGACTTTTTCCTGGGCTGTCACCTCCAAGCCCACCACAGCCCGCCCTAGTACACGATTAACGTTTTCCACGGCCTTTAAAACACCTTTACCTTTCAATCTTTTTTTGTCCCCATCTCGCAATTCCAGCGCTTCATGGCTGCCGGTAGAAGCTCCACTCGGTACCATAGCCCGCCCCATCGCACGCTCCGTCCACACTTCCACTTCCACCGTAGGGTTTCCCCGTGAATCAAATACTTCTCTGGCCAATACCTTTTTGATTTTTGCCATGCCCGGATGTTTAAAAAATTTCATTCACATCTTACAAAAAAATCGCCACAAAGACAAAGGTTGTCCTCACCCAAGGCTTTTGCTAGAATGTCGCCGCTACTTACCACACCCCATTCATGGAAATAATAAAATTAAAAGATCAGGGAATAATCATCAAATCCAAAAACGCTGACTTCGTCATCAATCCAACCATCAAAAATGGTGCATTACCCACTGACGCCGCCAGCAGCGATTTCGCCCTATGCAGCGAACCGGAGCAGTCTCTGGAAACCTACGGAGAAAGCCGTTGTTTCAGTTGGCCAGGCGAATACGAAGTCAAAGGCGTAGCCGTACACGCCCATCCCGTGCAGCCCAACACCGCCGAAACTACTCAACCACTGCTTTTTGTCATTTATACCGAGGCCGCCAAAATTTGTTATGTCCCGGCTCTGAAAGCTGAACTGCACTCCGATCTGATCGAAAAAATCGGTGATGTCGATTTGCTGATTTTCCCCACTGCCGGTAGCGATAAAATCTGGCATGCCACTCTGGAAGAAATAGAGCCCAAAGCCATTCTGCCATTACTGGCTGAAGAGGGAGGCCTATCTATCGACGCTTTTCTATCCAAACTGGGTGTCACTAAACCGGCCGCTGAAAACAAAATCACCATCAAAAGCAAATCCGATTTCCGCAGCGATCAAATGGCCGTTTTCCTGCTGGCCTAACACTCTCCGGCACAAACTGAGTCATTCCCGCTCAGTCCGTCAGCTCCTGGTCTCCCCCGGTGTTCTGCTCTCGTAGTTCAATGGATAGAACGAGGCACTCCTAAGGCTTAAATACAGGTTCGATTCCTGTCGAGAGCACCAAAGTTACACATAAACTCAAAAAACAGACTTGCCTTTTCGTCAAGACTTGGTTTATAAAGCACGAGCAAGCCACAAGCTTGAGAAGTTTTTACAATTTGGTGGAAGGCACAGGAGGTCGAATGACCATCAATGGAACAAAAGTGGCAACAGGGCGACTGCTGCCCAGGCCACTGCCGCGTGAGAAACTCTGCGTGGCGCTCGACATGAGCAATCTCGACGAGGCCGTCAATCTGGTGAATCAGCTCCGGCCTCACGTCGGCTGTTTCAAAATCGGGCCGGCGCTCGGTTTTCACAACGGTCTGGAGTGGACGGTGCGGTCCATTCAGGAGGCTTTGGATGGGTCCAAGTGCCGCCTGTTTTTGGACTTCAAATTCCACGACATCCCGGTCACCGTGGGAGCCGCAGTGCGTGAAGCTGCAGCTCTCGGCGTGGACATGATGACGGTACACGCTGCTGGTGGAGCGGAGATGCTCAAGGCGGCGGTGATGAATCGTGGGAAAAGCGAGATCATCGCCGTGACCGTGCTGAGTTCTATCTCAGACAATCGTTGCCGCGAGCTGTTTCATCACACTCGTGGTTACGTGGTCAGGCAGTTGGCTCGTGAAGCCGAAGACACTGGCTGCCAGGGCATTGTCTGCGCGCCGGCAGACCTCACTCTGCCACTACACTGTGACCTGCCGCGCATTGTCCCCGGGATCCGCCCTCACGGCACGCGTATCGAGGGTGATGATCAAGCCAACAGTGTTGAACTGGTGAGGCGTGGGGAAAGCGTGCATTTCCAGTCCAACACCATTTCGCCAGGCCAGGCCGTGCTGCGCGGCGCCGGGCTGTTGGTAGTGGGACGGCCCATTACCCAATCACCCAGACCACAACAGGCAGCCCGCGACATCCTCATCGACATTATGGACACCCTCCAGGCCGAGGAGGACCGGAAAAAGGCCGCCGCCGCCGCCCGCAAAGCGAAGGCGGCAGGCCAGCCGCCCCCCACCAAACCCTGACTTGCGCCCCACGCTCTCCCAAAGAGGGCTCAGGCGCAGTCACCACCAAAACCAGGCCCCGGCGGTGCCCGTATCAGAGTTGAGACATCACCTGTCTCCTCGGATCAAAACCGCCTTCTTCCATATATTCAAAAATGTTATGCTGCCAGGGCTACCATTATCCAAAGGCCCCATATGACATCCAGCCCCTCACATTCACCGCAACTACGCAGGAATTTTTTATTAATGTTCTGGGTGTCTGCCCTGCTCAATATCAAACTGATCAACATGATCAGCACGATTTTTTACGTGCATCGTGGACTGACCCTACAGGAGGTTTTTTATACTTCCATTGTTTGGTCCCTGGTTAATTTGCTAATGGAGCTGCCATCCAGTTATCTGGCCGATCGCTGGGGGCGTAAAAAAACAATTTTACTTAGCATAGCTTTAGTTGTTTGCTCCTCCATAACCAATTATTTCGCCTACAATGTCTGGACTGTCTTCCTCTCGATTATTTTTTTAGCCGCCTCTTTCGCTGGGCTCAGTGGCACTGACGAGGCCTTGATTTATGACACCGGTAAACAGCTGGGTGAAAGCAGTAAAAGTTTGAAATCACTCAGCAAATATTATTCCGGCCAGCGCGTCTTTAAAATTTTCACCCCACTAATCGCCACATTAATCGCCAATAATTTAAATGACTTCCAATTTTCCATATTAATCACTCTTGATTTACTGGGGGCTTTATCCGCTCTGATTTTAGCCAGCAGACTGATTGAGCCCAATCATTTTATGGATTTGGAGAAAATGGAAAAAAGTATTTTTCATGATGCTCTCAATTTATTGCGACAAGATCGGGAGTTTATCAAAGCCATATTTAGTCGCACCATGCTTTTTATTACAGCTTTTCTCATCTGGAGAGTTCAACAGCAATATTTTGTGGATCTGGGGATTTCATTGGTAGTAATCGGACTTTTTTGGAGTATTACACAATTAATCACTTTTCTGGGGAATCAGTGGGGACATTCGGGACAAGAGAATATATCCATTGCCAGGCGGATTAATAAATATAATTTATTGCTGGTGGTTTTATGCGGATTATTCAGCCTTTCCACCTATTTTCTAACTATTCCACTACTGTTAATAGGATTAAACACAATTTATCAAGGTGTAGAAAATATTCGTTGGCCCCTTTATTCACATTTCAACAATCAAAAAGCCCATTCATTCAATAGGTCTATTACTTTATCCATGACCAATTTTATCAAAAGCCTGCTGGATATCCCGCTTTTATTACTGGCTTCAGTCCTAGTATTTTACGATGTCAGATTGATTTTTATGATGGCTTTTGTCATAGGTTTAATCACTTATGTCATGACTAGATTAAAAGATACAACAGATCACAGCCATACCAGTAAAATAACCCCATGAGCAGCACATCATCACCAGCCACCGGCCTCCATTATTTTATCCAGACTTTTGGCTGTCAGATGAATTATTCCGATACCGAAAGAGTCGCGGCGGTTTTGGAAAAATCCGGCTACCGGCAGGCGGAAAAAATGGAGGATGTTGATTTATTTATTTTTAATACCTGTTCCATCAAACAAAAGGGGGAGGATCGCGTCTATGGCATCATCAAAAATATCGGCCTGATGAAACGCGCCAATCCCAGACTTTTGATCGGCATCACCGGCTGCATGGTACGTCAAACCAGTTCGCGCAATTCTCTCCAAGAGCAAAAAGACGATTTGGTAAAAAATCTACAGCCTCTGGATTTTGTGTTTCGTATTACCGACACCCATAAATTACCGGAAGTGCTGGCGGAAGCGGAGCCTGCTTTGGAATTAACAGTGGATCAGTCCAGTGGTGAAGTGGGGGCTCCCGATTTCGAGAAAGCCATTTCTACTACGGCACTTGGGGCAGTCCCATCAGATCAGCAATCTCTGGGACGCCTGGATTATCTGCGGGTCAAACCCACTTATGTCAGTAAATTTCAGGCTTTTGTACCCATTCAAATCGGCTGCGACAAGTATTGCACCTACTGCATTGTGCCCTATTCACGCGGACGTGAGCAGAGCCGGCCTATGTCTGAGATAGTGGAGGAATGCCGCCAATTAGTAGAGAATGGCTGTCGGGAAATCACTTTGGTTGGTCAAACCGTTAATTCTTATGGGCTATCTGATCTGGATAAAAAAAGTGGCCTATTTAAAAATGAGCTACCTTTTATTCAATTACTACATGAACTGGACGCCCTCGCTCCGCTCGGGCTCTCCCGTCTCCGCTACACCTCTCCGCATCCCCGCGATTTGAGTGATCAACTGATCGAGGCCCATGCTACATTGACCACGCTTTGCCCTTATATTCACCTGCCCGTGCAATCCGGCGACAATCAAGTCCTGGCCAAAATGAATCGCAAATACACTGTCGAACAGTATCGGGAAAAAGTCGCGCGGCTCCGGCGCGCCGTCCCCAATATAGTCATCACCACAGATATCATCGTCGGCTTCTCCGGCGAAACGGACGAGGAGTTCCAAAACACGGCGCGCCTCTTCCAGGAAATACGCTGGGATCAGGCCTACATTTCCCGTTACAGCCGCCGGCAGGGGACAGTGGCCGGGAAATATTTCCCCGATGATGTCCCTGCCAAAATCAAAGCCCAACGCTGGCACACCATCAACAATTTACTGCGTGAAATATCCCTGGAAAAGAATCAAGCCTACCTCGGCCACACTTTGGAAGTACTGGTGGAGCGCCAAGACGCTTTCACAGGAGAATTCGAAGGCCGCAGCCGCGAGATGAAAGTTGTGCAATTCCCCGGCCAAACTCCGCAGATTGGACAGCTGGTATCAGTCCGTATCACCCAAGCGCTGCCCTGGGTGCTGAAAGGGGAGGTGGTGTAGCTCTCAGTGTTTTATGGCTTTTGTAAATAGTTTATATTTCGAAAAGACAGCAAAAAGTAGGTCGTGAAAATTATTACTGAGTAATATGAAAAAGCTTTTTACCAGTTGGTGTCGGACGACTTCCTTTGGGAGTGCCAGAATCATGATATTCCCAATCTGAATGACCTCTAGTAAGATACCCAATCCCTAGATTTTGATCTGCGATGGTTCCATCCGGCCAAATATGATGACCTGGCATACATGACATTACATCGTGATCTGTGTCTCTTCCTACTGCAGTTTCCGTTGGGCCGGAAAAACGTGAAATCACCGGTTCTTGTATAAAAAAGTGAACATTCATTTCTTGACAAAACTTTTTTATTTCTTGAACAACCCGTGTTTGATATTCCAAATTTTGGGTATCATTGAATAACAAAATTTGTGTTTGTTCTTGGCCATGTTCCCAGGTGCCTTGTTCTGGAGGGTAGAAAGTGTTTCTTAAAGTTTCAATTACCTGCTTCATTTTAGCGACATATTTTACAAAATCTTTTTTGGCATCTATTTCTGATGGATTAACACTAATACGGATTAAGCTAATATAATTTGATTTAGCAATTTTTTCTGCAGCCCTTTGAGCAGCTTTATCTTTTACACTCCAGCCTGCAGTAGTTATGTGAATCTTGCGGTCTTTTGATCCTAAAATATTTACAACATCACCAAAGTCGGCTGGACTACCATCTTTATGTAAAAAGGAGCTGTCACGGTAGTCAAAAGGGTCACTATCATAATAATTACAGATTATTTTATCTTTGAAATTTCCAAACAAATCATCATTGGAGATTGGCACCTCAATATCTTCGAATGTTTCAGGGATCTCATCGATAACGCGTAGGAGGCCTTCTACCATAATACCTGTTCGACCATATAGCTTATATGTGCTTATAGACTCTTCCTCCATTGTCGACCTAAACCGTTTGCAGGGCTTGTAGCCCGGCCCTTGTTCGACTTCATCTTTGATACCTTGCTGAATATTTGCAGCTATAGCTTTTAAATGAGCAATAATCTCTGTTTTGTGGTTTATGAATATATGCAAAGCTTTTGTCACACTATTGTCGTGAGCTTTAAATATTTCCTGCAGTTTCCTAAAATTTTCCCTTACCCCTAATCCTTTCCAAACTTCTTCTTCCTTTGTGTCCAGACCATTAGCTAACCAGACAGCATAACTGTAATAATCTTTATAACCCTGCTTCAACTCCATTTCAACTGCCAGGTCATCAACACCAAATAAACTCTTATATTCCGATATTTTAATCTGAATACCTTGATCTGGCTCAGTACCTTTTTTCCGACAGTAGTCAACTATTTTCTGATCCAATTCGTGTTCAGCTTTTTTCTTTTCAGCAGCAATTTTGAGAATTGCTGCATAAGGCATAAAACTTACTTTTCCTTCAGCATTGGCTGCACAAAAATCACATTTATGACTACATCCTTTGGTAATTTGAATATTAGCCAAACCTGGTCCCATAATTTTATGTATTTCTTCCGGCGGAAGATCGAGGTCAGCAAAAAGCTCAGGATGAGGTTGTTCCACTGTGGGAAGGGTGTTTTTGATTGATTGAAGAGCTTCTAAATCATTATTTTCTAAAAGTTTTTGGATTTGTTCCCTTAACTTTTCACCACTTGCAGAAAGTGGATATCTGTTCTTTAAGAAAGCCTGGGCTATCTTTAGAAGTACCTTTTGTTCTTCATTTTCAACACCCTCTAAAACCTGGGCAATGCGCTCTTCTGAAGTATTTCTAATATTATCTAAAACCAATTGAAGCCTTCTTTTTTCCCGAGTAGCTCCAGGAGGCACGGCCTCATTAAGACCGAGATTGTCCATTGTTTGATGCGCATCTTGCATTGAGCAGACAATTTTAGAAAAATACTACACTATTATAACACATTTTTATTACATGCACACTGCTAAAAAAGAGGGGTAGTATCGCTCGCAAAGTATGCCCCTCACACCCCCTCCAAAAATCTATGCAATATCTGATGCCCCTGTTCTCCCCAATGCAAACTGCCCATCAGCTCTTCATAATGAGCTTCATCACGCAGCACGCCGGCATTGAGATATTTTTCCCTGCGCGCCTCCAATAGTTTTCTGGTGCGGGTGGTCGGTAAATCCATATGAAATTGGGTGGCCAGGACATTACCATAACTATAGGCCTGTATGGGCGTGTTATCATTATAAGCCAGCAGTGTCGCACCGGACGGCAGTGATTCCACTATGTCCTCATGAGTGGCAAAAACAAATTTATCTTGATGATAATCTTCCAGTATGTCATGGGATAGTCCTGCCTCAGTAAGATGTATTTTTACGGGGCCAAATTCTGCGCCACGCGGATTTTTAACTACGGGAGCACCCAAATGATAAGCCAAAAATTGTGCCCCAAAACAGGGCGCCAGTGCGGGGGTGCCATTGGTAAGAATAATATCAAAAATACTATGCATTTTCTTTTTCCATGCCAAATCTTCATACACTGAGTATGGCGAGCCGGAAAAAATCACAGCGTCACAATCACGTAAAGCGGCTTCATCCACCTCCTGGCTGACCACATGTATTTCTCCAAAATCATAGGCATCTACTTTGCCACCCATGACAGCCTCAATATGTTCAATCTGAGCTATAGAACGATCCTCAATAATGCTATCAATTATGATGATTTTCTTTTTTCTGTTAGTCATATTTCCAAATTACCATCACATCCTGCATGTTTTTACTTTGTTGTACAAGTTTTTTTATTTTGTCCGCGCGTCAAAGCATGTTAATCCTTAACCACTACGGCAGCTAAAAGCATGATTAAACATTCCAGAAAAATCCGTCTCCCTCCCGATCTGTATTCACGCAATACTTTTGTTTCGCTACTGGTACAGCATATACTCGACAGACGCTTAGCGGCGGCTCGGAATAATAGTTTAGAAATACTCGATATAGGCGGACGCGATTCCAAGTTGGCCTGGTTTTTACCGCAGCATACGCATCTCACTATTCTAGATCAGCAAGCCCCACCACTGGATGGTAAAACCGCCTATATCCAGGGAAACGCCTGCCGCTTACCTTTTACCGATCAGTCTTTTGATCTGGTGGTCAGTATTGATTTGCTGCCAGATCTATCACCTGAAGAGAGGGAAAAAGCTGTTAATGAAATGCTGCGTGTCTCTCGCCGCCATGTCATCGTAGCAGCGCCCTTCCAGTCTGTTTATACGCAGACGGCACATCAACTTTTGCACCAGTATCAACAAGGATGGCCTGTAGGAAAGGAACTGCACTTCCCAGAAAGCTTGCCTGATTTAGATGCACTTGAACACTATCTAGGGCGGCATGGAGTGGCCTATCATAAACTCGGTGAGGGACATTTATATCATTGGTATTTACAGCAATTATTTGCCTTAGCAGCGAAGCAGGATTTATCCGTCGCTAGCATCCAGACCCTCAACAAATCACCAATAACTCAGGCCAACCCAGTCCAGCCTGCCCCCACTCTCAGTTTCCCGGAGTTTTTCAATGATCATCTTTTTGATTTAGGGCATTTCCGCCCACCTCATTATCGCACTGTGCTGTTTTGCGACAAACAAGAGGTGCCCGCCCGCCAGGATTTACAGGAGCTAATAGCCAATCACAATAATTTTCATACTAGTACCTGTTTGGACATGTATGGGCGGGCGCTGCTGGAGCTGCCACAAAGCCTGCTCACCGGAAGCCGCCAGACCATCAATCTGCTGCATTCACAGATACATGAAATACAGGCTGTAATTAGCGAAAAACAAGCGGATAAAGCTGAGTTGGGGCAAAGAGTATTTCTTTTGGAAGAGGAAAAAAAACATTGGTCAGCTCAAACAGCTCTACATTTACAAACGGTGACTTTGCAGGAAACCCAATTGCGATCACAGGATTTATTGTTGGGCCGTCTCAAAGCAGAGCTGGAACATAGTCAAAAAAACGAAAGAGAATTAATTAATTTTATTCAACTCAAAGAGCAGGCTTTGCACGAAAACAGGCAGCAGTTAACTCAAAATGCTCAACAATTGGCAGCGCTACAAAATTCACTCACCCAGACACAATCAGATCTGAATAGTATTATTAATTCATCCACCTGGCGTTTGATTCGCTATGTACGGAGGGCAGGGGGCTCGCTCTATCATCCTCTGCGGCAGAGCTGGCGATATTTAAGCAAAAAACTGGTCCATATTGGTCAGGCAGGCAAAAAATCGCGACTCAATCTAGCGGGGAAAGCAGCTAGTACAGAGTCTCCGATCAATGCCTATCAGGAATATCTGGAGGGGCTACAATTGTCAGAGCGGGATTTGGAAAAAGTTAAAATCAGCCTCAGACAACTCAATTACCAGCCACTATTCTCTATTATTGTGCCGGTTGGCACCCAAACATCTTTGGCTCAGATTAGCGGTAGTTTGCAATCCATTAAAAATCAATACTATGGCAAATGGGAAATCTGTCTGGTGATAGATCCTGGTGTGGTAGCGGAAATTCGTGCGGAAATTGAACGGCAGGCCCTGGACGATACTCGTTGGCATCTACAATACCGCGTTCAAAACGGCGACACCGCTAAATTTTACAATACAGCCCTACGGGCCTGCCGTGGCGGCTATGTGACATTGTTACAACCCGGACATTTACTGGCCCCCACTGCTTTTCAGGAAGTGGTCACAGCATTGCAGTCACATCGCTACGATTTGATTTACACTGACCACGACCAGCTTGACGGCGCAGGAACTCACATTAATCCATTTTTCAAACCGGATTTTGACGCAGACATGTTGCTGTCATTTGATTATATCGGGCCCTCCACAGTTTTACGGCGCAAAGTTGTTTCAGAATTAGGCGGTTATTCTGGGAATGGTGCAGCGGTGACCTATGATCTACTACTACGCCTCACCGACAAGCCCCGCTCCATTCATCACATCCCCCAGGTTCTCTACCACACCCTCCCAACCCCCGCCACCGCTGCCGTCTACGTCCACACAACAGAGACCACTTCCCAGTATCAAAAAGCCCTGCAGGACAGCATCCGCCGCCGTCACCTCCAGGCTACAGTTTCTGAAGGTCTCTGGCCCGGGTCTTTTCGCGTCCAGCGTGCCATCCACGGCTCCCCCATGATTTCTATTATTATTCCTTTCCGCGACCGCGTTGATCTGCTGCGCATTTGCCTGGACAGTATTTTCGCCAAAACCACTTGGGAAAATTACGAAATTCTTCTGGTTAATAACAGTTCCGAATTGCTGGAAACGCGTGATTATATGAAAGAAATCGAGCACTGCCCACGTGTCCGACTATTACATTACAATGCACCTTTTAATTTTTCCGCCATCAACAATTTCGCCGCCACCTCCGCTCGCGGTGAATATCTGTTACTACTTAACAATGACACAGAAATAATCGAACCAGATTGGCTGCAAAACATGCTGGAGCACGCCCAGCGCCCGGAAGTGGGCGTCGTCGGCGCCAAATTATTATACCGCAATAATCTGGTTCAGCATGCTGGCATTTTGGTGGGCGGGGCGGACCTGGTCAATCATTGTTATGGCCACTTGCCGGCACATCAGGCCGGATATTTCGGCCAGCTCAATCTGGTCAAATCCTATAGCGCCGTATCTTCCGCCTGTTTCATGGTACGCAAGTCAGTTTATGAAGAAATGGACGGTTTCGACGAAGAAAACCTGGCTGTCACACTTCACGACGTGGATTTTTGCCTACGTTTACGTGAAAAAGGCTATTTGGTAATCTACACCCCCTATGCCACCCTCTATCACCAGGGCATCTCTTCACTGCGTGCGCAGCCAGCCCCACAGGAGGAATATTTCCTCCGCCGCCGCCACCAAAACATCTTCCAGCAGGGCGACCCTTTTTCCAATCCCCATCTATACATAGAGAAATTGGGCGCTAGTTTAGGGGTGTTTACGCCCTCTCCCCCCAACCATTGATCTCCACCTCCGTCAGTGCTATCCTCTCAGACGCTATTATGTCTGTGGCCACCTCCGCTCACCGCTGCCGCACCACCCACCACGCTCGCTACGCCCGCCCGCAGATATTATTGAATTTATTTTTAATTGTCAGAAATATCCAATGTCCAAAGACAAAATCATCGTCAAAGGGGCGCGTCATCACAATCTACAAAATGTTGACGTGGAAATTCCTAAAAATAAACTCACTGTCATCACCGGGCTTTCCGGCTCCGGTAAGTCCTCTTTAGCCTTCGATACTATCTATGCCGAAGGCCAGCGTCGCTATGTAGAAAGCCTCTCCACCTACGCTCGCCAATTCCTGCAATTAATGGAAAAACCCGATGTCGACGCCATCGAAGGCCTCAGCCCTTCGATTTCCATCGATCAGAAAACCGCCCCCCGAAACCCCCGCTCCACCGTCGGTACAGTCACCGAAATTTACGATTATTTACGCCTACTTTTTGCTAAAGTCGGTACCCCCTATGATCCCGTTACCGGTCAACCTCTCACCCGCCAAACCGCTTCGGAAATAGTGGAAATCATTACCAATTTTCCCGAAGGTAAAAAAATCCTCCTGCTGGCACCCGTTATCAATCAAAAAAAAGGCACGCATCTGAAAACCCTGGAAAAAATCAAAAAAGACGGTTTTGTACGCGTACGCGTGGATGGCGAAGTAATGAGCGTAGTCGACGTGCCAGAGCTGGCGGAAAACAAAAAACACACTATCGAAATAGTTGTGGATCGTCTGGTGGTGAAAAATTTCCAGAAAAAATATGAAAAAATGTCCAATGGCGATCAGGTGGAAATACCCAATCCGGATCGCAGCCGCCTGGCGGATTCCGTGGAATTATCGCTCAAACAGGGCAATGGCCAGATGATAGTAGTAGATCATGATACCCAGGAGGAGCAAAACTTTTCCGAACAATATGCCTCAGCCGATTCCGGCCTCAATATCCCAGAAATCACCCCCAGCCTCTTTTCTTTCAACTCACCCCAAGGGGCCTGCGAATACTGCCACGGCCTCGGTACCAAGCTGGAGATAGATCCCAAGCTGATTATACCCAATCAAAGCCTCACTCTGGCGGAGGGCGCCATTATGCCCTGGTCCGCCACCACTAGCCATCTCACCTGGTACAATCGCATCATGGAAGTGGTCGCTAAGCAGGTTGGTTTTTCCATGAATGTACCCATCAAAAAACTTTCACCGGAACATCTGCGCATAGTGCTCTATGGCACAGGCGATCAGCGTTATAAAGTCAAAATGACCGGCGCTAAATTCGATGAAGGCGGCAGTGGTTTCAATGGCGAATATCAAACCCGTTTCGAAGGCGTTATCCCCAACCTGGAGCGCCGTTATCACGAGACGGATTCCGATTACATACGCAAAAAAATCGAAAAATACATGCAGATACTGATTTGCCCACGCTGCCAGGGCAATCGTCTCAAACCGGAGGTTTTGGCTATCAAAATCAATAAAATGTCCATTATTGAGGTCACCCGGCTCTCAGTCAATCGCGCGGTGGAATTTTTCGGAAATCTTCAGCTCAGCAAATCCCAGCAGGAAATAGCGCGCTTGATAGTTAAAGAAATTCAAAACCGTCTCAGGTTTTTGACTGATGTCGGCCTCAGTTACCTTACTCTGGAGCGCTCCGCCAACACCCTGTCCGGTGGGGAGGCTCAACGCATACGTTTGGCCACCCAAATTGGCTCCAAATTGTCTGGTGTGATTTATGTTTTGGATGAACCCTCTATAGGATTACATCAAAATGATAATGCTAAATTAATCAACACTCTGATCTCCCTGCGTGATCTAGGCAACACTGTGATCGTGGTGGAGCATGATATCGATACCATGCTGGCCTCGGATTATATCCTGGATATCGGTCCCGGGGCAGGGCGTAATGGTGGCCGTATCATGGCAGCTGGCACGCCACAGGAGGTGATGGACAATCCGGCCTCTGTAACTGGCCGCTACTTATCTGGTAAAGCAGAAATCCCTGTACCCAAAAAACGCCGTCCAGGCATAGGAAAAAGTCTCAAAGTGATTGGCGCTACCGAACATAATCTCAAAAATGTCACCGCTGAATTCCCACTGGGCGTATTTATCACCGTGACCGGCGTATCCGGCTCCGGCAAGTCCACTTTAATCAATGATATTCTAGTCAAAGAAGTCTCCAAAGCGGTTTACGGCAGCAAAGTCAATTCCGGCGCGCATCAAGCTATCGAGGGGCTGGAGCATTTGGATAAAATAATCAATATCGATCAATCGCCGATTGGCCGAACCCCGCGCTCCAATCCCGCCACCTACACCGGAGTTTTTACTGATATACGAGACCTTTTCGCTGGCAGTCCGGAAGCCAAAATGCGCGGTTATAAATCCGGCCGTTTCAGCTTCAATGTCAAAGGCGGCCGCTGTGAAGCCTGCCAAGGCGATGGAGTCAAAAAAATCGAAATGCATTTCCTGCCTGATATTTATGTGGAATGCGAGCACTGTCAGGGGCGCCGCTACAACCCAGAAACTCTGGAGGTTACCTATCGTGGCCGCAATATAGCGGATGTCCTCAATATGCCGGTGGACGAAGCCCTGGAATTTTTTGATGCTATTCCCAATATCAAAATCAAATTGGAAACTTTGCATCAGGTGGGGCTGGGCTATATCAAATTGGGCCAGCAGGCCAATACCTTGTCCGGAGGCGAGGCTCAGCGCATCAAGCTGGCCACGGAGCTGTCCCGTAAGTCCACCGGGCAAACTCTCTATGTTTTGGACGAACCTACCACTGGCCTACATTTCGACGATGTCAAAAAGCTGCTGGATGTACTGCAGAAATTGGTTGAAAAAGGCAATACCGTCTTGACCATCGAGCATAATCTGGATGTCATCAAATCCGCCGATCATATCATCGACCTCGGTCCTGACGGAGGGGAGGGGGGCGGTCAAATTATCGCTACCGGTACTCCCGAACAGGTCTCCAAAGCTAAAAACTCCCATACTGCCACTTGGTTAAGAAAGATGTTGTAAGGAATACATACATCTCTCCTCCGAAGGGCCTCTATACCCCAAGGTTGACGCGGTGTATTTTGTGCTAAGTTAAGGCGAGGAAAAATTCGGTTTACCATCCTATGGATGTTTTTCTCAAACAATCAATTTGCCATATATTAAAAGTGGCGTATTGATTGTGATTATCCTTCTATAGGGTGGTTGAATGTTTAATAAAGTTTAATAGAATTTAATAAAATAAGTTAAAATATGGTAGAATTGGTGGGTGTGTTTCAGCTGCCATAACGTGTATTCGCTATAAAAAGCTTTAAAATAGTTTAAAGTTGTTAAGAAAATGTTCAAAAGTGGTGTAAAAGCTGTTCAAAGTTTAATAAAGTTTAATCAAATGAGAAAAATCTATTGAACTCATGGTTTAAAAATGATAAATACATTTCAGATAAATAAATACAGCTGTAACGATTGAAGTACGTTAAAAACAATGCTAAAATTTAGTTAATTGGATAAGCCATTAACTAAATGCAGGAAAAAATACTTACTCCCGATCAAGTTTCCCAAATTTTACAAGTACATCCATTTACTGTCTTGAAATTCATCAAACAGGGAAGACTTAAAGCCAGTAAGCTTGGACGCGTCTATCGTATCCGAGAAAGCGATCTGGAAAGTTTCCTTGATCAAACTTCAGGAAAATCAGCTACTACTCAGGAGGAGTCACCAAATTTAGTCAAAAAAAGCAAAAATAAAAACAAAAGTTCTTTAATTAAAACGGTTGAGCCAGAAATGCCCATCACGGAGCCAGAGCCACCCACAGTCACAGTTAGCGACATAGAAGTGATTGAAGATGGCAAAAGCTCCCCAGGACATGGCGGCGACGACCATTACTACATACTACAATAAAAACTAAGACCAAATGATCTTCAATTGCCTCAACTGTGGAGTCTCCATCTCATCACGCAAAGACAACTGTCCTCATTGCCGCATCAGTAATAGCGAGGCACGGGAGCATCTCTCCGGTAAAAGCAAAAAACCAGAATACCTAGCCTGGAAAGACCGCATCAAAGGATCTATCTTTACTCTAGTCACTCGCTAAGAAAGCAAATCTCCTCCATCGGTCACACTCAAAATCGCCCTAGAATAACCTCTACCCCCGCCCACCCAAACGGGGGTTTTGGCGTGTTGTTATAACTAACCCCCACACTGCTTCCCAACAATATTAGCCGTACAAACCTTCACCTTATTCATCGGATCAAAAGTAGAACGTATCAGGCGGCGCAATTCATCCAGATTTTCTTTCAAAGTGTCCAGCCCCACACCACCCACCTGCCGGTATTTCAAGTCATATTCAGTCAGATAGCGTATGTCCAGATCGCGGGCTTCTTCACGCTTGGCTATGGTACGCAGTTCATCACCGATAAAATCAAAAGTAATAGCCGGGGGGAGAGCTTTTTTATCGCCATAGGTAAAAGGCGCGTTTTCTTTGGCGGTATTGCTGATCTGTTCCCAGATAGTGGATTCCTGCAATGGCTCATTATTAATGCGGAAACTGGCTACGCGTCCGGCAAAATCACCCAGGCCGGTAGAAGAAAACACAGTTAGTAGTCCAGGATTTTCAGAAATTCTTTTGGCCATTTGACTAAATTTTCTCTTAGTTCTATCCACAAAATTTTTACCCAGCTGCTCTACCGAATTGAGCGTGCCTTTCAGATTTTGAATTCTATCCCACAGTTGCTCGAAATTAGGATCGCGGCAATTCATATAGCTTTCCATTTTGCTTTCATATTTGGCTCGGATGTTTTGGAAAACTCTCTCTCCATCTTCAGCCGAAAAATATTTCAGTTGATTGACAAATTTCTCCATGAATTTCGCCCTGACATCCGCCCGCAATTGCACTTTTTGGGCTTTTTCCGCATCACTGTATTCCGGTTTCACGCTGGCCGCAGTATCGACAAAATGCCGCAGATAATAGAGCTCCGCCGACATCTGATAATACTGTGCCGCTACCCGCTGGGCGGTATTGTTATCACAGACATAAAAAGCCTGTCGCAACTGTTTGCGGGCTTTATCGATGCGATTCAGCAAACTGTCTATATCGGCGAATTGACAGTAATTATTATTATAAATCACCAATATATCGCGCCAATAATCGGTAAACCCCTCACCATCAAAATCAATGCCATTGACTATGAAATTACTAAAGTCGCGTTTACAAAAAAGTTGAGCCCCGGAACTGGCATTGTTATTAAGTCCCTGAGCAGATACTACTGGCCAACCACTACGGCCACTATAGCCACCGAGATCCCAGCCTATCAGTAGCACAGCTAACACGCCCAGCAGCAGGCTGATTTTTTCCCAAATCTTGAGATGTGGTGTTTTGTGTGTCATGTACAGGCTTTCTTTTCTTTTAATTTTACGCAGGCCTGGGTGGAACTCAGTCCGGGGACTTTTTCCAGCAGAGTGCGTAATTGTTTTTGGAAACCATCAAAGAATTTATTCATTTGCAGCATTTCATCTTTCAGTACTTTTAGGGTATCTACCTCGGTATAGGCATCACGGGCTATTTCGGCCACCAGCATTTCCTGGGCCTCCTGCAATTTCTGAGTGGCATAGCTGTCAGCGGATTTACCAAGTATCTCAGCCTGGGTGACATCATCCCTGCTATTGGCTAGTTCTACCAAAAGCACTCTTTCCATATCACCCATGATAGGGGTGAGCTCAGCCGGTTTTTTGGATTTACTGGCTTCCAGCTGTCGACGTTTCTGTTCATTATAATTCCAGGCGCCATTTTGGGCGGCGTATTTATCCCATTCATCAGTGATATTGCCCAGTGTAACCAAATCATTTTTGGCTGGAGTAATAGGCGGAACCAGATTAATGCTGACATTCATACCTATCGAACCCAGCGCAGTGGCAGCGGCCTGTTTGCAGAGCCCGCTTTCACCCAGATTGCCGCTGGCTTTGGCGGGGATCAGGCTATGGCTAATGGTTTTTTGCAAAGCCTGATTGATAAATTGTACATGGCAGTGAATACAGTTATCGCTGCTGTTAAAAGAAGGTGTGACTGGTTTGGAAATAAATTCTAGTGTTACGCAGATAATGTTGTCGCAGATTTCTGGAGCGGAATAGTCGGCGGCGGGGGCGGGGGCCAGGGGAGGTTGTGGGGAGCGTGGGGCTGTACTGGCTGGGACTGGGACGTCCAAACCGCCGGCATTATTGGGGGCGCCCTGGCCCCCGCCCCCTGTCAAAGCATTGTCTTTGAGAGCGGTGTCGCCAGCTGTGTTTACATTGGATTTTAATTGATTGTTGTTTTGAATATTTTGAGAAAAATCCTCCAAAGCTTTGTCCACATCGGCTGTGGCAAAACATTGGCTGGGATTTACTCCACCGGAAAGCAGGGGACTCTTGTCTTCTTGCAGGGCCTCAAACGGATTGCTTGAACTGGCGGCCGGCCCAGCCTGTCCTCCAGTAGCCGCCCCATTTGCCCCGGCCGCACCCCCCGCTACTCCACCATCCGCATCCACCCCAATCTGCCCCGCCCCCACTAACGGCTTCCCCGCAGCATTCAGTCCATTGGCAGTAGATCCAGGTGTTTTCCCACCACTACCACCGCCCAAATTCCCCCCAAAAGTCACCAAATCATTACGTTTGAACAGTATTATTTCCAGATTATTTAAATCATTAACCAGATCGAAACCAGAATTCCCCAAATCTCCATCGGCAAACATTTCATTTGGTTCCACTCTTGTCAGTATGGAGGCCTCCAAATCGAGGCTATCTTTTTTATCATTAAATGAGCGAATGATGGAATTGTAGACATTAATTGCCTGGTCCAAACGCATCAGTGGTGCCCTTTCCACTATCACCCTGATATCTCCCCCCAGTATTAGCGACATGCGTTCCGGCGGCATACCATACTGCTCGGCCGTGGCTTTGATGGCAGCAGAAAAAGTGTCAGACTGGGCTTTTTTATAAATACTTAAATAGAGATTTTTCCCGACTTTTTCCGGATCGGTTTCACCAAAACTATCGCCAAAATTCAAACCTTCATTATGCGCATCACGCAGGGCATACTCCAGCCGAGAAGTCAGGCGGCAACTAGGATCACTGGCTACATTACATTTTTGCTCACGCTTGGCCTGATTGGACTCAGCCGCCAAAACAGTCAGTCCATAGAGCGGCAGCCCCAGCAGTATCAATCCCCCAATTGTCAGCATGAGTTTTTTCATCACAAACATTTAGTGGTGGAAGCGTTGATAAAACGGAAAGGAAAAGCATCAGTCTGTTTACGTATCGCCACCAGATGATCCCGATATTTCACCAGATCAGAAAATACGTCCATATAACGCACATGCATTTGCCAGGCGGTTTTTAGCTGAGAATAAGCGTCCAAAGTTTGATCCAGAGCATTTTTTGCCCGAACTATTTCTTCATCTATGAATTTAATTCTTTTAGCAGCGGAATTATTGAAATCAGCTAGTCCAGCCGTGAGCAAACTACTGGCAGCGGCTTTACCCGTACTACCCCAGCCCAGCAGTCCAACTTCCTTAGCTAGAGCCACTTCCAGTTCAGCCTTTTTTACCGGATCTGTTTCTTTTTCCCAATCATCTTTCAGCCAGCAAATATCTTCATTACGGAATTCACTGCCATTATCACACTTGGCCAAAATGCTTTGTGGGCTGGCATCAAAAATTGCCTCTCTTTTTAAATCCAGCGCCGCCTTATAACAAAAATATCCATAGCGCAGCTGCTCAATCTCTTTCAATCGCTGATAATTATAATTGGCGAATTTCACCGGCGGCACCCCCAGCAAAGTCGCACCCACGCAATAAGGGTGATTGCCTGGATCCGTACCACTTTTGGGATTACAAACCGCCAGCGACTGGCAAGTCATATCATTCACTTCCCGCCCGGCCGCATCTGTACAGAGATTCCCGCCATTTTTAGCATAATCTTCCAGGCTGGGTGTCGGTACAGCGTCATGTGGTTTGGTCATTATTTGCTTGATGGCCACATTGAAATGCGAATTGGTTTTTTCAGTATAAACATTGACCAAATCGTCGGTGTCCATCTGATCAACCTTGCCATCGAAGCAAAAATTACGTACAAAACTTGCCGCGTCTTGTGGCGGACCAGCCGGCGTCTCTGCACGGCCCACCGCCGCATTAATCAAAGTCAGCAGCATTACGCTGCCAAGTCCCACTCCCGCTGTATATAGTATTTTTTTCAACATTTAATTACAGCTCTTTAAATAACAAGGTAACTTTTGTTCGAAAGTCGACAGTCCCACTACCATTTTCATAATATCCAGATCCAGCGCCCGCAATTTACTATTCAGTTGTTTATATTTTTCCACAAACAGAGAAGCCTTTTTAGTGCCCGAAGTGGTGATGGCCCGTATGCGCAACATTTGTGAAGCATCCTGTATGTACTTGCGCGCTAAACTTTCACAATCGGCCAGTCCAGTAATTTGCGCAGCATTACCCCCACCAAACTCTGCCGCGTAACTCAGCTGCGCGCCCGTCAACATCTGCAATTTATTACCTATATCTTCTTTGAACCTGTCATATCTGGCTATGCCCAGACCCATCAGGGATTTGGTGTTACTTTTGTTACGAAAATTGGCCTCCATAAAAGATTTATATTTTTCCCATTCCGGCTCAGCAAATTTTTTCAATTCCAGCTGGCAATTATTGGCTGAAACCAGATCCACCACCGGTTTGCTGGCGCCAGTTAGATCGGGACGCAATTCGTTGGTTGCGGTATCGGCCGCACTACTTTGTCCAGTTTTCGCCGCCGGCGGGGCGGCTTGCCCCCAGGTAATAGCCATCCCCATCCACATAATAATCAGCAAATTGACAGCAATCACCGCCACTCGCCCCCAACCCCTTTTTGTCTGTTTTATTTTTCGCATATTTCCTTATATTTTAGCACAAAATCAGGTTATTCGACACTACTTGACCACCACAATATTACTCTCACTAAAAATCTCATCATTTTGGCGGTCGGAGATGATGGCCATCAATTTGTCGCCCGGCAGTAAATCAGTCATGTATTCCACTGCGGATAAGCATGGGCAACTGGCACAGTCGGGGGGGACCACATACACACCAGGTTCCAGACCACGCCGCATATCCAGCAAATCATCAGCAGGATTCAGTGGATCGGTACCACGGAAAACTTCCGCGCCATCTTTCACTCCACCATCATCGGTATCCGGATCCAGATGATTGGTTTTATGTACAGTCTGCTCAGCCCGGTCACCCAGCAGATCTTTGTCAGTATCCAAGTCATCCAGCGGATTCAAAGGATTGGTAGCATTTTTCAATACTTCATCGCCATCATTGACGCCACCACCATCTGTATCAGCCACGCCCGGCTTGGTACCATATTTCTTGATTTCATCACTATCTGACAGTCCATCGCCATCACTGTCCAGATAATCATCTTTCGGGTCCAAAGGATTGGTCTGGCGATCCAGCACTTCCACACCATCTTTGATACCACCACGGTCAGTATCGGCATTGAGTGGATCAGTACCATAACGATATTCTTCACCATTAATCAGTCTGTCCCGGTCTGGGTCTAGATCAGCGTCGGCTTTCAAAGGGTTTAAACCTTTTTGTTTTTCCCAGAAATCAGGCATGCCGTCGCCATCACCATCGATCAAGGAACAATCCCGGGCCGCCAGCACACGATCGGCCAATTTGATAAATTCTCCGCGGTTGAGATTTTCATCAGGCCGCGCCGCTTCATCGGCTGTCAGCAGGAAAGTGTTTTTCAGACGCACTCCAGCGCGCAGATAGGGCTGCAGATTTTGCGCGGCCTGCATATATGGGAGATAATAAGGTTCAGTTACAGGTATGGCGGAGAGATTTATCACGCCATCTCTTTCCAATGCTTCCAGAATGATTTTCACCGCTTCAGCTTTAGTGATGGTTGCCTCTGGAGCAAAAGGCGTGCGTCCGGTTTTCTTATCAATTTGCCCACGATAACCGGTAATAAATCCTTGGAAATAAGCTTCCTTGGTGGCCGCAAAATACCAGGGGAGTCGATCTTTTTGATATGGAATATCCGTGAATACAGCCGGGGCAGTTCGTGCCTCCGGTCGCGGTACTATACAAAAAGTATCCAGCATCACCTTGGCATATTCAGCACGGTTGATCGGTTCATTTAAACCGAATTTCAGTCTATTGCCCGCCGGGATGCCTGCCAGTATGCCCCTCTGGAAGAAATTCAAAATACTTCCATAATAAGGCGTTTTTTCATTCACATCAGCAAAAGGCGAAGTGGCCGCCCGCAGAGGATCTTTACCAAATATTTTTTCATCGCTGTCGCTATAGCTGTCGCCATCCGTGTCGGCCAGCAGGGGATTGGTACCACCACGATATTCGTCCAGATTTTTCAATTTATCCTGATCCGTGTCGAGCGCCGCATCAGCCGGATTATCAATGTCAAAGCCATATTGCTGTTCCCACAAATCAGGCATGCCATCTTTGTCAGTATCAAATTTGGGCCCTTTGCCGGTCGAAACATCACTAAACATTTTGAATTTCTTCGCATCTAAAATTTGCGGAGATTTTTTATTGCCAAAAGCAGTATAGAATTGCGTCAGCAGTTTATAGTCGCCTTGAGGCTGTTTCATGGCCACGTCTATCACCAATGGGTCCTCGAGATTTTTCGCTGTAGTAAGCCCCAATTTTAATCTATTGTCATATATGTAGAAATCCCCACGTCTATCCAGCACAGCCAAACGTTTCAGCGTAGATTTCTCAACCAGTTCAACTCCTCCACCAAATTTGGCTGCATCAGTAGAAATATTTTTCAATTCCAATGTACTCAAGTCCCCAGCCTGTAAGTTTTTCAAATGCACACCCTGCCAGCCAGCTATTTTCGCCGCATCAAACACAGTATTGGCATCCTCCATGGCCACAGCCATATTGCCATCCACTACTATAAACAAAGTGGCCAGTATGCGGCCCTGGGCATCTCGTACATTCAGGCGAGTGGGTAGCAATGGTTCTTCAGCCGGTAATATTTCTAGCCGGTGACTGGGGTCGCGCAAAATCACCCGTCCGGTATCAGGGTCCACTTCCGCCACTACCTTACCAGCGGCATTCTTGATACTGATACCGCCCGCCAGCGCCAAATCATTAATACTGAATTGGCCACGGCTGTCAGTGAAATATTTACCATCAGCATTAGCTGAATCAGTGCGCAATATCTCACGCACACCAGCGCGGTCGCGTATGATGGCCACAGGCATATTGGCCTCCGCCCCATCGACATTACCGCTGATAGTAGCACCGGAACTGGGGTCCAATGTAATAGCCGGCACATAGACTTTAATGGTGATTTCCTGCTGTGCTGTATTGCCACTTTCATCCACCACATTAAGCATTACTTTTCGCGTCGACAAATCCGTATATGGTCCCAGCACAAAATTGGCTTCATCCAAATCATCATTACTAACACCATTACCATCACTATCCACGGCCGGATTTTTATCACGACCTAAATTGCTATCATTGGTGGCATTGCCGTCATTGTCTGAGTCAGTAGCGAGATCAGTATCCAGATAGTATTTTTGAATTTTACCAAAAGCATCAAAAGATTTTCCGGCATCAATATTGATAGTTTTGAAAATTGCTACCAGTCTTTCGGTTGGCCCGGCCAAAGGTAGAGGGGCTTGGCGGTCAGCACAGATATTGGGCCAGAGCAGAGCGCTTTCCGATATCAATCCCCGGAAGCCATTTCTATAAAGTGATTTAATTGTCGCATAATAGAAGCCGTTTTCCAGTTTTATAGTGGCGGACGGTTGGGAGGCATCAGCCAGCACTTCTACCTGCAATGATTGTCCCGGGTCCAGTCTGGTATAACTGTCTCCACTGAGTTTGATCAAAGCATTGGCCGTGCCTGTAGCAGTATATTTTATTCCAGTTTCAATTTTGCTGCCGGGCAATAGTCGCTGATTGGGCGATTGTTTGTCAGTCTTAATCAGTACTGCGGCACCACTAGCTAATTGTATCTCCAATTGGCCACCAAAAGATTCTGGCATCGTAATCAATTCTCTAGCCAACATTTCATGCTGATTTTTTTCCTGGCCCTCTTCCCAAATCTTGAATTTACTATCACCTATGGCCATCACTTGCCAGCCGGACTGCAGCCTTACTTTTTCTCCGCCGGCAATTAGACGTATTTGCTCAGGGCCGTTATAAACGATGTCACCACTAACTTCAGTAACTATTAATTCCTGCAACACAGATGGTGGGAATTGATAAGTGTTTTCATTTACTGGCTGTAGCAGAGAATTAGTCAGCGGGGCGGCCACCTGGCCACTATCCGTCAAGAAAATCATTTTCAGCAGGCCGGGGATATTAACAGCATTAGTAACTCCTGATCTGGCCGCCCCGCCCAATTTATCTCCAATCAAAACTTCATAACCAGCCAAGCCTTCCCCACCATCAGCCAACCATTTCAAATCCACAGTTTTATTTCCGCTGAATTCTGAAATCAGCCCCCGCACCGCCGGCCTGGCCGGCACATAATCCTGCAAGTCACGGGATTGCGGTTGCCCAGCATAGAAAGCCCCCATATTACCAGTGCGGGAATAATTTTCTTTGATATAGAGATTATTACCCAACGAGTACAGCAAATCTTTATCACTATCCTCATCAGTATCGATAAAGTTCATGGTGATCGGGGAGGACAACTCTTCTTCATAATTCAAAATCTTTTCATTCTGTTTGAGATTTTCATTGTAAATAAACATACCTTTGGCTACCGGTTTATTTTGAATGTTGGCCGGTAAACCACTATTGCTCACTATGTCATTTAGACTCGGTACTTGTGCATAAAGCTTCGCTTGAGTTGAGGCAATCATGCTACCTCCGGCAAATCCAGCCGCAGTTAAAGCTTCACTCGCGGTTGGAGCTTCCGCCAGCAGCACACCCATTTTTTGTAAATCATTTTCTGCCAATAAAGCTCTATCTATATCCTGATTCTCTTTGGCCATAGCCAATAAATTGTCACGCAAATTGGCCAGCTTCCTAGTCTCCTGGAAATCGCCATCCAGGCCGGCCAGGAGGTTACCCCAATCGATCTTCTCTATCTCATCTATTGATCGACCCGCCAGAGCATCTTCCCCAGTCACTCGCACCTGGCCGGCCACTAGTTCTATATCATCATAGGCACCACTGTCTATCATAGCCTGGTAACGGCTGGCTTCCTTAGTCAGATCAATACTGTTTTGGTGGAAAGCTGCCATAGCACCAGCTAATTGTGGTGAGAACATTTCCAGATCACGGGCCAGTTGTGGATCCGCACTCAAAGCCGCACCGATTGTATCTACAGTTGTAGAATCCCATTCTCGTAAATAATTCAACAGTGGGTTACCACCAGCTCCACCGCTAGTAGAGCCCACCCCAGCGCCACTACCGCCAGCATTACCATCCGGCACCACGGCATCCAATCCAGAATTGACCGTATTGGCAGCACCAGCCGCCAGAGCCTCTAGAGTCTTAGTCAGATTATTAGCCGCACCGGCAAAATTCGTGCTAATAACATTTAATTTATCAGCCACCAATTTTACCACGTCATATAACACAGTGAAATTCAGCGCTTTATTCAAATTGATTTTCACGCTGAGCACTACGCGATTCACAAAATTGTAACTGATAGATGGAGCCTGGAATGCCAAGCCCAAATCAAATGGCAGCAGGGGAGACAAGCCACGTTCAGTCATATGTTCCACTGTTGGTTTTAGCACTGTTTCATGGGTGGGAATCAGACCCTTCTTGATCAAACAGAGTATTTTGAAAATTACTTTTAATACATTGATTGTCGCTTTGATGGCGCCCGGCAGAGCAGGGATTTTTGGGGGCGGTGGTAAATTGGGCAAAGCCGGCAAAGTCAGCGGTGGCAAATCCGGTAGATCGGGCAAAGTCGGTAATGGTGGCAATTGTGGTATGGTCGGCAACTCTATACGGAAAGTCGGTAGTTCCGGCAGCACAATACGTGGTAATTTGGGCAGCACCAGTCTTTCCGGTCGGAATTTCAAATCCGGCCAGAGAATTTTCACGCCCAGTTGAACTTGTGAGAAATCCAGATAAATATCCGGCAATTTGGGGAAAGGAATTACCGGCGGACTGGGTATAATGGCAAATAATTTCAAAATAAGTTCCAGCAGCGAAAATCTAGCTGAAGTACATTTGTCACAGGACGCCTGATAATCCACTACCAGATCAAACAAAAGCTTCCAGGTCGCTATAGTTTCAACTAGAGTCGCTACAGCATCAACCCAGCCATTGGCCTGATTCATCCATTTGGAAATATTGCCGACAAAGAATTGTACTATGGCATCGATATAACAGATGATTTGAGCGACATATTTAGTCAACATATTTCTCCAAGCCAGCACTTGGCGTGGGAATACTTTATAGCTTTCCAGCGTTTCAATATTTTTCTCCACCGACTGTATCAGCTTGGTCATATCCACAGTCAGCATGTCACAGAATTTCATATAGGGCCGCTCGCCATAAACTTTTCGTCCATTCGCGTCGATATATCCGGGCACCTCTTGACCGCTGTCATTAGTAACTTTTTCCCGGAACGGTCCACATTTCCAAATTGATTTCACTCTCTCCAGTTCCGCTTTTTCATCTTCCACCCATTGTTTGGCATCATTAATGAAACGGTCTATCTCTGCCGGCGTCAGCGAAGGAATTTTGATCAACACCTCCTGTGGCACGATATTGATCATCGGTATTTTATTGATTTCAGCCAACACTTGTCTTAATCCCTTTTCAGTAACCGGCTCTTTTTTAACTTTTGGATTTCCTTCATTTAAATTATCCGCTCCACTCACCGCCTCATTTTTTCCGCTGGCATTGGGGCGGAAAGGTGAAAGCAGATCCGGCAGCAATACATATATATCCGGTAAATCGGTCAATTTATTGATAATTTCTGAACTTTGATTGTCCAACCAGTCTGTCAGCACAGATGGGAAACCGGGTATGCGTATATTGGTTCGGGCATTCACTTTGTAGCCATAATTGCCCAAACTGGTCGCGCCCTGGAAACCACCGGTATAATTTTTGCCATCGGCAGTTGGACTGTCGGCCAAACTACCATCAGAAGCCGTGCCTAAAGTTCCGGAACCATCACTAATCAATTCATTCGCTCCAGCTAAGGTACCTTCGATAGCTCCGGCAATGGCTTTACAAAGTCCAGCCAAAGGATCTACCGGCAATACCACTGTGAAACAATTTCCGGGCAGCGGACCAAAACCGATTAAGTATGGGCCCAAACAAGTAGACATGGCCACCTTGCCAGTAAGAGTTGGAGATACATACAAGCGTCCACCCAGCGAACCCTGATATGGTGAAGGTGGCCACACTGGTATGATACTTGGAACTCCCCAGGCAAATACCGGTAGTCCAGGATCAAAACCACCTGGCACGCCCATTACGTTAATGGGGCCTGGGGTTAAGAAAGAATAATTTATCGGCATCGGTATACAGCCACCAGAACAGGTCAACGCGGCGATACCGGCTTGCAAGGCACCGGCGGCGCTTTCCAGCCCCTCCTGCAGTCCTGCATAAGCATCACCTATACCGGGCAGCCCGGCGATGGTATCACCGGACCCGCCGGTGCCCCCTGTTTTACTACCACCAGCCGCTCCACCCAAATCCAGTCCGGGGAATGTGCCATAATCCAAAAAGTGTTTCAACGCCACGGGCATGCCGTCAGCTCCTTTCTGCTCCAACAAACGTAAATCCAGTCCCAAAGTTTTTCCGGACGCATCCGTAGCTGGCTTATAACCGCTGCCGGCCCCACTATCTCCACTGATCACCATTTCAGCATAATTCACTTTGCCAGTGGCGGCATTTTTTCCGGTGGAATAATAATAAACTACTTTGCCTGTGGGATTATTCTCCGGAGTTGCGGCTATATCGGGATAACCATCGCGCACCGGATATTTGCTGGACAGATTTTGCCCCACGGCAATTTTAACTTTGGGCAAATCTTTCACCGTCACACGATAGGTAATTGTACGACTGCCACCGGCCGGCAAATCTATGCCGGAGAGCAGATATGGTCGCAAACTTTGACCGGTTTCCAGCGGCGTGAGGCGACCTGTACAATCCACACATTTAATCGAATCCACCTGCAGGCTGGTATTTTCCGGAACTATGTCTCCAATCAACAAATCCGACACTGCCGCCCCACCGGAATTCACTATTTTCAAACTATATTCCAATTGATCTCCCTCAGCCAGGACATTAAAAGGTTCCGTCACGTCCCGCACCGTCTTAACGCTATTTCCAAGTACGCTGTCCCCGCCCACGGATTTGATCTCCACCTGACGATCGCTGGCACTATTCACCCCAGCCAGCACCACCTTCTCGAAATTTTTATCATCAGTCAGGCCTGGTTGATTGCCGACCATGCCGGAATAATACGCAAACACTTCAGCTTTCAAATTGGTGCTGCTATTTATTTTTACACCCAAATTACCCACAGTACTGCCGGTTGTATCTACATTACCAGCCCTTACATAGAAAATTTTAATCGTACCGGTATCATCCGATACCACCAAATCCTGATAAGAATCCTGATTCATATCAGCGGCGCGCAGCATGTAAATTTTATTTTTGGCATTATAGCCGGCGAGTTTCAGATTTTGTCGGACAAAACTGCTCTGTTTATTTAAATAAGCATCGAGACAAACTTCACCAACTTTACAGCTGTCCGCCGTTGCTACCACCAAATCTTGCCAGCCATCATCATTGATATCCAGCACAGCCTGGCTCAGTACGCCATTGGGGAAGTTGAGAAGCATGCCACGATCAGCAAAGCCTTTACCGCCATTGAGATTTTCCAACAGTTTAATTTCACCATTTTTATAAATCACCAAGGCATCGCTGTCGCCGTCATTATCATAATCCATAGTCGCTACTTCTTTGACCGGTTTATCACCGGCAAAAATCATTCGGCCAATGTCACGCGTGAATCCTGTAGCTGAATAGAGTTTATCCAAAGTTCCAGGTTCCCGTTGATTATCTACTCGCACTGTTGGATCTCCGAGCACCACGCCGCCATCAGAAGCATAATGCAGATTAGCTTGTCCCACCGTATTGCCAGCCGCAAACAACAGTACATTTTTATTTTCTCCACGTAGTCCCACACCATCTTCCGTGTCAGCAGATTCCAGAGACAGATAAGCCAGCCCCGGCCCTTTGCTTTTATCGAGTGTCCTGGTTTCATCTAGATAAGAATAACCACGTGGCAACACTGTTGAATTACCAGAAAAAGCCGGCTGGAAAGCTCGTCCACTGATACTGGCCAATTTGCGTAAATACACTCCAGGAGCCTGCGGCACAGTCATGTTTTCCTCCAGCAATTTCACCTCACCCAAATTACCTGGAGTCATAATGACGCGTGCCAAAGCATTGCCTTTATCCGCCAGCACCCAGTCTATCTCACGGCCAGTGCCACCATCATATCTCTCCAGAGTTAGGGTGGGGCTGAAGAGCCTGATTCGCGCGTCTCGTCCAATGGTTGCTATCAATTGCCCAGCTCGGAGTACATTCACCCGCTCAATTTCATTTTCCAAACTATATGGTGAATCTTCCAGAAGCATATTAACCACATTAATTGTTTCCAGCCGTCGTTCAGCCTGTTCGGGTGTGCTTACTATTTTCAATTGCGTTTGTGGTTTTGGCACCACGGTAATTTCCATTACTTCCTGTCCAATACCGATGTCGCTCACTATCTGCCTGGTCACCGCATTATCCGAACCAGTCGGTTGCACCCGTATCTCTAAATCAGCTTCATCGCCCGGTATCACGCTACCACTGGTTAGCACGTCAGCTAGACGTAGTTTTGGTTTGGGCTCAGTAATCATCGACACAGCACTTTGCACTTTGCCACTAAAGACAAACCATCCTCCTAGATAACCGGGAGTAGTCACGTCACCATAATTAGCGCCCAGCAAATCAGCATAAAGGAATTTTGGTTTAATCTGACGGAATTCTTCACCACGGAATTTTTTCACGGCATATATTTCCAGATAACCATCTATCAACCCAGCGGCTTTAGCTCGAAGTCGTACCGGCCCCGTCAAGGTGCCAGTTTGGAAATTGACACTGGCCATGCCAGAGTTGGCTCGCACTTGGCTACCGGAGGTTAATTTGGCAAATTTAGCGCTTTCCGGGTCCAGAGAAAAATTAATCAAAGTCGAATTATCCCGCTTCACCAAATTACCTGCACTGTCATATAATTTCACACTAGCGGAGTAAGTACGTCTTGGATCAGCATCTATTTCACTAGCGCTACTTTCTAACACCAATCTGGTCGCTCTATAAGCAAAACTTTCTAATTTCAAAGCCGCTGGAGGCAATCCCTCTACGGTAGCGCTCAAGACAATTTCACCGGCTTTCAGGGAGCTGCGTACTTTGAATTTAGCTTCTCCATTAATTAGTTCCAAGCCCAAAGTTGGGCCAGTTTTGCCAGTCATGCTCACCAAAGTGCCCATTTGAGCATTTAGTATTTTTACATTAAGTAGGCCGGTAAATTTATCCAAACGCTGGGCCAAAGCATCTTCGACACTCACGGTAATTTCCGTTTCATCCTGTGCGTCGCTAGCCAGGCCAGTTTTCCCAGCTCTCATAATCAAAGCCAAATCATTGCGCGTCGCCACTGTTGTTTCTCCAATCACTTCAGCCGGTTTAAAAATCTGCGCTCCCAGATTGAGCAGGTCGGCAGTGGCATTATTAGCGTTTTGTTCAGCCAGCTGTACTTTATCTTGGTAGGCAATTTTCACCCGTAAATTTTCCGGGCTTATGCCTGATTTTAATTTTAATTCATATTCTCCAGTAACCGAACTCATTTGTATGCCTGCAACATCCTTTATTTCATCCACTTTGGATTCCAATTGGGCGCTCACAGGCGCGGTGACACCCTCCGCTTGTTCCAAAGTGAATGTAGCAGTGTAGCTGCCGCTATTAGCCAAATTACCATTTCTATCCAACAACTGCGCCTTCAGCATGGTAGAGGATTTTCCACCACTCGGTATGATAGGGGACTGGGCGGTGATCAATGCCTTGGCTGGTTCCAGTGCATACACTTCTATCAATCGCTGATCAGATGGAACTTTTTGATTTTCCAAAGAAGCGGTAATGATGGGCAGGCCGGTTTTTGTTTTGGCAGTAAGCACCGTTTCCGCTCGTCCATTTTGTACGCGCACGCGCTGCTGCTCCAGCATGGCACTCTTAGCATCTTCAGGATTTTTAAAAGCAAATCGCACCACACTGCTATTGTCATTTTCTTTCAATTCCCCATTGGCATCATAAAGTGTGGCCCGTACATAGAGCTCACTTTCATCATCGGCCGGCAGGCGATCAGTTTCCTCTGTATTGATTTGTGACTGATCAATTGCTCCACCATCTGGCAGACTATAAATCGTCTTGCTGCGTACATCCAAACCAGACAAATAAGCGCCGTCTTTATCATTACTTTCCAGTCCAGAGCCCTGTCCAGATGTTTTATCATCAGCTTTCTCCAGCGGATTTATACCAAGCAGCACTTCCATACCATCTTTTACGCCGCCATCATCAGTATCAGGATCATAAGGATCAGTGCCGATTTGACGTTCACGGCCAGTGGTTAGCCAATCTTTATCTGGATCATCATCAGGATTTTCTTTGGGTTTGGGGAAATCATCACTGGCGTCCAGAGGGTTGCTACCGCGCCACACTTCCGCGCCATCATTGACGCCACCCTTATCTGTATCTGCATCGGTAGGGCTAGTGGCATAAATATATTTTTCAAAATTATCTGGCAGGCCATCGCCATCTTTATCCAGGCTGTTACAGTTGTAACGATCTGTGAAGCGGGAAACCATGATGGCAAATTCCACCCGACTAATTGGCTGAGAAAGCCACAGCAGCAGTGAGCTATTAGCCAAACCTCCCGGCAATCCGGAGGAGGCGCGTATGATTTCATTATCCAAATATTTTTGAAATTCCGCCGGAGACATAGTATCCATTGCTGTAAATTTCCCACGTGGGTAAATGCCTTCTTTTTGTGCGGTCAGCAGATAATTATAATACCAGGGTTTACCGCGCAGATTTTCATTAACCACAAAAGCCGGGAAACTTTCTATTTGCTGTCGGGCGGTTTCTAATATGACTTTAGTAGCCTCCGCACGTGATATATTGGCTTTTGGTACATAGAGGCCAATATTGATAAATGCTTTATATCCGGAAATAATGCCTCGATTCTTTCCCTCAGCTACGCAGTATTTGTATTGATCGGCTATATCACGGTCCGGGAAAGGATTTTTACTATACAAATCCCAAATATTTTTTTGTATTTTGCTTTCAAAACGATCACACAAAACACAAATCCCACCCAAATCGAATTTAATAAATTCTTCACGGGTGATTTTGTTTTTTGGCCGTACCTGTCCTTTTTCATCAGCCACCAAAACACCACGACGGAACAGATTTACTATTTCCGCAAAACCTTCTTCACCCGGTTTGATATCACTAAAGAGTGTTTTACCAATCACCCTTGGATCTACACCAGCCTGTAAATTAGCCAAATCACTTTGGCCATCACCATTAGTATCAGCCTGATTAATTTTGGTGCCAATATTGATTTCTTCCAAATCATTCAAACCATCTTTGTCCGTATCAGGGAGTTCTGCCACCCTGGGGACTTTTGCCGTGGCGCTGATAGTACCGACACTGGCAGTTGGTGAACTATTTTTTGTTGAAGAACCGCTCGCCCCAAGGCCAGTCGATTGTGAGCCAGTCTGAGTCGATGTGGCCGCCGAGTTTTGGGCGTGAGCCTTGCCTATCAACCAATTGCCCGCCATCATTAGTGCCGGCACGCCCGCCGCAAAAAGATTTTTTACCTGTTCATAGGGCAGTGTAGTAATCACCTCAAATTTTGCGCCCACAAACATTTCCAGCACCGCTCGTCCCTGATCTTCCAGTACAAATATCACCGGTCCATTGGCTGGGCCAGTTTTAACTTTAATTTTTAAATTGGTAAACAAATTACCTCGGCCATCAATCACAGCAACTCGGCCACCATTTTCTTTGATACGACTATCCACCAATTGCAAAGCTCCTGTTAAATCCGGTTCATCGGTTACCGGCTGCAATTTCAAATTATCATTGCCAACCAAATCCTTAGCATGCACACCTTTCAGTGAGGCATGTTGTTTTGCATAGTCAACATTGGCAGTATCCATCACCACCGGCTGCCGGCCAGCCACCACGAAATAAAGTATGGCTAGCACTTTATCATCCGCTAGCCGCACGATGGCCTGCCTCAAAGGTTTACTACCGCTGGCCGGCAGCACGCGCACTTCATGCCCCTTGGCTAGTAGTGAAATATATCCGGTCTTGGGATCTATATCAGCCACCAAGGCTCCATTTTCATCATGCACGCTATAACCGGCGGCACCATTTTCAGCGAATTTATATGTATTGTAACGGCGATAGGAAGTGAGTTTAATCACTTCTTTACTGACAGTTATCTGTCTGGTGTCACTGCTGATTAGTCCAGCCCCACCTGGAAGTGCCATTTCTGCGCGGGCCGCCACTGTTCCACTATTTTCAGCGGCACGCACTATGAACACGGCTCGACCATTAACCAGAGTGGCATCCGCGCTCGATCGCACAGGTCCTCCGCTCGTAGCATCAGTATTTACTCCACCGGCGAGCACAGCTATCTGACCACTACCAGACAGATTTTCCAGCCGCAGGGTTACAGTGTTGAAACTATCATTTAAATTCACTTGTCCCCGCCCATCCAGTGCTTCTACCACCATTTCCACCTGATCGGCGGATCCGGCTCTCAGTACTGTCCTGTTTGGGTCAGCTAGGGTTAAGCGTAATTGTCTGGTGGCATCAGCCTGATCTGGTCGTCCATTGCCATCGGTGTCCAGCGGTACTGGCAGTACTACTGGTGGGCGATAGGATTCCAGAGCCAGGCCCGTATCCCCAGGCAAATCTGTAAATCCACCAGCCGGACAGGCTTTGACGGCATTTTTACCTTTGATTATATCAGCAGTTTCCGCTGCCCACTTTTGTAGGCGTGGGAACCATTCAAAAATAATTACTGATTCATCCAGCGCCTCACCCTGTGTGCCCGCGCCACCAGCCTTGCCTGCTCCAACAGTACCTCCCGGCACCGGTACATCCACGCCACCACGACAAGCCGCTTTACCAGCATTGGCAGGTTGCTTACAATCCACCTTCTCCACCAACGGCTCATTTTTTACCGAAGGAATATCTTTATTAAATTTCATCGACAAAGCATCCGCGCCCCCACTGGAATTCAAATACAACACTTCATAACCCCGCCCCGCCTCGATGAGTGGAGTATATGGCTTGAATCCACTACCCCAATAATGTCGCAGCACATAATCATGTTTTTCATCTATATCCAGAGCTTTCCAATTCAAAGCATCAGCCAGTTTTTTCTCCGCCACCACACTGATCTCATCCAGCGAAGTATTCACTACATCAGTAGCCAGAGTGCTCTCCATTACTCCGGTTAGATAATTACTAACACTTGCTGGTCCGAGACTGGCATAGGCGGGATTCACCTGTATAGCTTGTAATTGTTTTTCCAAATCCACCAATTGCTGACGGAAGCTGCCCAAATCCTTAGCGCGGAAAGCATTGGGATAAATAATTTTTTGATAATTTCCCTTACTGTCCATGAAAGTCACATAGCGTGGACTATCTATCGGTATACTGATGGCCGTGCGGGTTTCATTACTGACGGTTATATTTTTAGATTTATCAGCAGGGTCGGGGACGGTTTTGGTAACAGTTTTGTATCGACCGCGCTCACGTCTGGCCTGTTCACTCAAAGTTTTATCCTCAATAAAATCTCCATTGGCATCACGTTCCAATTCATAGGTTTGCGCCTGAATGGTATCGATTGTAGGTTCTTTATGGAATGCCAGCGAGCTTACCGGTTTACCTGGAATAGGATTAACCCTTATATAAACTTCTTTAGCACCAGCTATGACATTTGGGCCAAATAACAGTGGTTTGTTTTTAGCCTCAACTGCGGCCTCATCATTGCGCACGGTGGACAGTAGCTGCTCACCAACCTGTGTCCAATTAACCTGATGATTAGAACTGTTGATAGCAAAAAATTGCATAGAGGCCTCAGCGGCTTCGTCAATACTACCATTGGCGTTATTATCCAAGCGATCACCCCCCAGATAAGCCTTTAGTATTTGCTCAAAATTAATTTTCAATTTACTCAATGTCGGGCTTGCCATTGCCATTACTGTCAGTGTCGGGGGTATAGCCAGGAAATTTCCTGGTGCTATTTCATACTCTAAGGGAGCTTTATCAGCATTACCAAAATCCAACAGTACTATATCGCGTGGAGCGGCCTGAGCACTGCTTGGGGCAGGTTTAATATTGTTTAATTTCTCTTTCTCCTCCGGCATTTGTGTTTCCGAAAGAAATTTTAGATAAATATTTGCTGCCAGAGCGTAAGCGTCATAACCATCTTTTTCTTTGAAATCAAAACAAGCTTGGTGGCTGACGGCACTCGCCGGTATGCCTTTTACCTGCCTGGTGCCACCTAAACTGAATATATATCTGGTTGCCAAACCAGGGAAGCAGCGCGTAGGATCACTGGCATTTTCCGCAAAACATCCAGCAAAGGATTTGTTTAATAATCGCTGTTTTACGAGCCATTTCACTAGTGGTGAATCTCTGTGATTACCCCACCACCAAAACAGTCCTTCATAGTCATTATCATCATCCCCAGTCAATACCTCTCGTGGAAAAGCATTCCATTCGGCAGGCATTTGTGGTGGTTTTTCTTTATTAAAATTAGCCAGCGGATCATAAACGGTATTACCTATCACCATTTGACTGTTTTCATCACCTTCCGACCCGCGATATAGCGAGCATTGAACTATATTTGTAATAGAATCAATAGGTTTGCCATTTATATAAATCGGCGTTAGGGCATTGATACTACCTTTGAGGGTTTTTAAGAAAGCACGCTTCGCTGAGTCAGCTGAAATTGGTGCGGTGGTAAAGGTCTTCAGGGCGTCCAATAGTGCCTCAATTCCAGAAAAGAAACTATCATTGCGATAACCAAAATTGATAAAACTAATGTCCTGGAATTTTAATTTCTGATTGGCCGGAAAAACTCCATTATCATCGGGCAGCACAATGTAGCCACTCAAATTAGCACCTTTGCTCAAAGTCACGTCGTATTGAAGCTTCTGAACATAATTATCTATGCGTCTCTCCAGAGCATCATTAACTGATTTCAGATAAACCCTGGTAAATTCATCCTTGGCCGCGATCAAAAAAGGAAAAGTTACCAGATCAGAAATACTTTGGCCGCTTGGTGATTTGTATCCACTCTGATAGCGCCCTGTTCCGTCTACCCAGCTATTGATGGTAGTATAAAAATTATCAAAAAGTTCATTATATTTTTTGAAAAAGGACATAATCACATCCTTGCTGCGTATATCCGGCAGATTATCAAACATATTGCCACCATCACCTTTACCTCCATTACCCAGCACATCCCCACCATCTTCGTCCATACTGCCGTCCTGATCATTGTCATTGTCGGCAGTGCCATCTTCGTCCACCAAATCATCTTCATCATCATTATTCACGCTACCTTCATCTATCCATTCATCACCATTGGGAAAAGGAAAAATGCGTGGAAACAGTATGGGTGGAAAGGGCGGGATAAAAAGTAATATACGCGGAAAGCTCAAAAAGTTTTCCGGATTATTGGGAGTTTTCAATGAAGCAAAAGCTTCCTTGACGCTGCCATTAGCGGCGGCACTGATCAAATCTCCCAGCTGGGCTATGGTCAAATCCAGTGAGCCATAATCTTTTTCATAACCGGTTGGCCAGAAATCCGAGTCGGCATCCACTGAATCATTATCTTCATCCACTTTACATTGGCCAGGGCAGCGGTCTCCATTCATATCACCGGGGCCATCTTCATCACTTTTTTTATCACCGTCGGCATCATTGTCTGCGGTAGTATCTTCATCCACCCGGCCATCGCGATCATTGTCGATACGTAGCATTGGATCACCGTCATCTTCATCTATGCCTTCATCTATGCGTTGATCTACAGTGTCATTGTTGTTGATATCATCGGCCACAAAATATTTACTGCCTGCTTTGGTATGGTAAAAATTTCCAGTTTTATAGGGTTGTCCCGGAGCCTGGCAGTTTTCCAATAACTTTTTACCTTTGGCTGGAATAGCTGAACAATATCCCCACACCCCCTCCTCATCATTATCCACCTTACCATCTCGATCATCATCCACCCGATTAATCAATCCAAACAGCGGGCTGCCGGCTTCCGCGTCACCATCATCATCGTAACCATCGGCAGTATCTTCATCGATGCGGGTATCACCATCATTATCCACACCATCGCCGCCCGTCCGCCCCATGCTGCTCTCACCAAAAAGTTTTTTAGCCCAGTTTTTATTGAAGCGGAAATAACTGATATCCTCCCAGTATTTCAAATAAGATTGATAAGCCGGTATGCCTTCAGTGCTGATTAAATTGAATTCTTTATTTAAATCACTGTAAAAAATTTTCTTATCAAAGTCCTTGTAAGCGCTATCACCAATTTTAAATAAATGATTTTTATCAAAATATTCGGCCAGCAATTTATAACCATCTTCTCCACTGACCGGTGGGCGTATCACGCCATGCCATACTTCGGCGCCTGGTTTGATATTAGTGCTATTCACCACAAAATCGTCGCTGGCAGTGTCATGCACATAATAAGTGTCGTCAAAATCAGTATAAGGAAAAAGACTCACCAATCTATTCCCATTTTTATTCACCACAGGCAGGGGAACATCCCCGATTATCACCAAACCCTTCAGACGATTGTATTCACTGATTGTACCATCCCCCTCTCGATATAATTTTTCCAGGGCGCGCGCTATTTCCACTGTGGACTGATCCGGGCGTACTCGTATAATCAAAGCTTTTTGCCAAGCGTCTCGCTGTATGTCACGTGCATAGCGTTCGACGCGCCCCAGTAAAGTGGTGTCATTCAAACGACGATTGTCATTGGCCGCGCCAGCAGGCACGGTGGCATTGTGACTGGCCGCCAGCCCATCATAATTGCGGGAATTTTCGGCTATATCCGAGGCCACCAAGATGGCCACCAAATCAAACTGCTTCTTACCACTGGTGGCCGCCTTATCACGCTCCGCCCCCGCCCGATCAGAAAACTTTTGCAATACCTGTTCTCCCGCGCCAAACAGTCCTCCGATAGCGGAATTCAACATGCCCCCCAGACTGCTCTGAGCCTGGGCGGTATCCACCATCGACCAGGCCAGCACACTAGAACTGGCGGTATTGAATACAAAAAAACTCAATACAACACTGGCCAAAATGCGCTGCCATTTGGCGGTAATTTTACCCCTAATTTGCTTCCAGGAGAATTTCAAGACGTATTTCGGTTTTTGCTTTTTATTTGAGCCATTTTTAGGCTCTTTACATTATAACAAACCCCGCCTATACAAAAAAAGCCTCGCCGCCTATACAACAAGCCAAAATCCGGCATTTTGCATTGACTTGTTGCTAAACCGGTTTTTACTTCCCAAAACGTCTCGCAGTTTTAGTTTTTTCCGCCGACTCTATTGCCACAATTGGAGGAATTACTATGCCAAATCTTTATTGAGTACTCACATCCTATCTCTAAGCTTTCTACAGCCAAAAAGCCCCCGCATTCGCGGGGGCTTTTGCTATTTTCAATTCAAATCGAAAACTATTGGGCCATTAGATAAATTGTTGGATTCGCTGGGACAGAACTTGGCATGGTAAAAGGTTGATCAGGGCCGCAAGTAGCTAAGTCAGTTTCCGTCGCATTATTAGATTTCTTATCCTCCATTTTAGCCGCAATCACATAAGAATACTTGTCTCCATTCTTACGGCAGAACTTATATCCTCCATTACAATCACCACCAACAGTATTACCGGGAGTAGGATCTTTTGGGGCTGTGCCACCGGAGAAATATGCTAACACCGGACTATCAGCGGCTATCGTAGCTGTACAAAAAGTATCAGGATAACTACCTTTATCAGCATTATATTGCTCAACCGCTGTCAATATTTTATTAATATCAGCCTTTCGTGAAGCATCACGGGCTTTTTTCGGCGCATTGGTTACAGTTGGCAGCAACGCCACCGCCAAAATACCGATAATGGAAATCACTATCAGCAACTCAATCAAAGTAAAACCTCTTCTAGCACCAACATATTTCATAAATTTGTATTTATTAGATTTTCTAAAGTCCCCTCCATTATAAAGCAACCTCCATCAAAGTGCAAACGCCTCTGCACTGCCGCTATTCGGCGCCTTCTTTTTACTCTCCACGAGATACAACGTGCCATCCCACAGCCCCATATCACGTAAATGGTCCAGTGTTCGATTGGACGCCGCCAACTCTTCCGAAGTAGCTTTTTTTCGATGCGCCCACAACTCACGATACTCAATTATAAAATCTTGCACCGCTTTACGAAGCGCCAGCGCAGTGAATTCATGATTCCTCTCATATTTAATTACATTAGAGCCAATTTGTATGTTCTTGCTGTCTGGTAATGGTATGGGTTGCATCAGCAACTCCTGATCCACTTTTATGGGTAGACGGCCTTGATTAGTATTAACCTCTGTTATCCACCACTCACCATCATTATGAAGGTATAGTAAGGCATGTTTATCAGTTGTCCTCTGTAATTCAATTATATTCACTATATCATTCCCAATGGAAATCACTCCAGGGAAAAGTACTTTTGTTCTACCTTTAACTTTTAGCACGGCATATTTATAAGGTCGGGGAGTATCGACAGTTTCTCCTGCGTCTGCATCGAAATGCCAGAAACTCTCTCGGTGCTTTTGTTCCAGCTTAGCTTCCACTTCTTTCTTCCTGGTAGATAAATCAATATAAATATCATGCATTCTGGCCAGTATTTTTTTTGCCTGATTATTCACATCCTCCTGACCTTCATGAGCTTCAGCTATTCTAACTATCTCTACTGTTATTTGATCCAAACGTTCGAGATATTTCTCAAGTCCCACCAAGTTGAGAAAAAAAGCGCAGGTTTTTCCATCAATAGCTGTTTTTTCGCATTCATCCAGCAGTATTTTCAGAGAGTTTAATAAATGATCTTCTTCTTTTGTTTGAGGTCTAACTACAATGCCACCAATTTGCGTGGCCGGTCTGGCCTGCGGAGAGGTGAGAAGTTTAACATACTCGCGAATTTCAGCTTTGAATTTATTGGGATCATTGAATCTGTTTCGTATTTCTACAGCATCATTATAAATACCCACCTCAATCAGATCATGAAAAGTTCTGGCTAAATCCATATCTATTTGCTGTAAATCAACTTCGGCCGCAAATAATTTTCCTATATACGTCACCACCCATTTATCCAGTAAATCCAGCATGTTCAGCCTGTCAAAGCGCAGGTCTTTTTCATGGGCAGTACCATTGAGTATATGATTGAATAAACGTTCAGCAATCACATCAAAACGGCAAAATTTACTCAGATTGAATTTCATCATCAGTTCAAATCTATCGTCGCCACGGGTATAGTTGGCCGGACCACCAACAGTACCTATACCTTTCGCCAAGACTAGCCATTTTTTTGTATTCTCTTCTGCAAACATGCGGGTTTCCATCTGAGCCAGATTTTTCCAGGGGAGAGGCACTTTGTCCGGGCTTTTTTCTGCGTCATCTGACTGTAATGGTGGTGGGAATTCCTCACCAGTAACAGCCTCAGCAGCTGGAGGTTGATCAACTTGTCGAGCCTCTGCTGGCAATGGAGGTGGAGTGGGCCGTTCTTCAACATATTCTTCAATATCTTCTTCGCTCAATTCCCACACCTCGCCCTTGTCAGCAGCAGCAGCTGTAGGTTGGTTAACTTGTCGAACCTCTGCTGGTAATGGGGGCGGCGTGGGGTTCCTCTTAACAATTTCATAATCCTCACCTTCTACTTCTAATTTTATAGGCTCGTCATTCGGTGGCGGTATGATGGGGGAAGAGAGTGGATGCCGGCCATTTATCGAGCTAGGCATTGGGACCAGGCCCTGTGGAAAAGCTTCTACTGCCTTTTGGACAGCTGCTATCAATGATTCACCAGCTCTAGGGCCATAGGTGACACTGATTGATTTTGGTCGAGAATCACTAGGTGAACCTCTATATTTCAATTCCTCTTCTTTAAATGCGATGGTTTGTTTTCTAGCTAGCCCAGCGCTTTTCAGCCAGTCTTGCCATGTGCTCCTGGCAGCCTCTCTGGTCGCCGCTATACTATCAGAAATAGTTTTTGCTATCACTGCTGCTTCCAAAGACGGTTTCGTTGAAGGAGGTGGTGGGACGGTACGCTCTGGACTGTCTGCTACCGAAGGTTTTTCCTTAATCCGGCGTCTTTCCAGCACTGGCCAAGCATTCGGCTCCGTATAGCCTCTGTCCTGATTTTCTACATTTCCAAAGCCAGCCATCATCAAAGTCACTGGTAAAATATCTGTACAAATTTTAATACAGCACTATTTACGCCACTCCGGTGATGTCTGTCAACTGTATAATAGGTAGCATTACGGCCGCCACTAACCCGCCGACTGTCGCTCCCACTACCACTATGATTAGAGGTTCCATGATTTTGGTCAGGGCATTGACCGAATTATTCACTTCTTCATTATAAAATTCAGCAATTTTTTGTGTGACCATTTCCAGCTGGGCGGTCTGTTCACCCACCTCTATCATATTGACCAGCATGGCCGGAAAAAGTTTGCTGTTAGACAGATTTTCCGCCATCGGTATACCACTTTTCATGTCCTCGGCTGTCAGCAGAAAACGACGTCGATAAACTTCATTTCCCACTGCCGCTGAAACAATTTCCATGGCCTTGATGATAGGCACGCCTGATCCCAGCAAATTGCCAAAAGCATAGGAAAATTTGGATAAAGTGGATTTTTTCACCAAATCGCCAAACACTGGTATGTTTATCATCATCAAATCCCAATAATACTGTCCGGAGCGAGTTTTCTTCCAGGCCAGCACAGCCGCCACCACCGCCACCACACCAGCAATCATCGCCCACCAGTAAGCCACCGTGAAATCACTCATGTTGATCAGTATCTGCGTGGCGGCCGGCAATTCCTTACCGGAATCCACATACAATTTGGAAATCTGCGGCACCACCAAAAGCATCATCAAAAAAATCACACCAAACATCAGCGTCAAAATCACCACAGGATAAATCAAAGCGCCTTTGACTTTGCCAGCTATGGAAGCCGATTTCTCGGCCTCGTCCGCTAGATTTTTAAAAGTTTTATTTAATTGTCCAGAAGCCTCACCGGCATGTATGGCTCCGATTTGTGATGGTGCAAACACGTCCGGGTATTTTTCCAGGGCGGTAGACAAACTATTACCCATTTCAATTTGATGGGCCAAATCAAACAGTACGCGCTGCAATTTGAGATTTTTATCCGACTGCGCACCCAAAGTATTGAGTGATTTGATCAGCGGTATACCAGCATTGATCATGGTGGCCAGCAGACGAAAAGTCACGGCTATTTCCTTCACCTTGATTTTGCCATGGTCGATAAAATATTCATTCAATCTGGCTAATCCATCTAGCAGGCTGTTACCGGTATAACGCCCAGCCAACCCCGATCTGTTCAGGAAAATGCGCTTGGTTTTTTGATTATCCAAACCGATATTCATCACCAGACCTTCGTTTTTTTCACCGGCTGCCACAGCGGCCGAATTCACACTAAAAGTTTCCTGTGACTCCATGTTCTGATAAAACCCTTTTGTTTGTCTTTCTGCCATAGTTTTTTAGCTATAATTCCATTCTTTTGGCTACGCGATATATTTCTTCTAGTGAAGTCAGTCCCTGCAAAACTTTCAACACACCATCCTGTTCCAGAGTGACCATCCCACCTTTCATAGCGGTTTTCTCTATTTCCAAAGCAGATGCTTTATCCAGAATCATTCGGCGTATTTCATTATTCATACGCATGATTTCATATAAACCGACACGACCTTTGTAGCCTATGCCATCACATTCGCTACATCCGCTCGGGCTACCCCGATAGCAAACAGGTTTGTCTATTTGTTCTTTGCTCACCATTCCAGGAACGCCGATATTATCCAGAGCTAATTTGATACGGCGCAGCATCGCTTCATCCGGCTGATCCACCACTTTGCATTTTTGGCAAAGTCGGCGCACCAGACGTTGGGCAATAATCAATTCTATGGTCGAAGCCATCAAAAATGGCGGTACTCCCAGATTATCAATACGGGTCAAAGTTTCGATGGCACTATTGGTATGTATGGTAGAAAGCACCAGATGTCCGGTCAGCGAGGCTTCGATGGCCGTCTGAATGGTCTCCTGATCACGAATTTCACCCACCATTATTATATCTGGATCCTGGCGCAGTGCCGTACGCAAACCATAGGCAAAAGTATAATCAATGTCCGGATGCACCTGGCTTTGATTCAAGCCATCCATTTGAATTTCCACCGGGTCTTCGATAGTCAAAATATTCACATCCACACTATTGAGGCGGCTCAAAGCCGAGTAAAGCGTAGTTGTTTTACCAGAACCGGTCGGGCCAGTAGTGAGAATAATGCCATTGGGTAAATCCAAAGCTTCGGTCAGCAGCTGGAAATTGTGTGGATCCAGACCCAGCGCTGGTAGATCAGGAATTTTACGGGATTTATCCTGAATACGCATTACTATCTTTTCACCATTAACTGTTGGCAGTGTCGAAACACGCAAATCCATTTCACGATTGTCCTTGGTGGTCACCTCACAGCGTCCATCCTGTGGAATGCGCTGTTCATCAATTTTCAAATTGGACATGATTTTGATGCGGGAAACTACGGCCGGATGGATGTTTAGCGGATATTCCACTATCTGCCTCAGTACACCATCCACGCGATAACGCAGACGCACGGTAAAAGTCTCCGGTTCTATATGTATATCCGAAGAGCGCATATCCAGAGCATAACTGATCACATTCAAAACCATTTGAGGAATATTTCCGGACAAAATAGCATCCTGCAGTAATTGCAGTTTTGGGTTGATCGGAGCGGCGGCCGGTGCCGCCACGGGCGCGCCACCCTCTACGACCGCACTGGCGATCGCCGGGCCGGCATTGACAGCCGCCATTTCGCCGGCCGCCGCCGTGTTCACCTGATTATTATTGTCCTGATTCTCCATTGTTATTGTTTGGCATTGTTACTTTCCAACGGTTTTTGAAAATAAGCATTTAAATTAACTGAAGCGTTGATTTCCCTTGGGGCAGCCAGGGAAGCTGGCACTGGAGTAGAATCTTCTTTTTCATCACTCGCCGCCTGTTTATTCTGATAATTCAGAGTAATAGTAGCGACGTCCAGCAGTCGGGAACCGTCATTCAGATCACCGCTTGCTTCAATGAAATTAAGGAAGTTTTTGAGGCCAACTTCATTGCCATTCACATTCATAGCCATAGGCAGTATGGAAAAATCACCCGTTCCGGCCCGCGCTGCGGCGAAACGCAAGTCGCTCAGGAACATCGGGGCTTGGCTGCTATTAGTACCCAGGAAATACTTGTCCAGGGCGCGGGCCAGATTGGTAAAGTCCTCATTGGATGGAAGTATTTTGTCTATTACTTCATTTACACCCGAATTAGCTTTATCCATGTCTTTCTTCAAATCACCATATTCCTGTTTCACTTTGTCTGCCGAATTTTTCAATTCAGCTAATTTCACCTTTTCCGTGGCTAAGGCTTTACTGGCAGTTTGATATTCCATCACCCCTTGATAACCGAAATATCCACCTATTAATAGTATGCCGGCAGTTAATAGCGCATATTTCACTATGCCCTGCTGCATTCTCCTTTTTGTAACTAATATATTAGCCATAATTATTGATTGCGTTTAACGGGTACTTTGCTTTCCGCAGCCGGAGCGCTTACAGGCGCCACAGCTTTGGATAAATTAGCGATTGGAGTATTCATTTGAGAAAATGAGCCCTTTTCTACTTCCATATCTATCTTAAAATTCAAACTATAAGACACTCCACCGGATGGCGTAGTGATTTTGGCGACCGGGAAAGATCTATTGGAAACATTTTTAAATTCAGGCGCTGCTTCCAAAGCCTCCAGCAAATAAGTCACTACCTCGCGATTGGTTCCACTCTGAGTAGTGTTAACCCCACTCAATGTTATTCGGCCATTCTCAGCATTGAAATCCAAACTGGAGTATTCTATGGAGCTGGCATTGCTGGAACCTTTTCCACTATTATGATCAGCATTAACTTTGTTTGTGATTTGTTCCAGACGGTTAATTACCTCTGACCAGCGTATACGAGCATTACGCAGATTACTAATTGTTGCTAAATTAACTTTAGTGGAAGCCAATAAATCATCGATAAAAGTGCGGAAGGCTTCACGCTGCGCAGCATCATTATTTTCAACATATTGGGCCAGGTCAGCTTTAAAACCTTCGCTGGTTTTCTTTTTAATGTTGGCCGTCAGTTTGCTATTACCAACCAGCTTGGCAGCATTATCAAAAAAGGAAAGTGCGCTCACTGGCAAATCCAGTCCGCTTTGCGCTCCAGCTTCACGCACAGAGCGTTTCTCGGCATTGATAGCCTGCTTCAACTCACGTTGGAATTCTTGCTCAACCATCAAAGGGTCCACCACTTCTTCACCACGTGTGGCTTGTGTTTCCACTACCACCGGTAGTGCCAGATTTTTTTTCACACCATCCAGTAAAGCAGGTAGACGATTTTTCGCCTCCTCTACGACACTTTGTATTTCCGCTTTTTCCGGAGCTGTCGGGGCATTTTCCAGTGCCGCTACTGAGTCCATCAAGCGTGTGCTCTCATAGCCAAATTGATTCAGATACAATTGCCCAGTCAGATAACGATATTTATTTAAATCGGTCTGCACTGACTTGAGATTTTGATTTAAATTAAACAAATCATTGCGCAAATTGTTGTCAAAAGACCAATTGACCGCACCCGCGACGTCTAGGGCCGGGTTTAATTGATAATATAAAAACCCATTCACAGCTAGTACGACAGCCGCACTCGCGACCATCATTGATTGCGCCAGGCGCAGCTTTTTCTTCAATTTCAATTGAGTCTCTTGCTCTATGCTTTTTTCTAAAATAGCTGATTTTTTACCCAGTAAATCTTCAATTTTTGGTTTTTCCAATTGGGCCTTCTGGGTAGTGATGTTTTCCATCAATTTACTGACACCGGCTTTTTCTTGCAGGGCCGTACTGGCAAAAAATTCAGGCTGGGCGGCTTTACCAGGAGTCACAGTTGTAGAGCCTGTCGCAGCTGGTGCAGGCGAGCCAATTTTAATTTCCGGTAGTTTAATCCCCACACTAGCTGGGGCAGCCTGTGTAGCTGGCTTAGCTTCAGTTTTTACTTCCACAGGATTTGTTTTCACAGCTGCTTCTAGTGATTTAACGGCATTGGCGGGGGCAGCGGTTTTTTCTGCACCTCCCACGTCACGCTTCACATCGAGTGAGCCAGCCCAAGCTCCACTTGGTTTAGCTTTTTCCACCGGTTTCTCTGCTGCGGATGCTGATTTTTTGCCAAACAATCCAGCCAAAAACCCTTTTTTCTCCTGCACCGGCGCGGCTTCTGCTGACACTTTATTTAAATTATCCCTGGAAACTAGAAGTTTCATCACGGCCGGACTTGCTTTGCCATCAGTGGCAGAAGCCGTGCCGGTCTGTCCTGTGGCGCCTGCACCAGCTGCAGCCTTGTTTTGCGCGGGCAGCACGGGGGTGAAATTAATAGAAATTGAAGATGGTTTTGCCCCACCAGAAGCGTTTCCGCTCGAGGCTGGAGTAGCCGCTGCAGCCGCTTTATCGGCACCAGTTTTACTTGGGTTAATATCACCAAGATTGATATTTTCCATTGCTGTTTATTAATAAATCCTTTTATTTTAGCACAAATCGGGCATAAAAAAAAGCCTGTCGATATGATTCGACAAGCTTTTTAGTAAAGGAAGCTCAGGAATTACTTCAATTCCACAGTAGCACCTGCTTCTTCCAATTTTTTCTTCATTTCTTCACCTTCAGCTCGTGCTACGCCTTCTTTGACGGCTTTTGGAGCGCCATCAACCAGATCTTTGGCTTCTTTCAAGCCTAGACCAGTCAATTCACGTACCACTTTGATCACGGCGATTTTTTGACCACCACCACTGGCTAGCATAACAGTCACAGTGGATGATTCTTCGGCAGCGGCACCACCACCAGCGGCTGGCGCCATCATCATGGGAGCAGCGGCGCTAACGCCGAATTTTTCTTCCATGGCTTTAACTAGATTGGCCAGGTCGAGCACTGTTAGTGTCTCCACCATTTCCAATATCTTTTCAGCATCTTTACTTAAAGTAATTTCAGACATTTGATTGATAATTAATGATAAATAATTAAACGTAAACTAATTAGGCAGCAGCGGGAGTTTCAGTTGAATCTGTTGCACCGGATTCAGCAGCTGGGGTTTCAGTAGCAACTTCAGTTGGAGCTGATACTTCAGCGGTGACTTCAGTCTGGGCTGGTGCTGCAACCTCAGCGGCAGCTTCACTCGCAGCAGACATCTCAGGGGCTTCAGTCACGGCCTGGGCAGCCGGAGCTTCACTGGCCGGAGCAGCAGGGGATTTCTCAGAAAGTCCTTTGAAAATCATATACAGACCAGTTAAAGGAGCTTTCATAGTACCAACCAAGCGAGCCAGTAATTGAACCTTAGATGGCAATGAGGCTAGTTCCATAGCCTGTGCACGGCTGAGTAATTTCCCATCCATGATACCACCGGTCAATTCCACTTTTTTCTCCACGCCATCTCCGAATTCCTTAACCAGACGGGAAGGCAATATGGTGTCTTCACCATAGCCAATCACCGCGGCGATTGGGCCGGGGATAACTTCATCGGATATTTCAGGTAAATTCTGATTTTTGGCAGCAAGTTTCATCAATGTCTTTTTCGCTACCACCATGTCCACGCCCTCTGCATGCAGTTTGCGGCGCAGGTCAGTCACGTTTTTTACGCTCAAACCTTTGTTCTCAGCGAAATAAACAGACTTGGCTCTGGAAAATTTCTCTTCCAAATCCTTCAGAATTTGGCCTTTTTGTGATTTTGTAATTGGCATAATTTGACCAAATTAATAAAAAAAAACTCAATTGTCATGGACAGTTGAGCGCTTATTTGGGGTCTATTCGGTCTGCCATCGCCTCGATCATCAGAGAAACCCCTGTCGATCCGGTTGCGAATGCAGCTTTTGAAAAGCCTTTTAGCGTCTCGGTAGGGTTTTACGGCACGACCTATTCCGCGCCTACCTACTGTCTTTGACGGAGGTAATCTAATACATGGGTGGGCGGGTAGTCAAGCGGAATTGAGGCTTAGCAGGGAGTGTGACTAGGGTGACATATTTCATTCTATTACACCAAGACCCAAAAGTTTCTATAAATTCTTATGCGAACTTGTTCACGTGAACAAGTGTTTCAAGCTTTTGTGGACGAGCCGGCAATATCATGTCGTTTTCAAATGCACGTGCAGACCAATTAATTAATACTTTTGACGTTGTTCTGCTGCCACAAGATTTTAAGCCCAATCATTATAAAAAAAGCGCATGCTCCAGCGGAACAGGCGCTTTTACATATCAAATCAAAAAACTATTTCCCCATCTTCATGCAGCCGCACTCTTTATTGTTGCAATGTACTGCGAGCAGTCCCAATCCGGAAAGGCCAACCAAAAGATAAACAACATTTTCCAATACAGAAGAAACGCCGCCCAGTAGCAGATGTACTACATTCCAGTCGCTGCCCATCAGTCCACCCAAACCAACCAGTCCCCAGTTCAAAGCTCCTACCACCACCAAAAGTACCAGTACCCAGCAAACTCCTTTATGCTTCATCATAATTTTTTTATTTTAAATAATAAAATATAACTCACACCGGCAGTCTACTACATTGTAAAGTAGAAATAAAGTGAGTATTGTCCTACAATCAATGCATGTCGACTTCTACCATTATTACAGCCGCGCAACTCACTAGTCTGATTCAGTCCCATCTGGAGGAGAGTCTCACGCAGCAGAAAATTCCACTACTGGCTGTCATCGGGCCCACTGCTTCTGGCAAAACAGCTTTGGGTATAGCCTTGGCGCGGGCTTACCATGGCGAAATCATCTCCGCGGATTCCAGGCAGGTTTATCGTGAAATGAATGTCGGCACAGCCAAGCCAACCCTGGAGGAGCGGGCTGGCATTCCACACCATTTACTGGATTGCGTTAATCCAGACCAGATTTTTACTCTAGCTGATTTTCAAAAACTGGCTAATGAGCAGATTCAAAAAATCCACCAAGCTGGCCACCTGCCCATACTGGTCGGTGGTACTGGACTTTATGTCAGCGCCATTACCCAAAATTATCACCTACCAGCCGCCACACCCGATTTGAACTTACGCCAAAAATACGAGCAGCTGGCGCGGGAGCAGGGCAACGAGGCCGTTCACCAAGTCCTGCGGCGGCTGGATCCACAGGCTGCCCACGACATTCACCCAGGCAATTTGCGCTATGTTATTCGCGCCATCGAAATAGCTATGGCCACCGACGCCCCCAAGCAGGCGCAGAAAGGCCATTCCCCCTATCACACGCTCTATCTGCAAGTCGATTGGCCGCGCGAGGAGCTCTATCAGCGTATCGAGGCACGTATTGACCATCAATTGGCAACTGGATTGGTGGAGGAAACAGAGGCTCTACTGCAAAAATACGGTCGTGATTTGCCGGCTCTGACTTCACTCGGTTATGGCGAAATAGGGGATTTCCTGCAGGGCGAAATCTCTCTATCCGAAGCCACTAATTTATTCAAACAAAAAACCCGCAATTACGCCAAAAGACAATTAACTTGGTTTAGAAAATTCCCCCAGGTATACTCAATTCCTGGAAACAATCTCAAGGTTATCCTATAAAAATTTAACCTATACATGTCATCTGCCTCCACATCCATTCTCGGCCGAAAATGGCGTCTAAAGGAGCAGGATCCTCAGCTGAATATTTTTCAAAACATCCTGAAAAACAGGCAAATCACTGATCCGGAACAGGTTAATAATTATCTTTCACCCAATTACAAAAAAGGCTTTCACAATCCATTTCTGATGAAAGACATGGAGCGGGCGGTGGAGCGGCTCAATCAGGCCATAGACAAACAAGAGCGTATCATGATTTTTGGGGATTATGATGTGGATGGTATCAGTGGCACGGCCGTGCTCTGTAATACATTACGGCTTTGCGGGGCCAATTTTTCCTATAGACTGCCGCATCGAGTGCATGATGGTTATGGTTTGAATATCAAATTCATCGATGAATTTTTAGAAAAAGGTGTCAAAATACTCATCACGGTTGACTGTGGCATTTCCTGCGCGGAGCAAATCGAGCGGGCCGCCCGGGGCGGTATCGACGTCATCATCACTGATCATCACACCATACCGGCTCGCGTCCCTACAGACGCTCATGCCATCCTGCACCCCGGGCAGCCCGACTGTCTCTACCCATTCAAAGGTCTCACCGGCTCGGGCGTGGCCTACAAACTTGCTTCCGCACTCATCACCTCCCGTTTCGAGGGAGCCGAACGTGAGCGGCTACTCTACGCCCTGCTCGATCTAGCCAGTCTGGGCACCGTAGCTGATATCGGCCCTTTGCTCGGTGAAAATCGCATCATAGTCAAATACGGACTGGAGGCTATGCAACGCTCCCAGTGGCCGGGCCTGCAAATGCTGATGGAATCAGCCGGCATCGATTTACATCGCAAATTAGCCGTGACCGATATTGGCTTCAAAATCGGTCCGCGCATCAATGCCGCCGGCCGTATTGATCATCCCTACTATGCTTTACAAATGTTATTACATGACGGGGACGCACCAGAAGGCCGTTCCAAGGCCAGACATCTAGAGCAGCTCAACAGTGAGCGGCAGCAGATGGTCCAAAAAGCACTTCTAGAGGCCGATTTGAAATTCGCCGAATGGCCAGCCAAACGCAAAATTTTCGTGGCCTGGAGCCCAGATTGGCATGTGGGCATAGTGGGCCTGATCTGCAGCCGCATGGTCGAAAAACACGGTTTACCTACTATTATAATGCAGGAATTCGATGAGCATCTAGTGGCTTCTTTCCGCAGCAATGCCGCTCTCAATGCCGTAGAAGCCCTCAATTCAGTACGTGATCTACTCTCCCATTATGGCGGCCACGCCCAGGCAGCCGGCTTCAGCCTGCCCAAAGCCAATCTACCAGCCTTCATCGAGCGCATCTCCGCCCACGCCGCCCTAACCCTGGCCAATCACGATTTCGCCGCCCCCTTGCTGCTGGACGCCCGCCTCAGCCACCACGATATCAATGATAATTTTATGCGACTGATCACTCAAATGGAGCCCTTTGGCGTCGGCAATGAAAAACCGCTTTTTCTCCTGCCTGGAGCCAATGTCGAGGACTTCCGCACCGTGGGTAAAGATCAAAATCATCTACATTTCCAGGCCCGTTCAGCCACCGGAAAATTTTCCGCCATTGCCTTCAAAATGGGCAAATTCCTCCCCGATCTACGCCATCATCGTAGCCTGGATTTGGCTTGCCACCTGGAAAAAAATATTTGGAACGGGCGGGAGTCTATACAGCTACAGGTGGTTGACGTACGGGCCACTAGCCAGACACAGCTTCAATAATAGCATTGCTTCAGACTTTATTTTTATAAGAATAAATTCCGAGCCTAGTCAATCTTGACGGATAGTTTATAGGGCGTATAGTCGCGCTCATTTTTCCTTTCAATTCAATAAGATTTATATGAAAAACCAGTTTTGTGCAGAAGAAAATCTTAAAACATCCATCGATTCAAGAAGTAAAGGAGAAGCGGAATCACGCAGCCACCTAAGAAACATGATGAATGCTGCCTCCTTCAAGGTCATGGTAGCGGTAGAAGCAGCTACTGCCCTTACCGGCTGCGCTGGCTCCGGTTCTGTCCGTGCTGGCGTACAAACTGTTTCCACTACTACCCGCACCAGCGAAACCGGCCACAGTTTACAGGTTAGTGGAGATTTCAAAAAACCCATCAATAGCAGCTACCTGGACAATCCCAGTGTGCAATTAACTACAGCCTTCGTGAATGCCAATGGTTTTACCATTCAGCCACAGGTTAGTGCTGGAGTATCTATTCCGGCCAATTCCTGGCTTACCGGGAAATTGGGCATAAGTCTGGGGTTGGACAATTATTTTGTCGGCCTGGATAATAGCCAGACCAAACAATATATCCCAGCCCCTTATCAAATTGGTGTTAGCGCCCTCGACGCGGCATTTTCAGTTGGGAAAAATGCCAAAGTCGGTTTGACGGCCTTTGCCGGTGCGAAAATATACAACAGACCAGTGAAATTCCATTATGACGACACGCCCCGTGAGCAAGTCCAAAGCTTTTTCGGCGGTAATTTATATACCATCATTGGCCCCCTGGAATTGGGTAGTAATTTTGCCCTCTATGCCACTGATCCTTTGCTCCAGCAGGGCGGAGTTCCCCTCTGGGGAGATGCTTACGTGAAAGCGTCCTATTAATGACGGGTCACTCTCCATCATTTTGTATGGTGTAGCCCAGCAAGAGAATAGTGTTCGCCGACATTGGGGTGGGGAACCTTCGGAGGCGAGTGCTATACCCTTGCTTGGCTACGCCGTGTCAGGTTTCTTGACAGCTTCACAGCCGCTCAGTTACTGTGATCTCTTAACCAGTACCGTCCTTTTGCTAAAACTAAAAAATGTGCTATAATATCAGGATGGCCAGATTGGAAATAAGTCATAGTCCGCGCCATAGCAACAAAACCTCATGAAAAATATCGAAGATCAAATCATTAAATTAATAGAGGCGTCCCAGAGTATATTGATTATGCCTTCCAGCCCACCGGATGGGGATTCTCTCGGCAGTGCCGTCGCCATCTATCTAGCCCTGCGTAAATTGGGCAAAACCTCTACCGTGGTTTGCGCCGATCCCGTGCCGGAGTCTTTTCAATTTCTGCCCATGATGAGTGCCATCAGTAATGAATTCACACCCAGCCCGGATTTCATCATCACTTTGGACACGGCCAATGCTGAGCTAGCCAGTTTGCAAAGCCAGGTAGCGGAAAACAAAGTCAATATCATCCTGACCGCCAAAAGTGGGCGTTTCAGTGCCAAAAATGTCAGTTTTTCCCATGGTGAACACCGTTATGATTTGATTATTACCGTCGACACCGCTGCTCAGCAGCAATTGGGACGATTTTATGAAGACAATACCGCTCTATTCAGTGAAATCCCGGTTATCAATATCGATCATCACGCTTCCAATGAACGTTTCGGCCTGATCAATTATGTGGAAGTGATGAGTTCTTCCACTGCCGAGCTGGTTTTGGGGCTACTGGAATCCATGGAAGAGTCCCATGGGCAGGAGTTGATTGATGAGGATATCGGCACTTTACTGCTCTCCGGCATCATCACCGATACCGGATCCTTTCAAAATGCCAATACCAATCCACGCTCCTTCGCCAATTCCGCCAAATTAATTAAAAGGGGAGCCAGGCAGCAGGAAATCATTCAGCATATTTACAAAACCAAACAGCTATCCACGCTGCGCCTCTGGGGTAGAGTACTCAGCAATATACGCATCGACAAAGAACATCGCCTGCTCTGGTCGGTAATCACCAGGCAGGATTTGCAGGACACCGGCAGCAAAGCCGATGAAACCGGCGGCATAGTAGACGAGCTGATGTCCAATGCGCCGGATGTGGATATAGTGCTGCTGCTCAAAGAAAAAGATGGAAATCTACTTTCCGGCAGCATGCGAACTTTGGCCGAAGGCATTGATGCCAGCGAAATAGCCGCTTTCTATGGCGGCGGCGGGCACGCCCGAGCAGCCGGTTTCCGCATCAAAGACAGCAGCTTCGCTGCCGTCGGCCAGGAAATCATCGAAAAAATCAAAGCCTTCCAAGCCCGCCGCCTCAATCTGGGGGAGCGGGGTGGGGCGGCGGTTTCAGTATCACAGGCCTCCGCGCCAGTGGACAACCACACTACAAATACAGCTACCACACCCAACCAAACATCAGCCCCCGCCGAGCATCAATCCGATCCCATTCAAGCTGAACCTGCTATCATTCATAAAAAAGAGCACAAACCGCAAGCCATCAAACCAGGGACATTATATAAGTTCGAGGATTAGATAAAAGCTCTGCCGATTACATACCTTTCACTCCGCCTTCCTCGGCAGTGTCAGTCGTATATTTTCATTAGTAGTCACGACTTTTGGGGCGTCCAGGCTGGCCTCATTATTAGCATCGCTCACTTTTGGCGGTGGAGTAGTTGGGGCCTTCATCTGTTCCGGTGGTTTGTTCGGGCCTCTGGAATAGGGGACTCCACGGCTGGGTTGGCCGGATTGGCAGGCTGATAACAGCAGGCCGGCTGTCAGCAGAGCCAACGCGATTTTATTTTGCCAAATTTTGTTTTTCATAATGAATTAAATTTAAAAAGCTGAAGTTTTGCCACTTTTCGTGGCCAAAATAGTAAAAGTATTTCGCTCGATTTTCAGAGTACTATTCAGACGGGCTGAAAAATAATAATCCACAGGGCCGGTACCTATACCCATAGTATCAGTCTCAATCAGTATTTCATCATCCAGCATTGCTAAAGCCTCATCGGCCTGGCCCTTTTGCAGTACCAGTCTCAAAATATTGTCCGTCAATTTTTCCTGGGCAGATGGCGCTGTGGTAGCAGCAGCCTGATCCTCCGGATCCAGACATGATGGCAAATTAGCCTGGGCATCAGCTGTTTTCACGCCGGCAACTATTGCCTGCAATTGAGCGCGCAGCTGGGCTTGTAGGGGACCATCACCAGTCTGGGTATATAGTACTAGTATTTTTCCATCGGGCAGTCTCAAATAATGATCCTGCAAACCGGTTTTGGCTAATTCCACGGAAGCATGAGGCAGCCCATTGATTGTGCCGGTATTTTTAATGGCTTCAGTTCCATAATCTATCAATTCCAAATATTTCTCTAACGAGAGAGCTGATGTATTTTTATCCACAGCCATTATTGCTACAGCGCTGTTTGGATAAACACGGGAAAAACTCAATTGTCTATTGGTACTATCACGATGCCACAGTATCAATTGATCGCCAGCCAGGATACTAGTCCAGCCCCAGGGGCGCTGCAATTGATAGGGAGCGCCGGCTTCACGACAATAATTCCAATCCGCCCCTAATTTATAACTCTCTGTTTTGTTCAGGCGCAGCTGCATCATTCTATAAAGCAGTTCAGCAAATTCAGCGCGTGTCATTTTTTGGTCCGGTCCCAGACTGCCATCTTCTCGCGCTTCCACCAGCCAGGCATTTTTAGCAAAAACCGCAAAAGGGGCGTACCAGCGACCGACTGGCACATCGGTGAAAGGAGCTTTATCCGTTGGATTTAGCCCAGGTTGTTTGAAATTTTCCGTCAGCCCTATCTCAATAATTTTCAAACTTTCCGCCATGGTAATTTCCCCGGCCGGACGAAATTTACCATCATCATAACCTTTTGCTATGCCAAGTTTCACAGCCTGATTCACTCCATCAAAAAACCAGTCAGTACTTTTTACATCAGGAAAAGTAATATCACGATTTATCGGGGCAACCTCCTGATCTGGTATTTGTAATTTCTGTCGTGCCAGCAACAAAACTTTCAGCGCTTCAGCTCTATTGATAGTTTTATCCGGCTTGAAAGTGCCATCATTGTAGCCACTAAAAATCCCTTGTTCCTGCAAAAAGGCAAGCGGCCGGCCATAACGGCCGGCCGCTTGCACGTCTGGGAATGCAGCCAAGGTCTGTCCTGGAAGCATTACTCCCAGTATCAATACAGACCATACTTTGACTGGCAGTTTATACTTCAAGATTTATTTATTTAAGGCTTCTTCTATGAATGAGGTGAATTTAATTTCATCCACCGCACCTCCTATAAATTTATTGTTGATGAAAAAGCTGGGTGTCCCCATTACCCCAAACACTCTTCCTTCTTCTGTATGTTTGGCCACTTTCTCGGCATATTTGCCGGACTTCACGCAGCTCACAACTCTATCACCATTAACCCCTGCCTCACGTGCGGCCACTTTGATTTGGGCATATAAAGCTTCATTATCCTGACCAGTCCCACCACCCGCACTAGCTATGTCAGATTGATGATTGTACATAGCTGTCACCATTTGATCAAAACGTCCCAAATCAGCGGCACATTCAGTAGCCTGTGCGGTCAATGAGTCGCTGCCGCCACGGTCATAATGTTTCACGGCTAGGCTGACATCCTTGGCGTATTTTTTCAGCACAGTCTGTAATATCGGATGCATCATTTTGCAGTAGCCACAGCTCATACTGGCATATTCAGTGATATGAACTTTTGCTTTATCCGGTTTGGCTCCCAGTACCCGGGCATCGCCAGCTTCAGGAACTTTCAGATATTCCATCCCCTCGGATTGAAAAACATACTCACCATTAACCATGCTGACAGCTTGGGAGAATTGGGCGTACAGCGGATGGGATTGTATGCTAGCATCGGTTACAAAAATAGGCAGATATTTGGCATCCAATTTAGCTATTATTTCTTGGGCTTGGGCATCATTTTTATCTAACCAGTTGGCTGCTACTTTAGTATTCTCCAGATTTTTTTCTATATTGGCCACGTAATTATCCAATATAGACTTCATAGTCGGTTCAGAGGCATTGTAAACAATAGTTAATTTCATCACAAAGGGGTCTTTTTTCTCTTGCGCGCCACCAGATAGCTGCAACAGACCAGTGGAGTTTACTAGTTGAGTAGCCTTGCTACGGAAGGTGGGGTTGTGCTCATAAAGCAGTATGCCACCAAAAGCCAAAGCCAGTACAAGAGATAAAATTCCCCATCCAGAGAAGCGGCGTCGATGAGTACCAGTTGGGCGCGGCGCGGATTTTACGGCGGCAGGGCGATGTTCCATCATGGCTTCCAACGCTTGCTCCATCACTGAGCTTTTCTTTTTAGCCCTAGCCGGGCCTCCTTTGACAACTTTTTTAGCAGCGGGTTTCTTAGAAATTTTTTTGCTTGGCATATTTTTTTAAATATTTATTTTTAGAAATTTTTTTATTTAGTTTCCTAGTCTCTGTCGTTAGAAACTAGGTTCGGCGCATCCAGTAGCTCGGGACAATCCTGCAAAAGTCTGCACCCCGGATATCGTTTGTCCATTTATCTCCCAGACGGGATAATGCTCTATGCCTTTGCGGCCACATATCTCACCCTCAAAATCACAGTTGATATAATTGATTTTTTCAAATGCCGAACCGAACATTTTTTTCTGCAATTGGCAGTATTCACAAGTATCAACACCATACATTATTACTCCCTTTTTCATCAAGCAAATAGCAAAATTCTCCTTGCCCGAATTGGCTGATACAGTGGAGCTTTGGCGACTTTCAGCTCCGCCCCCATCCATCGCCACAGTCATCATCCAAACAACAAACAATATCACGGCGCCGGCCCCAACCAGTCTTCCTATTCCCAATACATTTTGCTGCCGGCGCCCCACCCCATTCTTTTTACTCATTCATTGGTTCTTTGGGATTGTAAAAATCCAGATTTTCCTTGCCTATGGCTTTGACTATTTCCTCCACCACCTGTGACATTTTAACGGTCTTTTGGCTGCCCTTGACCATGTTACGTATGATAGCTGTACCTTCGCGCACCTCAGTCAGCCCGATCAACACACAATAAGGCGCTTTGAAACGATCCGCTATTTTTAGCTGATTTTTAATCGCCCCTTTTCCTAGCGCGCCCATAGTTCGCACCCCTCGATCCCGCAATTCATTAATTAGTGGCAGACAGATTTTTTTAGCTTCACGCCCCAATTGCGCCACAAAAACATGTAAATCATCTTTACTGGGCACTCGCACTTTATTGCGTTTCATTTGTGCTATAACCCGCTCTATTCCCATAGCAAAACCGATAGCCGGCGTGGGATTGCCACCCAGTAGCTCCATCAATCCATCATAACGTCCACCACCACCCACGGAATTCTGCGCACCTTTTTTCTCATCCCAGAATTCAAAAACCGTCTGATTGTAGTAATCCAGCCCTCTCACCAGCATATTATTTTCTTCATAAGGTATTTCGAGATCGCGCAGATATTCCAACACTTCCTCATGAAAATCACGGCTTTCCTGTGAGATGAAATCAGCAAACTTTGGCGCTGATTGATTCAAAATCATCGTGTCTTCATTTTTAGAATCCAGTATACGCAAAGGATTTTTATCCAATCTAGCTCTATCCTCCTCAGACAAATAACGCTCCTTGCCATAATAATAATCACGCAGCGCTTCCGTATAAGCTTTGCGTGATTCGAGATCACCGATATTGTTGATTTGCAAACGCAAGGTGTTGCCTATACCCAAATCTGAAAATATGCGATAGGCCAGTAGTATAGCCTGGGCATCCAAAGCAGGGTCCACTTCGCCAATCACTTCAAACCCAAATTGCCAGAACTGCCTGTATCTGCCGGCTTGCGGACGGTCATAACGGAAGGTCGGTTCTATGTAAAAAAGCTCCACGGGCTGTGGCAGATTTTGCATGCCATGCTGTATATAGGCGCGGCAAACCCCGGCAGTACCTTCCGGTTTGAGTGTCAAAGAGCGACCTTTTCTATCCTCAAAAGTATACATTTCTTTGCTCACTATATCTGTGGCTTCTCCCACTCTTTTGAAAACTTCTGTAAATTCAAACACCGGGGTAGTGATACGCTTAAACCCAGCCTGGCGACAACGATGCCGCACAACTTTTTTGATATAGGTGTGGTATTCATGGTCCACCGGTAAAATATCATGCACTCCTTTAGGCGTTTGAAATGGGGGAGTAAGGCCTTCGCTCTCTGACCCCTCATCATCATTATAATTCATAGCTGCCTGGTTTTTATTCAAATTCTCCTCTGTAGCCATAAAGATATTCTAAACATATAAACGACCGGCGCAAACCCCGCTCGTAGCAAAAGAATACTACAAAGCCCCGGTGGATGGAAGAGGGAAGTTCGACTTTATCCATTCCTCTTTAATTCTGTCCTAGGACGGAAATCTATCAAGCTTCTGTTTGTCAAAATCTAGCCGACCACCTCAATATCCTACGCAGCGATTTTTCCCGGGGCGGCAAACAATCCAATTTTGTTTTTTTCACAAGCAGCTATCACCATGGGCAATTGCTCAAAAATCTCAGCCATACTATCCGCCATTATCATTGAATCACCCAATTCTTTTATCACTGCCATGTAGCCTGTCTGCTTACCACTCTGTAATTTCTCAAATTTAATGGTCAAAGTTTTCATAGATTTTTCTAATTTTTTGTAAATAAACCCATTTAACCTGTCCTTTTGAGGCTGGGATAGAGATTGCCCTTTCCTGTTTTTTAATGAAGACATAATGGCTCCCATTAATTCTATCCAGACTATAACCCAAGAAAGCCATTATGTTAATAACTTCTGCCAGGCGCATCTCCACCGGCGATCTCAATAATCTTTGTAGACTTTGCTTTGTTCCCATGTCACCCACGGTAATGGGTCGACATTAAGGCAAGATTAAATCAAGCTAGAAAGCTATCCCAACCCCTCAAACTCCCCCTTGAATTCTTTTTTAATAATACGATAGCCCTTATGCCAGCCGCGCACCAGTCCCAGCGCCACCATCACCAGGTCGCGCAGGCGTATGATAAATACAAAAGCCACGGCATTGATAGTCACACCGGTTACCAGAAAAATCGTGGCATGGACGCCCTCCAGCACACCTATCCCACCCGGTACAGGCATCAGATAGGCGATATAGGGGATAGTGCTGGCTAGAAAAGCCTGCATGAAAGTGAGCCTCACTCCCATAAACCAGGCCACCATGAAATGTTCAGCCAATATAAAAATTACAGTAAGCAAACTGATCACTATCAATTGCCACAGTACGCGGGAATTGCCTTTATAAAAAGCATTCATTTCCACTTCAAACCCATGCAGTTTTTTTTCTAGATGTTCCAGTCGGGAGATTTTTTTCAAATGCAGCATTTTATAAAGAGTACTGAAAAACCCCACACCACGAATGGAAGTGAAATAAAACCAGAACACCAAAAACAGCATCACCAGGCCGATACCACCCAATATCAATTTCAGAGAGTTATCTATGCCATGGTTAAAGATAGCCATCAATATGCCCAGCGAAATAAATACAACTAGCGAAGAAATTTCCAATGCTTTGTCTATGATGGTAGATGATAAAGCTACATGTGACGGAACGCCCTCTTCTTCTATCAACATAATACGCAGAGGCTCGCCACCGACCTGTGGGATGGGCGCCACATAGCCAAAAGCAAAAGCAGCCAATCTGTCCCAGAAAAAGGCAAAAGTGGAGATTTTTTTCCCACGCCACATGGCTTTCACTATCCATTCCCAGCGCAAGCTGAGTAGATAGGAGTTGGCAAAAGACAAGGTCAGAAAAATCAGGAATTTTAAGAGCGAAAAAGCTTTGAGGGTTTGGATGATTTGCCCAACATCGGAGCTGATGACGGTGTAAACAAAAAGTAGCAATCCTAAGCCGAGGAAAGTCAGGAAAATCAGGATTTTTTTATTTATTTTTTTAAGCATTTGGTGAGAAATAAAATTCGCTGTCCGGGCTTGCACCATCAGAGAGAATATAAATCAAGTTGAGGGTTTGGGAAAAGCAATGGTGTGATGGGGCAGGAAGCGGGATCTTTTTGATATTGGTAAAAAGCAGCAGCACCAATCATAGCAGCATTGTCGGTGCAGTACTGGAGATTGGCATTGTAGCGGAGTAGTGGGCGAGCGGTGGGGGCGTCATCGAGCGAGCCCTGTTCAGTCGGCACATCTGTGGGCCCGGGGCGCTGGTCGGTTGCTCCTGTGGGCCCGGAGCCAGAGTATTTAACCGCCAATTTCTGTTCTACCATCTGCCTCAGATTTTTATTAGCAGAAACTCCACCAGCCAAATGAATTTCCCGCACCTGATATTTCTGGGCCGCCGCCAATAATTTTTCACTCAAAGAATCATTGACCGCCGCCTGAAAACTGGCGGCACAGTCTGCGATGAAGGTTTCATCCAGCTGACCATTTTGGGCGTGATAATTTTCCACCTCGCGCAAAACGGCGGTTTTCAATCCGGAAAAACTAAAATCAAAATTTCCAGGCAACGAGAGCGCGCGTGGGAAAGAAATCGCCTGTGGATTTCCTCGGTCAGCCGCTTTACTGATAGCTGGTCCTCCGGGATAGCCCAGTCCCAGCAATCTCGCTACTTTGTCATAAGCCTCGCCCGCAGCATCGTCCAGCGTTTCGCCTATCAATTCAAAAGACATTTGTTCACGCATCAGCACCAATTCATTGTGACCGCCGGAGACAGTCAAAATCATGATGGGGAATTGTGGGGCGGTGGGGCTATCCTGCATTTCAGCGTCAGCATTATTAACTGACCGTCCCGGGACAGGTTCGCCCTGGCCATCCAACCAATTAGAATAAATATGTCCAGCCACGTGATGCACCGGTATTAATGGCTTCTGGTAAACGCTCGCCAGCGTGGCGGCGGCAGTATAACCGATGATCAAAGAGCTCAGCAGCCCCGGTCCGCGCGTCACGGCAAAAGCTTCTATCTCAGTCAGCGCCACGCCAGCGCGCTGCAGGGCCTCTGCTATCACCGGCTGTACTTTCAGCACATGTTCCCTGGCCGCCACTTCCGGCACCACGCCGCCGGTGGCCTGATGTATATCAATTTGCGAGGCGATCACATTGGACAGGACGCGGTGGCCGTCGCGCACGACGGCCACCGCTGTCTCATCACATGATGTCTCGATAGCCAGAATTAACATTTATTTAATCAAAAGGTAATGTGGGCAGATTATACTGCTGGTGATGTGAAAATGCCAAGAATAACTCAACTAGAATACAGCAGAAAGCTAAAACTCAGATCTCAGGATTTTACGATTAATCTCTATTGTGCTATTCTAAAGCCAGTTATTTTTGAGAGCTATGATAAACAGTTAATTTTAGCCTTCAATAAATTAAAAAAGAATGAAAACTCCTAAAAAACCAGCTGATAAAACTTCTAAAATAAAAATTGAAAAGCCTGATCTTTTACAATGGGTCAACAAATATAAATTCAAAACTAAACATCCCACTAATGTTTTGGAATTACTAAAAAAGTGGAGATAAAAATTTATCAATTCCCGTGCAAATCACTGCCATAGATTTAGTTCGTAAGCTCCAAACCGCCGGCTTCACCGCTTATTTCGCCGGTGGCTGCGTGCGCGATATGCTGCTCGGTCTGCATCCCAAAGATTTTGACATTGTCACCAATGCTCGGCCAGATCAATTGGAAGCCCTTTTTGAGCATACCATTCCTGTGGGCAAACAATTCGGGGTGATTTTGGTAATTCAAAACGGCCATCATTTTGAAATTGCCACTTTTCGTTCTGATAGCGGGTCTTCTGATGGCCGCCGCCCGGACGCTATAACTTTTACCGATCCACAAAAAGACGCTGAACGGCGTGATTTCACTATCAACGGGATGTTTTATGATCCCATAGCCGAAAAATATTTTGACTATGTCGGTGGACAAAAAGATTTGGCTGAACATTTAATTCGCTTCATCGGCGATCCGGAAAAGCGTATTGAAGAAGATCACTTGCGCTTACTCCGCGCCGTACGTTTCAAAAATCAATTCGATTTCCAATACGAGCCAACTACTTACAATGCTATCAAAAAATACGCGCCACTGATTTTGGAAAAAGTTTCCACTGAAAGAGTTCGTGATGAAATTTGCAAAATGCTGATGGATAAAACTAAACCATCCATGGCTTTCGAGGAACTCAGCCATTTGGGAATTTTAAAATTAATTCTACCCGAACTGGAAAGCCTCCGCGGCTGCGCGCAACCATTCGAATATCATCACGAAGGCGATGTTTGGACTCACACCATGGCCGCCATCGACAGCCTCCCCGCGCCAGAGCCAAGTCATTATCAGCGCGATTTGATCGCCCGCCTGGCCACACTTTTCCACGACATCGGCAAACCCGAAACTTTCAAATTGGCCGAACGCATTCGTTTCGATTCTCACGCTCCCCTCGGGGCGACCATCGCTGAGCGCATCATGCGCCGCCTCAATTTCAGCCGCGAACAGATCGAAGCGGTCAGCTGGTGCATCAAACATCACATGATGATGACAAGTTTCCTGGAAATGAATGACGGTCGCCTCATGCACTGGCTACATCACGCCCAGATGCCAGCCCTACTCACACTGATGAAAGCCGACGCCCAGGGCACAACGCCATGCGATCTCAGCCTCTATAATAAAATCGAAAAACTCCATCGCCTCAAACTAAAAAAGCATCCCGAGCTCCCCAAACCTCTACTGACCGGCGAAGAAATTATGGCGTTGACGGGGCTGCCTGCGGGGACGCGTATTGGTGAGATCAAAGCGGAGTTACTAGAGGCGCAATTGGATAGGAAAATTAAAACTCGTGCTCAGGCGGAGGAGTGGGTGAGGGGGGATGGGGACATAACCTACTAACTTAAATGCGATGGCTCATACCTAGATCTTTTGATTTTTGCCCAGGTAGGCTCTGAGTAGCAACTTGAATTAGTCTCGGTAAAAGATTATTTTTAATAATGTCTGCTAAACCCTTCACGGATTCAGGTGATGATAATGAGGTGGTTATATTGTCCATAAGATTTTGTCCCGCTTCTTCAAAATCCAATTCATTTAAATCATGCAGATATCTGTCTATCAGCGATTGTAACCCTACTGTTGAACATAGTGCAGTGCGCACAGCCCTAACATCACGAGTTAGGAAGTCTCTAATGATTTCATCAGTTTTTAAGCCCGGTTTAACCATTAATGTGGCATATCTATTATAGAAAAATTTGCCATTGTTAAGGTCATATTTTTTCATCAATATTCCAATTTTTTGCTTCTCATCTTGCCTAATAGAGATTTCTTCATCAACATCATAGTTTACTTTTCCACTCATCAGTTTAAATATTTCCGGATCAATCACTCCCATGCCGACTAACAGGTATTCTCCAATAATATTTGCTACCCCAACATTTAAATTGTTAAATGTAATGTCCCTGCGCCTCCTACTAAACGTCGCCGCAAATCTTTTCAGCAAGCGCTCTGACACAATATATCCGGCTTGGTCAATCATATATATATCCACCAAAGCTCTACGCAACGGGTTCGCCACATCTGAAGGAAAGCCCAAGATTAATTGTATAAACTCAACAATCTGTTCAAAAGTATCTCTATAATTCTCGTACAATTGTAGTAGACGATTGGCTTCAGAGAGTTCTTTAATTGCCCCATCAGTTGCCGTCCCCCTCCCCAAGCCTTCAATAATAGTTTGCAACTCTATTTTATGTTTCGCTACTCGGGCTGGATCTATCAGTAATGAGCGTATCGCTCCTTCAGAAATATCGTTGATACCATCGATAGATGCCATCTTTAAATTTTTTGCACAAAGCTCAGCGGTCAAATTACGAACTCCAACTGGACCATCAAAAATCACTGAAGATGAGTAACGCAACAAGCCCTCAATAAAAAATTCCGCTCCACCAAAGAACATCTCCTTCAATGCTTTTCTCATAGCAACGACCTGATCTGGGGCAAGGACCTGCTCCATAGCTATGAAAGTTTGATCCAGCGCAGCTATCAATTTACTATTTTCAGAGTCTGTTTCACCACCACCAGCCAAATTCCTCAGAATTTGGCTAATAGATAGGATCTGCGATTGCTTGAGTCTCAAATCAATCTCATGTCGCTGTTTGTGCGTTAGCGCTTGCCGCAAACGTTCTCTAATTTCCATACTTGTGGGTCTTATTTATGCACTACTATGAGGGTGGTATGCTACAACAAGACCGGGTTAGTGTCAAGGGGTGGGGGGAAGCACGGAGATTTAAGGTTTCTTACACCCTCTCTACAAGCCAAACCTATCCGCAGTCTCGCCGATACTCCATCACCATCCTATCAATCTGATATTTCCCTATACCCCGCTCCGCCTCCCGCCCCACCCGCCACCGCTCCGGCCGTAAATTTTCATTCTCAATCAAACCATGATGAGCAATTTGTTCATGGTCCTTACACAAGCCATACAATCTCTCCGGATCATGAATTTTTTCTAAAGCAAAACGCTGAGTGTGATGCTTAATTTTCATAGGATTTTTACAACTAGGAAAAGCGCAAGTGCCATTGGTTCTTGCCATCACATAGCGCTGAATTTTCCTGGGAATATGCCGTGACTTAGTCTTTACCGCCTCCGGCTTTTGCTCATCCAGCTTCTCCACCCGCATCTGCAAAAGCTGTTTGATTAAATCATTCCAATCCCCCTGCCCTTTCAATTTTTCCAATTGCGCAACAATTTCCGGCTCCAACTCCATAGCTACAATTTTTTTGAATTTAGCCCGCCCAGCCAGTAAATTATTATCACCATCCTGCCCACCCCCAAAATTATCCCTATCAATCTTTTTAGATTCAAAATCTAAAACAGCTTGCTGCTGCGAATTTCCAGCCTCACTCTCCGTCCTAGGACAGAATTTTTTATACTCCTTAACATAAGTTTCCAAAGTATTTTTAGCCATTTCACCAGCTTTCTCCGCCCAAAAAGCAGCCGTCTCCACAGTCGCAATTGTCACCACCGGCCGCACCGCCCCCAGGCCCTTCTGCTCGACCACTTGCCGCAGAGCCGGCTTATCGGCAATTTTCTCTAAAATTCTTAAAGCATCATTAACTTTATCTCTATTCATCCCAGCCAATTTCGCCGCATATTCATAAATCGAATTAAACCCCTTTTTCTCCCAAATCCGCCCCCGCTCTATTTCCGGAAGCAGCAAAATGCACTTTCTCGTCCACTCTTTGGCCTGCCCTCCAAATCTCACAAAATCCTCATGAATTTTCTGCTGATTTTTATCCATAAAACACGCTTATTAAATATGCTGAAATATAGCATAAATAAGAGGAAATAACGAGTTGATAGAGCTGACATTTCTGGGTAACTGTGATCGGGTGATATCTGGCGGGGACAGCCACTATTTAATCACCCGCCCACCTGTGAAATAGCCCGGATTAAATTGATTCCTCTGCCATTCATCATGCTCTTCAAGATAATCTTTTTGATTTGTTTCTTTTTTAATCACAGTGATAAATAAAAAAGCTAGAATAACTTTAGGTTAACACTAACACGCTAGGTGAACTATTGTTGACAATTAGTCAAATAAGGTGTAACGTATCACCTTGCCTCTTCCATTAGCATTAGCCCACTTTTACCAATAACAAAATACCATAAAAATCTAGAAATCGATATATATTTTCATTGAACATGAAGCATATTGCATACGAAAAATATAGTGAGGTCATGGGTAGAAAAAAGGCTCTGGAACGAGAGCAGCGTCTGCACACTCGTCAAAGATTAGCAGAGCAGGGATCTTTAGGAAAACTTACACCAAGAAAGGCTCATCGATTTGCAGTATCAGAAAGAGAGTATCAACGCTATTTAGATATACATGAGCTGGTTTTTGCAGAATCCATAGAGGAGCTTAACAGGATTCGTGGGATGCAAAAAAAAACGGTTGAACAGATAACAGATATCACGCCAGAAATATCAAAACCTCATCATGCTCAGCAGGATTTTGAAAAACCAAATAATACAGAAACATCGGCAGAAAGCGAGCTTTACATACCAAACGAAAGTGATCGGGCAAAAGCTGAAAAGTTTTTGGCTGAAGAGCAAAAACATGTAAAAGATATAGTGGAAATATCACCTATGGATAGTGGAGCATTACGTTCCAAAGAGGTGATTGGATCTATTGATCCGCCAACTCAAGCCATGTTTGTCACCGGCATCAAAGTCCCAACCGTTCATGGATTTCGAATCATAAAACCCACCAAGCATATAGCAAAACAGGCGGAGACTGTAGAAGAAGATGATCAAGATATTGCTATGAACGGACTAATTCGAGTAACCGTTCCAATAACGAAATCCTCTACAATGATTCCAAGCCCTGGAGGACACATTATGAGTGGATGCAGTGAAGAAGATGGTCTTATGGTAGCTCAACCATCACCAGAATCTCCATTTGGCATTACAAATCTCGATGCGGCTGATGGTGGAGAGATAAGCTATTCCTTACGGCCATTGCCAAGGCCTCTACAAGCTGAAGCCAAGTTTTTTTCTCCATCAGAAGAAGAACAAGCTTTTTGGCGAACAGTTTTGCCTATTCCTCAAAAGCTACTCGAAGCATGTCATAAAGATCCAGCTTCTATTCCCCAAATGGTTGGTTATTTTATCAAACAGAACTTTCAGTATCTCTGCCATACTGCTTTAGGAAGTTTTATTCAGGATCATCCAGAGGATATGGTACTAATTCTGGAAGAATTAAAAGTAGGACATTGCGATCTTCTTTCATGGCTCACATCTGCTTATTTGCGAATGTTTGGGGTGCCAGCAGTAGTCACGAACAACTTGGTCCCCAATATTGAAGCCAATCGTTTTATGAAACATTATGGACACGCCCGAATAGCCTATATCAGCCCTGAAAATACTATTATTTATTTTGACCCGAGTCTGCATTGTGAAAATATTACCAATAAAGTGTCTTTTCATGACAGCCATGTAGAAATGTTGGAAGAGCATTTTGATAGCGCTCTGACTCTTGAACAAAAACGGCATATTTTACGAGAGTTTCACCGTCAATTCTTTATCCCAGAGGTGATAACAAAAGCTCCAGAAACTCAAGTTTTTACGGCCGCTTCCATAGACTCACTTTCCCTTTCATCAGGAATCTTTAATATCCCTTTAAGACCATCTCCTAAGCATTTATCAGAACAGACCATGCTTCCAGTTGATTTTGAACAAATAATTCCTTTTGAAGATATACGTGTTATTGCTGAAAAATTTCACATACGCTATTTGTTGGCATCAAGATGTTTTTTAGACATTGCGTGTTTTGAAAAGTCAGAATCTGCAGATCGTTCTGATTTACAAGCACTTTTAAGATCCAATGAATATTATGGCATTATGTTCGGGGAAATTGATGCTTTATACTCAAGAGATGATAATAGTTTGATATCCCTACACTTTGGGGCTTATACTCAGAATTTGAGAAGATTCCCATTAACACCACATAAAACTGATCAGCCTCTTCAAAAGGCAGATATGGTAATTAAAGATATTAATAATTATTTTAGTTTTAGTGAAAATCAGTTAAGAAATACTCATCTTGAAAATCTTGATTTTATCTCTGATCAATTCCAATTTAGTGCATCTTTTTTCAACTATACAAGGATTTTCTTCGAAAGAATTCAAATGCCTGACGGGTTTAAAGTCTACTCCGGTATAGATGATGATATTACTAAAAAATTAGATGGCAATAAAAGATCCAAAAAGAATCCCCGCCTTGTTTACTATGAATGTCAGATATTTATATTGTTGGTGCTTAAATCTTTTAAGAACCCTGCCTTAAGAAATAGACTCAAAAAGGAATTTAATTTAGATGATGGTTTTTTTACATGCTTTGCGAGCAATGTTTTAAAAGAAAATACTCCAGAAAAAATAAAGAGAAGATATATAAGAATGAAAAAATTGCCTAGCAACCTTTCTCAAGAAGAAAAAGATCATTTACAGGAATTTTCAAGATGGCGATCCATATTCAAAATTGATCAACAAAAAGTACAGATGGGCGCCATGAAATTCGCTCACTTTTTAACCAGTTTATCATTGAGAGTTTCTTTTGGAAAAGCCAATGAAGATGATTTATTTGATTATGAATTAGAACCATATGACCCAGGAAAGCATCAAGTAGAAGATATACAGTGGGCCGTTTCTAACCGTACGGGTAAATTAGTCGCTAAAAATACTCCTCAAATAGCCCCAAGAAAAGAATTAAGAGTTCATTTGAATCTCCAAGCAGAAAACTGCTTTATTGGCAACTGGGGTAAACTCAGTATGATCCTAAGAGGAATTCAATTATTTTGTAGAAATACGCACACACATGTAACCCTCACAAGTGATACATCAGACATTGGTATTATCATCGATGATAATACAGAAGCCTTTGATGTAGTACGTGCAGCATATAATGTATTGTGTGCTCAAAAATATTCCAGTAATGAATACCGCAAAAAAATTATGGATCAAAGAGCAATGCCTGTAGATCTCCTTGCAAAAATTATGGATCAAAGAGCAATGCCTGTAGATCTCCTTACAAATCGTAATAATAACACTCTAGTAGATAAAGCTGACGTTTATAAAGAAATTATGGATCAAACCGGAATGCCTGCAAACCTTTTATACATAAATTATGGTGATGGCGCTTTAGTATGTGCAAAAGAACTTTTTTCTAAAAAAACAAACTTCATCGGAAAAACATATGAAGAGCTCGGGCTAGAAATGTTTCCAACTTTGACTGATGAATATGTAAAAGGAATAAATTAAAAATATAGCCGCGTATAACTCCAGATTTCAATACATCAGCAAGTTATGCAAGGATAGAATCCCTATTGGAGTTAGCCAAGATTATAGGCTGATTATTTAGTAGCCCCACCCCGCCCCATCCTCACCACCGTCTCGACATGATAAGTCTGGCTAAACTGGTCTATCGCCTGGACGAAATCCACTTCCCAGCCGGCGGCGCGGAAGTCTTTTAAGTCACGTGCCAAAGTTGATGGATTGCAGGAAACATAAATCACTCGCTTGGCAGCCGTTTCGGAAATGGTTTTGATGATTTTAGTACCAAGCCCTGCCCGCGGAGGGTCTACTACGATCAAGCCCACTTTTTGTTTATCAAGTTCTGCAGACTCAAAACGAACAACCACACTTTCCTTTCGTTTTGCCGAGCCCACGTCTAGTGAGCCCCGCCCAGCCACCCCACCCAGCTCCGGCAAAATCTTATTAGCATCTCCCACCAAAAATTCCGCATTACGAATCCCATTCAGCCGCGCATTCTGCCGCGCATTTTCCACAGCCGAAGCATTCAACTCAACTCCCACCACCTGCCCCGCCCGCGCTGCCAAAGTCAAACCAATAGTCCCAGTACCGCAAAACACGTCAAACACTTTTTCATCACCAGACAACTCAGCCAGCTTTCCCACCAAAGAATAAAACTTCTCCGCCTGCCGAGTATTGGGTTGTAGAAAAGCCTGAGGGGCTACTTCAAAATTCAGAATCTGCCCATCTTCCAGTTTTAAACTTTCCCGAAAAACCGGCTGCCCCCACAACAATTTTTCCTCAAATTTTTTCGGCTTCCCCTTTTTATTGGTAATTTGAGTTAAAAACACTGACACCAACTTATCCTCACCATAGTTCTGCGCACGCATCAGTTTAGTAAATTCATCAGCAACACAGTTCGAAGCCTCAGAGCCCTCCGATTTACTCTCAACAAAACCATCGCCACCTCGCCCCGCCGCTGATGTAAGGTCCGCGTTCTCCACCACTAAATTAACCATAGTCTCCCCAGTATTACTTCCCGTCCGCACAATCAAAGACATCAACTCAGCACCTTCCTCCAAAATTAAACTCTCAAAAAACGGCCGTACCGCCAACAAAAATTCCCCAATCCAGGCCTTAAACAAATGGCACTCAGTGATTTCCGTCACATCATTGAAGCGACCTTTCATATGCAGGCCCAAATGCAAGCGCCCATCAAAACGATCGCGCACAAAACTAAATTCCATTTTATTGCGATAATACCAGGGGTTTTCCGCAGCCATAATCGGCCTCATCACCCGCGACAATAATTCTTCCGGCAGTCCGCCGATACGAATCAGTGAAGATTTCACTTCCGCCTCTTTCACCTCCAATTGTTTTTCATAAGACAAAAACTGCCAGCTGCAGCCACCACAGTTGATGGAAAAATCTGGAGCGAAACTGCCATCGGGGTGGGGAAGTGACAAAAAAGGCCTAACTTCACCACTTTCCTCAACTCCCACACCAAAATGCCGGCAACGCGCCTCCACTCTATCAGCAGAATATTTCAAAAATCGTCGTACCCGCCCCCGCCCCAACCCTCTCTTCAAAGCAAACAACTCTATTTCCACTTCGTCCCCAGGTGCCACGCTCTCCACAAAAATTGCCAAGCGGCGGGGGCGCCCGTCACCATCCACACCACTCTCCACCCGCGCCACCCCCGGCCCACCAAAAGCCAAATTCTCAATTTTCACAATCAGTATATCGCCCTTTTTATACATCACCTATAATTCTCAAAAGTTAAAGCCGCGCCCACCTCTTCTTCCTTCCCGCGCAAAAAATTAATCACCGCCTGCAGTTCATCTTTGTCCTTGGAAGAAACTCTCACTGCGTCACCCTGAATAGACCCCTTGGCCTTCAACCCGGCCTCCTTCATCAAAGCCGTAATTTTTTTACATTTTTCCTGCGGCAAAGTTTTCAGCAATTTAATTTCCATTTTGAATTCCATGCCACCGGTCGGTTTGGGCTCCCCTTTATCCAAAATTTTCGGTGACTGTTTGCGATTGATGATTTTCTGCAAAAGCACATCCCACACCTGCGCCACTTTCATCTCGCTGGGAGCCACCACAGTAATCAACTCCTCTCCCAGTTCAATAGTCGCCTTGCTATCCCGAAAATCATAGCGCGTAGAAATCTCCCGCTTCACTTGATCCACCGCATTGCGCACCTCCTGCATATCAAATTGCGCCACCACGTCAAAAGAATATTCAGATGCCATAAAATATATAAAATTAATTAATCACGGCGGCAGTATAGCAGTGACAGACAGGTACGCCAAGAACGGCTGTCCACTTTCTCTCGGCTTCTCTGGTCAAAACCAGCCTCTCGTGCCAAAATACACCCATGCAAATCCAAATCATCCATGTAGGCAAAACCAAACAGTCTTTTTTCCGCGATGGCGAGCAAGAGTATCTCAAAAGACTACAGCCTTTTGCTGATATTGAGTTTATTCAATTAAAAGAGTTCGGTATAGATTCAAACTCACCAGCTCTGCGAGAAAAAGCCATACAGGAAGAGGGTAAAGCCATTCTGGAGAAAATTAAAGCCGGTGGAGCCGACCCCATCTTGATCGTGCTAGATGAACAGGGGAAGCAATTCAGCTCTAACGATTTCGCCCAAAAAATCGGCCATATCAAAGATTTTGAAGGTGGCAAAATCACTTTTATTATCGGTGGCCCCTTTGGCCTGTCTAACGAAGTGCTTAAGTGCGCCAACCTGATTCTCAGTTTCTCCAAATTCACTTTTACTCACGAGCAAATCCGCCTACTCTTACTCGAACAAATTTATCGCGCCTTTACTATACTAGCCAATAAAACTTATCATTACTAATGTCTAAAAAAAGTATCATCACAGTGCTGTCATTGCTGGTCGTGACTGTGGCCAGTCTGGGCTTTTATCATTTCAATATTGGCACGGGAGCGCTGGGAGACAATTTGATCTCGCCACCTAAAAATTATTTCACTACTGGTCGTACCATTCACGCCGCCATTATCAGCCAAAAAGATACTAAAGTGCCTGATTTAAATCGCCGCAATCTGAATCACGCCGCCGTGACACTTTTTCATAATCTGAAAAATGATCAGAATTTTGACCGTATCGTGGTGATTTATGATTCCGCCTATCCAAGCGACGAAGCTGATCCTTTTCAATATCAGGCTAAATTTACTTTCCCCGGAGCCAAATACTCTACTCTCAGGCTGCAACCTGGCCAAACTGAGGCCGATATTTACGCTACCCTGGAGTATTCCTATACCGCCAAAACCCTGCTGGTACTACATAGTTATCTGAATTTTACCGATTTCGACGGGGATTTATTGGACGTCCAAAGACAGCATTATAAAAATGCTTTTGATAATATCAGCAAAGCCACGCTGGATACCATCGCTTTTAGCAACAAAGAGGGCGTAAAGGCTGTCTATCAATTAGCCAAAGAAAGTGATGCTCTCAAAGCCCTACCAACTTTGGAAGAATCGATTCATGAATATCAGATTAAATTTCTGGCTGAAGGTCTGGGACAAAATACGGACAACATCACCCTGACTTTTTTGGGGGACATCATGTTGGGGCGGCATGTACGTACTTTGATGGACAAAAACGGCTTAAATTATCCACTGGAAAAACTGGACAATGCTTTTTTACAAATGAATGACCTATTGATAGCCAATCTGGAGGGCCCCATAGCGGAAAAAGCCGTGGCTACACGCAAATCCATTGCTTTCAGGTTTTTGCCCGACATTGCTCCACTGCTCAAAAAATACCACTTCGACGCCCTATCACTGGCCAACAATCACGCTCTGGACATGGCCGCGGGCGGCCTCGCTGACTCCTATCGCCTGCTCTCTAGCGCCGGCCTCACCGCCTTCGGCCACCCCAACCAAATCACCCCGCAGTCGGTCGCCCGCTTCACTCTCCACGGCCAAAAAATAGCCATACTGGGTCTCAACAACACCGATTTCAAACTAGACAAAACCGCAGTAGTGAACAGCATTCGCGAACTCACCGCCGCGGGCTACCGCGTTATCCCTTTCATCCACTGGGGCAATGAATACCAGCACAAACCGGATCAGACGCAGGTCGATCTGGCCCACGCTTTTGTCGACGCTGGGGCCATTGCAGTGATGGGCATGCATCCGCATGTAGTACAAAGCATCGAGATCTATCAAAAAGCTCCCATTTTTTACTCCCTGGGTAATGCGGTCTTTGACCAGTATTTTTCTGCCGACACCCAGGAAGGCTTGGCTGTCACCCTCACGCTCAGTCCAGATAAAATGCAGGTTTACCTTGTCCCCCTGAAATTGGATCAAAGCCAGCCCCGCCTGATGCTACCAGAAGAAAAATCCCGCTTCCTCAAACGCCTCCTGGACTGGTGGCGCTATGACGATACCACCAGGGCCCAGATTGAGCGGGGGAGGGTTACTATTCAACTATAGGGAAGCTTCAGGCAACCTATCATAAGTAGTCACGTGCCTGATTTCTTTTAATTCTTCCTTAGTAACAATATGTTGAATAAAATAATCAGGTGTTTTTTGCGGCAAATCCATTTTCCCCAATTTATGTGCCATATCAAATAATAGCCGTATATTTTGATGAGCCATAATTTCCAAACCATCCATGTTTTGACCTTCTTGCTGAAAAGATCCACAGTGTACTTGGGCAATAGACTTAACCCCATACTTTAAAGCAGTCATAATCAAAATTTCCAAATCAACCTCATATTTTCGCCCTAAGGATAATTTCTCAATCACTTCACGCTTAATAGCAATATTCCCATTTAGAGGTTGCAGTATATGATTTAGTTCGGGAAATAAAATTTGTAGAATTGGTTTTACTACCAGTCTGGTAACACGCCCACCAGCTACATCAGCCGGGCCTGTTACATGGCTATCCCTACTGAAAACAGATTTTACGAGCATAATATGATCTTTTTCAATCATTGGAGAAAGCAAATTGACGATATTTTCTCGGGTTGGATTTTGCATGTCGCTATCTGCATAGATGAGTATATCCGCTGGTGTCATTAATTGTCCCAACCAAATATTTTCACCTTTTCCACCAACATGACCTAACCCTCTCATAGCCAACTCGGTTGGCGCATCAATGCACGGCACTTTTCTAGCTAATACCTCATCTTTGGTACGATCTGTTGATCCGCTATCTATTACTTGAATGTCATCAATTAACCCTAAATCAACCAACGGCAACCAGGTGTCTAGAATTCGTCCAATAGTTTTATCTTCATTAAGAGCGGGCAAGATTATGGCTATAGAAATATTTTTTGCCTGCTTTAATTTAATTAATCTATCCAGAGGGGCAGGAGTTTCCATTACTCCAAGCAGAATAGGATTAGATTTTTTTGAAATTGCCGTTAACATATCTTACTATATTTTAAATATGAAATAAATTATATGGACTTCTTCCAGGCAGTCAGGCTCCGCAGGTCGCCATTGATCACATCTCGAATATCACGCAGGCCCAAATAAGACTTCAATAAATAGGGTTCACCATATGTGGCACCGATTTTATACCCATACATTATTGAACGTGCCTCGAAAAACTGATTAAACTGAGGGTTATGTAGCTCATCTGTATACTGGCCATCCTTAGACTTATAAAACTGTGAGGTGTGCGCCAGTAGACTAGCCTTCCTAATCTCAAATTCGTCACTAATATCTAGAACAAAAGATGGGTGAAATTCAGTGTGTAACATGTAATACATCAACACTCCGGTTTGATGAGGACTTTCCTTGCTATCTCCATATTTACTTAATTTAGCAAAAAAGGCAGCCTGTTCAACGATTTTCCCAGCTCTTCTATGGTCAGGATGTAAATCCTCGAAATAAGGGGCTAAAATAATGTCAGGCTTATATTTACGAATACATGAAGCAACTTTCTCCACATGATCCTCAGTTTCTAGTACGCGAGAGTCAGGAATGTTTAAATTTTCACGAACATCTAGGTCCAATATGGTGGCTGCTTTTTTAGCCTCCTTATCTCGCTCCTCCTTAGTTCCAAAATTGGAGAATTCCCCTCTGGTAAAATCCACAATTCCAGTACTCAGGCCTGCTTTTTTAGCTTTTACTAATAGACCACCAGCGCAAGCTTCGACATCATCTGGGTGGGCTCCAAAAGCCAGTACATTGATTTTTTTCATAAAATTTTAATAAAAGATTTATATTACAAATTTATATTCAGCAGCTCCAGTCGCAACAACGGGTATTGTTTTAATCCAGTCCATAAATTTAGGCACTGCCCCAGGTGATTCATCCAGATAGTTAGATAGGTCATCATAAGTAGCTATGCGTAAACTGCCGTCAGCATTCTTAGCATAAATACGTGCTCTAGGCGTGATATACACTGGCCCCCCCCAGATTTCAGAGATTTTCGTGACAGTCCCGCGTGATGGATTATAGTTAGCAACTCCAAGAGCATGAATTCCATCGTCGAACAGTTTTTTCATGACAGCATAAATGCCCAGTCCACTAAGCATAAATCCTGCATTTAATAGGTCTTTTAATGGCATGTCAGTAATATGATTAGGCGTTAAATTGCCAGATTTTAACGCTGTGCCCAAAGATTTACATCCCAATAAAGCTCGTTTGTCTGCAGGTTTTGCCATATGGCCCTGATGTTGATACAGGCTACCATCAAAACCAGCATAGTGACTGATTAAATCCGGCGAGTTTATACTACATTCAGGACAATCATAGGTTAAAGCAATTTTTTGCTCACCTTCAGGAATACCTAAAATACTTTTTACTTCACCCAACGGCATTGTTCCCATGAGTTTGTCTACTGAATCTACAGAGAAGTTATCAAGTTTCCTATGATCTGAGTCACTCAAGATTAAGCTTCCCAACTCAAGTACTGCGCGTGTTCTTTGACGAACTACATGTTCAACAAATCCAATTTCACCAGCAGTTTTATAAAAAGTTGCAGGGAGCCTCATAATATAATTAATAATTCTACGCCGATCTTCTTCTGGCAATCGGTCGAGAATTCCACTATCAGTAAATGCCAACTGAGACAAGGTTTCTGGGGTATCTGATGGTGATGCTACATCTTCATATCGATCTCTATTTTTGCCAATTGCTCTGGCAACCATATTTTGTACCCTCTGTATGGTGGAAGTCGTACCAGGTATTGAGAATCTTTCTGCAGCTGGTTTAGACAATTCTAAAGCGACAGGATTTTCTCCAGAGGTGGTAATAGTTGGTTTGTAGGGGCTATGTCTTATTGATCGCTCAAGCGAGCCGCCTGGCACCACAAAAGTCTTTATTGGCGATTGAGCGGCCACGGCATGTCGAACCGCACATAGTATTTCATAAGCCGAACAATTAGGAATTGAAGTTGAAGCCTCGCCCACTATGGTAGGCTTGTGCGGATTAAAAGCATTACGAAATCCATCCGAGCCTCTACTATTCATTAACTCAGCTAATCCTGTGTTAGGATACAAGTCTTGATAAGTCATAGTGTTATTTGATTATGTAATAAAAAACCCGGAAGCTTTTGTTCCGGGTGTGATATCGATTTAGAAGTTAATATCTATGTATCGAATTGCCCCGGAACATCAGGAATAAACAGCATATAAATAGCTGCAATCCAGAGGCTCCAAGTTTTTGTGCAATTCAACACGCTCAATCAATATATAACTAATACTGCCGCAGTATAGCCCAAACATTTTTATTGAGTCAAAGGGAATTCATTTTATAGCTTAAAAAACCTTTTATTTACTACTTTTCATAGCCAATTTCTGCTATAATACAAAGATACATTAATCACTTGGCATGAAAATTCATTTTTGGGGAGCGGCCCGCGAAGTAACCGGTTCCCGCCATCTACTCGAGGTCAACGGCAAGCGTATTCTGCTGGACTGCGGCATGTTTCAGGGGCGACGCAAGGATACCGAAGCCAAAAACAAAGAGTTCGGCTTTGATCCGAAAACTCTCGATGCTGTCATACTTTCCCATGCCCATATTGACCATTCCGGCTGTCTGCCACTGCTGGTCAAACAAGGCTACAAAGGCCCCATTTACAGCACCTTTGCTACCCGCGACCTCTGCAATTACATGTTGATGGATTCAGCCTTCATCCAGGAAAAAGACGCTGAATACATGAATAAAAAACGCAAACATTCCGATCCGTCAGCCCCGCCAGTCGTCCCGTTATACAATGCCGAAGACGCCCAACAGACGCTTTGCCAGTTTTATGGCATCGGTTACGAAACAGCTTTTGTGGTGACAGATGGCGTCGTTTGCTCGTTTTACAATGCCGGCCACATCCTGGGTTCCTCACTGGTACACCTGGTGATCAAAGATCAGGCCACTGGTAAAACCTTCCGTTTCGCCTTCACCGGTGATCTCGGCCGCAAAAATCTCCCTATTTTGAACGATCCCACACCCATGCCGCCCACAGAATACTTACTCACCGAATCCACCTACGGCAATCGCTTCCACGAATCCATGCTCGATGCCAGCGAAAAACTCAAAGAAATTGTCAATCGCGTGGCCAAAAGAGGCGGCAAAATCATCATCCCGGCCTTTTCCGTCGAACGCACCCAGGAAATGATTTATCACCTCAATGTCCTTTGGCAAAAACAGGCCATTCCCGACCTGCCAATTTTTGTCGACAGCCCTTTGTCAGTCAATATCAGCGAAGTTTTCATCAATCATCCCGAGTGTTATGACAAGGAAATTTATGATGAATTCATCAATAATCGCAAAAATCCTTTCGGTTTCGGCCGTCTGCAGTACACGCATAGCGTGGACGAATCCAAAGCCCTCAACAATATTCACGGTCCGGCCATTATTATTTCTTCTTCCGGCATGTGTGAAAACGGCCGAGTGCTGCATCATCTCAAAAATAATATCGAAGACAATCGCAATCTGATCCTGATAGTCGGCTTCATGGCCAAAGACACACTCGGCCGCCGCCTCCTGGAAAAACAACCGGTAGTAAAAATCTTCGATCAGGAATATCACCTCAAAGCCGAAGTAGAAGTCATGAACGCCTTCTCCGGCCACGCCGACCGCTCCGACCTCCTGGAATACATCACCAACATCAAAGACCTCAAAAAAGTCTTCCTGGTCCACGGCGAAGAAACCCAAAGTCTAAGCCTGCGCGATTTCTTACACGAAAGCGGCGTCCCAGCGGTGGAGGTGCCGGGCAGGGGAGAGACCTTCACTATCGAGGAATAAAGTGCATATCTAAATCAGTAACCGCTTGATAGGCATAAATTCAGGGTATTTTATATAATCCTCAGGTAAGGAAAATCTCATATTTCTTTACTTTTTAAGAAAAGTAAGTATCCTTAAGCAGGATTTCATGATTTATTCTTTCTATGGCTATCTACGAAAGCTCCATGAGCAGCAAATATCAGGTTACAATTCCCCTGGAAGTACGTGAGGGGCTGGGCATCAAGTCTCCCGATTATGATATCGTTTGGATGAAAACACTTGAAGGAGGAGTGACCGTTTATCCGCGCAAAAAATTACAAAAAGGCGAAAATCCATTTTTCCGCATGTATGGTGTACTCGCCGAGTATGGTAATGGTCATGAGGTTGATGACTTTATCAAAGAAAAACGAGCTGAAGCTTTAAAGGAAAATTTATGAATATTCTCGATTCATCTGTCATTTTAGCCTATATTTTTAAAGAAAAAGGCGGAGAAGTGCTAAAAAAACTGTTGGCTCACTCACAAAACAAAGTTCAGTCTATTTTTATACATCAGGTTAATTTTATTGAAGTACTCTATCAGGTACATAAACGTGCGCCATCTTTCGATTTGACCGACCTGATCGGAGAGTTTAGCTCGCCCTGGTGGGGGAAATTAAACTATCTAGACGCCGACCTGATGCTGGTAGTAGCTGATCTCAAAAGTAAATTCCAACACGCCTCTCTAGCCGATTGCATCGGCTTAGCTGCCACTAAAATCTTCGATGGCACCTTTTGGACTGCAGATAAACAGCTTGTCGATATTGGCAACGCTGAAAATATTACTGTTAAGCTTATTAGGTAAGCCAGCGACGAGCTAGCCCTCCTCAATTAAAAAACACTTTTCTCCCCCAGTCACTCACAAAAACCTTCCTCATATCGATGGTGGAGTTTAATATGTGTGAGCTTATTTCTTCACCAATTCACTATGGCTTTACAAGAAATATCCCGCATCATGAGCGCAGAAGAGGTAAGTGATAAAATTTCTCAGGTACGACGGGAACATCAAGTTTTAGAATTAAACCCTAGGCTCAATCCCACCGATAGAGCTTACTTGGAACAAATTCGCGAAATTTTACTTCATGGTGAATACAAACCCGACCGCACAGGCACGGGTACAATTTCTATTTTTGGACTGCAAAAAAAATACGATTTACGTGACGGCTTCCCACTCCTGACCACCAAAAAAGTCCGCTATGACGGGATTTTACGTGAATTACTCTGGTTTTTGCGCGGCTCCACCAATATCAATGACGATCTCACCCAGCACACCCCAATCTGGGACAACTGGGCTCTACCCAATGGTGAACTCGGTCCAGTATATGGCTATCAATGGCGCAAATGGGAAAAATTCAAATTAAACACTGAAACTCAGCAATATGAAAAAACCCATATTGATCAAATTGCCTATATTATCAATCGAATCAAAACCCAGCCGGATTGCCGTCGCCTGATCCTGACTGCTTGGAACGTTGGAGATCTTCCTGAAATGCGTCTGCCACCCTGCCATGCCTTTGTTCAATTTTACGTGATCAATGGGCGCCTGGATTGCCAGTTGTATCAACGCTCAGCCGATTTCGCTTTAGGCATACCTTTCAATATCGCCAGCTACGCTCTTTTGATGAGCATGATAGCCCAGGAAACCAAATTAACTCCCGGTATTTTTACCCACACTATTGGCGACGCGCACATTTATGTGAATCATATCGATGGATTGCTCACTCAGTTACAGCGTCAGGGCCATCCTTTACCCACTCTAAAAATAGCCGATAAACCATTTGATCAATTAAAATACGAAGATTTTACCATAGAAAATTATCAATACGATCCTTTTATTAAATTCGAAGTAGCCGTGTAATCCTAACTTTTTAATCATGCCTGAGTTTTCTATTCTAGCCGCAATCGATCAAAATATGGGTATTGGTAAAGACGGGACTTTGCCCTGGTATTTGCCAGAAGATCTCAAGCATTTTTCTAAAACAACCAAAAATGTCACCACTCCAGGTCAGCAAAACGCCGTAATCATGGGGCGCCGCACCTGGGAATCTCTACCCTCCAGCTTCAAACCACTCTCCCACCGCATCAATGTGGTGATCAGCAGTAACATGGATTTGGATTTGCCAGATGATGTACTGCTTTTCGGCTCCCTCGACGAAGCCCTGGCCGCCCTCTCCACCAGCCGAAAAATTGAACAGATTTTTGTCATCGGCGGGGCCAGATTATACGAAGAAGCCGTTATCCATCCAGAACTAGAGCGCATCTACCTCACCCGCATCGAAGCAGATTTCGAATGCGACACCTTTTTCCCCGATCAAATCCCCGAAGATTTCGAAATCATCTCCACCAGCGAATTAATGGAAAGCGATGGACTGGAATACAGCTTCGTAGTGTTGGAACGCGACCCCGACCAAAGCGACAATCAATACATTGAGTTTGGGGAGTAATCCCCATCCGCCCAAACCCTCTCCTCATCAATCCAAACCTCACGCACATCCGGGAAAATATCCACATGATAGCGCTGGGATTTATTTTTGGGGATTTTCCCTCGGTAAATATCATGTTTCAGCCCCAGTGAAATATGCACCCCACAAATGCGCTCATAAGCTGAGATATCATGAAGTCTTTTGGTTTTGGAAATGCCACGATTGAGCCCCAGGCCCAGCTCGCGGGCCCAGACCACTCCATCGTCATTTTCATCACTCAGTATAGCCCAGATTTCCAACAACTTTTGCCCCCACTCGGTGGTAGCCAATTTAGCAGGGTCTTCCAGCAATTTCACTTGCCCTCCCTCCAATCGTAAATGAAAATTCTCATCAGGAAAAACCACTCGATGCATGGCATCGGCAAAAGCAAAGATAGCGATTTCTCCATTGACGCCTGTAATGTCGACGGGTTCAGTAAATATTTCTCCTATTGGAAAGCCACAGCCTTTATTTTTCATGGCACTAAAATCCCCAATATTTTTTTTAATTTCTTCAAAAGGGCCGGTATATATCAGCTCGGAACCATTAGTGGAAATCACTCGCACCTGGGCGGCTTGGTCCAGCCGCCGCCTGAGCGACTCAGAGGTCTGCTGAAAATAAGGTCCATCATAACGCAATGTGTCCAAATAATTGTCCGTTTCCTCAGGCCAATTATTCACCAAATGGGCATGCTCTATCACTTTCAACCCACGATTAAAAAGTTCCAGCCGCCAGCGAAAATTAGACATACGAAAACTGGTGGATTCAATCAAAATTACCAAATCACCTTCCTGGCAGCGCTCCACCTCTTCCAACACTTCCTGTTGGGAAATAGTATCATAATCTCGGGCCCGTGCTCCTGGCAGTAGTTCACGATAAGCCTCCGCCAGCAGTTGAGAGAGGGGAGTTTGTCTATCATAAATAATCAAAAATCTCTCAGAAGTTAGTAACTCAGGCGGGGTTTCCAAATTGATGGTCACAATTTTTTCCAGATGTGGAATCAATTCACTTTTATTCATTGCAGTTGTTTTAAAATCTGACGCAAATTATCTGCCAAGGCAGAGTTCTCCATTTTTACAGCCAGATCGAGTAACTTTTGATAATCCCCACGGTGATTTTTCATCCAGCTCATTTCTTTACTGCCAGTCAGTTTGCTCAATAGCTGATAGTACTGTTTTTGCTCTTCTACCAGGGTGCGAAGCTCACTAACGCCAGCTTTGTCTGCGAAAAATCTTGCCGTTTCGAAATCCTTCTGCTGCAAAGCCTGTATCGCCACATTGTGATAGGCCGCCTGCAGATTGCGGGTGACTATCTCCCTTTCCGAGGAAATACAATTGGCCAGCTGCGCGCCTTTGAGAAATTCCCGGGGGCTGATCGCCAGCTGCTTATCACGAAAATCAGACATATCTAGTAAATTAGTGGAAATCAGTTCCACTATCGGCAGTATCTTTTCATATTTGGCATGATTGGCGAAGCTGCCGGCGGTGGCTTCTATATCCAGTCCCAGGTAATGCAGGCAGACATGTCCGGGCAGTATTTTGATCTGTAATTCATTGATGTCATAGCGCAGCGAATAGAGATAAGTATAAAAAGTGACTATTTGATTACAATCGCCAATCATTTTTTCACCTTTTTCTATATTGGTCAGTAATTTACCAAAAGAGGCACCTTCTAGATATTTATAATGCTCTCCTGCAGGTTTGAGAAAAGCCATCATCATGGCCAAATAGTTGATGCGTTCACTGGCGCCAATCGCATTTGGTCGTGACAATCCCAGAGACTTTAAATGGTTCTGCAAGTCCTGATCTTTGATACTCACTCCACGCGTAAAACGCAAAAAAAGCTCCCCGGTGCGCTGGGCATTACGATACATGTTTTTACGCGCGCCAGTGGTTAAATATTTATACCCCTTCAGTCGCGCCTCCATATAGAGATTAAGTATCACTACATTTTCCTGCATCAAGGCCAATACCTGTCGCTGTGCCTCAAAAATACCCAGTCTGGCCGCCCGGCGCAGCAATTTATCCACCCGCACTTCAAACTTGTCGGCAAAAGAAGAAAAAGGATTCCAGGTGGGCTGTAGCATAAAAATTATTTTTTACCGATAATAGCCCCTAGTAGTCCGTTCACTACTGATAGTACCAAGCTAAACAGCACCGCCCACCAAAAACTCTCCACGGCAAAGCCAGGCACCAATTCAGCCGCCAGCATCACCATCAGGGCATTGATCACAAAAGTCAGCAAGCCCAGCGTCAAAATATTGAGCGGTAAAGTCAGCAAAAGTATGATTGGTCGTATAATGGCATTAATCAAGCCCAGCCCAACCGAAGCCAAAAGCGCGGTTGGAAAATCAACAATTTTAATCCCCGGCAGCAGATAAGCTGTCAGATAAATGGCAATGGCATATACTATCCAGCTGACGATGATACCCATAGAATTTGTTTAATAAAAATATTGTTATATTGCAGAGCTTCTTTTAGGGGTCTTCTTCTGTTCTCTCCCGCACAAACACATCCTTGCCATCCGGAGATTGAATTTTGACGTATTTGCGATTCTTGTTTTTCTCAATCTTGGCTACCAATTCTTTTTCCAGATCAAAGCCCAGAATTTCTGACATACCCAAAAGAAAAATTGCCACATCGGCAAATTCCTCAGCCACTCCTGGCTTCCCCTTGGAGAATTTATTATAAGCCTCAGCCAGCTCCTCATAAGCACGGCAAAATTCCATGGATACATCGGTTGTATTAAACCCTTTTTCCACTTTGTTACGCATCACCTCCTCCTGCAATTTTTTCAGATCCACGGCCATATTTATTGATTAGAATATTGCTCGACTTTATTATCCAATATCACCAGCTCAACTCCAGCTTCAGCAAAAATCTCTTTGCTTCTTTGAGCGGCATGATAATCCTTGGCTGCTACTATGCGCACTATACCAGCAGAAATTATCAATTTGGCGCAAGTGTAACATGGCGTCATATTGCAGTACAGGGTAGCCCCAAGCAGGGCAATACCCGCTCGAGCAGCCTGAACCAGGGCATTTTGTTCAGCATGAGTGGTGCGCACGCAATGCTGGCTCTCCGTACCATCTGACTTGGTGACAGTATGCATTTCATGTCCAACATCATCACAATGCGCTATGCCAGGAGGGGAGCCTACGTAACCGGTAGTTAAGATATGCTTATCTTTTGCAATAACACAACCAGAGCGACCTCGGTCGCAAGTTGCTCTTTCACTCACCGCACGGGCGATAGACATGAAATAATCGTCCCAGGACGGCCTTCGATGAGGCTGTTTTTGATCCATATTTTCCATAACCAGATTATATAGATGGAAAAACCTATTTACAAATTTTGCGGGAAAAACTTGTTAGTAGCAGAAAAGATAGACTTATAGTGATGAGACGGGGTGGGGGCTTTTACGCCAAACACGATAACGAGCAAAAGTTAGCCCCTCCGTTATTATTTCAAAAGCATAATCACGCTTATTAAGTCTCTCTTCCAGCTTTCTTGTCACATTTGGTCTCTTCATCACCCTCCCCTCTGCAATTATACGACCTGCCCGCTTTCCTTGTTCAGCCAAATCTATAAGGCAATCATTTATGCTTTGTTCTATGGCATTAAAATAGATTGAAGCCAAAACTTCAGCACTACCATTTATACGTGATAACGTGAAATCTACTGTAATTTCGTTCACCAATTCCAAATGTGGTCCAAACAGAGGCCTAAGTTTCTCCCTAGTTCCTCCGACTGCTGCAGCCAACTGGGGCCATCGGCTTGTTAGCGAATCAGCAGGGGCTTCGATAAATCGTCTATGAATATCACTCTCTGTCCACGCCCGCTCAGCAGCTTCTGTCAGCCTTGGCGCTATATGCAATGGCCATAACTTTAAATTATTGCCATCTCGGTAGCATAGCTGGTTTTGATTGTTTAGCGCTAAGGCCACTTCCCTTACTTCGCCAGCCAGTACCAATAGGGCTACGGCTTTTCCTCCATGTTCCAAATAGGTCACCATGTTTAGGATGCTCACTTCTGGAGCAAAAGACTCGTGGCTTTGCTCCGGGCTATAAGGCAGTTTTTTCATATCGAAGTATTTAAGGATTCTCGGCGTCATAATATATATCATAATTACGTCCACACAAGTAATTTGCTATCCATAAATAATTTGATACAATCACATGAAGCTTGAATTTAGGAAAAACAAAAACAAAAAGGCCCTCGCGCCAAATACCCTAAAAACCATATAGCTTCAACCTTGTACTTTTGGCCCTACTGCTCCTTGCTTTATCATCTCTCCCACCGCTACTAATAATCGATTGCATCTTTGCAGGATTCCGTGGAATCCTCTCGTTCAATCCAAAACATTAATTCGGGGAAGAGTTTCTAAAAAGCCAAATAAAGAGCCCGGCCTGTCACCAAAGCAGGCCATCACAAATCGAGAGGATGTCACTAGATGCATCCTAAGGACCAACCCAATCAAATTGGGTTATTTGTGTGTTTTGACTTTTAGTCAAAAATCTTTCAAAGTATATTTTACAATCAGGTTTTAGGCCTGTCTACTCCCATTCCTTGATTAGAAATTTTAATCTGCTATGATGTGTAGATTTCTTCAGAACTAAGGAAATCAAAAGATCATTCACAAAAAGAATTAGACGTGAAGATTGATGGGGGGATAAAATGGCACACAAACGCGCTAATAGCGTTTGTGAGATATAGCCCAGCGCAGCTGTCCAATAAACAGCTACGCATCAGGAATATACAACGCCCTAGAACATTTTAGCCTCTCTCAATCTTTGCTGGGCGATGGATTCGAACAATATGACTGGGTTCGTTTCCGTTCAAAGTTATCCGGCGTGGTACTTTAGCTCTAGTAGCTTCTACTCATGCTACCCCTTACGGGGCGGGTGGTCCGTGGCAGGACTGGAAAAAACAGCCAAAGCCTAGGCAATGATGCGGATTAGTCAATCCACAAATCTCGAAAACAAAAACAAAAGCTAGAGTTCTCATCTTTTAAAACCTTGAGAACCCATTAGCAAAAGAGATTTGGAACTCCTACTTCGGTAGGAGTTTTTTTTTGCCGCCTTGTAAAATATCAATTTTGAAAGCTTCCCTCGTTTTACACCTTCAATTCAATCACCCTGCTGATCCCAATCTTATCAATAAAATACTGATCATGTGAAACAATAGCCATGGCTACGTCCTGTTCCAGCAAAAATCTCTCCAATTCCTCCCGCGCAAAAATATCCAGGTGATTGGTTGGCTCATCTAGAATGAGTAAATCCGGCTTATTGGTAAGCATAATTGCTAATTCCAGACGGCGCTTTTGCCCATAGCTCAGAAACTTGATTTTATTGTCAATAATTTCGGCAGGGAAGAGGTAATTAGCCAAAATCCCACGCACATGGGTATATTCTATTTCCGTCCGCGCATCAAATTCATCAATAATAGTGTTTTCCTCATTCAATTGGGAGAATTGCTTCAAATAACCAATCTTTATACCTGCTCGCTGCGTGACTGTTCCCTCAAATTCCTTATCTTCAGCCGCCAAAATATTTAACAAAGTAGTTTTCCCGGAGCCATTGGGGCCTTTAATCCAAACTTTTTCCCCATGCAGAATTTTAAATTCCAGATTTTCCAAAATCCGCTTTCCATCAAAAGATTTGCCTAAAATATTGGCGGCAATGACCGTGCCTTTTTCAGCATAATTCAAATCATGCATTTTAATGCGCGGATCCATCACCGGTTCCGGCGGCGCTACCCTCTCCATTCTTTCTAAAGCTTTTTTCTTCTGTGCTACTGTCGCTGTGAATTTGTATTTGGGGTGATTGGCGTTGGCCGTCAGCCATTCTTCCAGCTCTATTCTCTCCCGCTGCGAGAAATTGTATGCCTGTAAATTTTTCTGATAGCGTTCAAACCTCTCTACCAAAAACTCATCATAATTACAGCTGTAAATTTGAATTTCTCGCGCCGGCGTAATTTCCCAAATCTGATTGGACACCGAGTTAATAAAATTTCTATCATGCGAAACATAAGCGACAGAGCCACTAAAATCCCGCACAAAACCCTTTAGCCATTCTATGGATTCCTGATCCAGATGATTGGTTGGCTCATCCAGCAGTAATATAGTCGGTTGTTGAATAAGTAATTCAACCAGGCCAATACGCATTTTTTGGCCACCGCTCAAATCACCAAGCGAACGGGTTTTTATGTCTTCCGTTAAACCCACTTCTTCAAAAGCCATATCTATCATATAGCTCATCCATTCTTCTTCCAGCTTGGCTGTCAAATAAGCCTCTACCGTGCCAGACGACTGGTCAAAATTAATGTCCTGTGGCATATAAGCTACGGTTTCTCCGGACATGCTAATATTACCAGAGGTTGGTGTTAATTCTCCCGCCAGTAGTTTGAGCAAGGTAGATTTACCACAGCCATTTTTGCCAACAATAGCTATCCTTTTACCAGCTTTGGCATCCAGCGATATATCCACACCATGAAATAATTCTTCGCCATCATGGTCATAACTTAGGTTTTTGACTATCAACATATATCAGCAACATTAATTTAAATCCAAATCTGCCCTCAAAGCTTCAACTTCCGCTTTTACCTGCGTCAGCTGGCCCTCACGCTCGGCCACCAGTGAGGGATCAGCTTTGGCTTTGAAGCCTGGAGTCAGTATGTGAGTCAGTTTCTCCAATTCCTGTTTTTTAGCACCTAGTAATTTTTCCAGATTAGCTTTGAAAATTTCTCTTTCTTCATTCGAAGCCAGCACTTTGATATTACCGCTGGGCATTGGCTTGGTGATTCCAGATTCTACGGTAGCCAGTTCCGCATTGGCTATTTTCGCCAGCATCATTGGATAGTGAGCCTCCATGTCCCCCGTATAATCCAGTTTAATCATCTCTCCAAAAGGTTTTTCCAAAACACGGCGAACTTCACGGGTAACAGTCACCATATCCATCAGTCTCTCCACCATCTGCAATCTGGATTTTTCTGAGAAGTTGAGAGCATTATAAGAAGAAAAGTCACGCCATTTTTGTTCTGCCAACATGGCCTCTTGCCCCATCTTGTCCATAGAAAGCCATATTTCTTCAGTGAAGAACGGCATAAAAGGATGCAGCATTTTCAGTATTTCAGCAAAGGCGGCCAGCAGAACAGCTTTGATTTCCACAGTGTATTCACTGGCCGCCTCCAGCTCAACCTTCGCCAACTCCAGATACCAGGAACAAAAGATGTCCCAGCTGAAGTGATAGATAATATCCAGAGCATTGCTTAATTCATAATTATTCAGCCGACGTCGATATTCTTGCTGAGTACGCTCCAATTCAGCCAAGATCCAGACAGAACTGGAAAGTTTCAAAGATGATGCGGTCGGCAGAGACAGCTTGTAATCTCCCTCACCTTTGATAGCCACCAATTTAGCCGCATTCCAGATTTTATTGAGGAATTTAGCGTAAGCATCAATTTTCTTCTCATCAAATTTAACATCTTGTCCCGCCGTAGATCCGCTTATCATACCGGTCCGGAGAGCATCAGCTCCATATTGCGCCAAGACAGCTGTCGGTTCCACACCATTGTTTTTTGATTTGGACATTTTTTGGCCTTTGGCATCACGTATCAGGCCGGTGAAATATAAGTTTTTCCAGGGGACATTGTTGAGTCTATAGGCGGACAGCAGCAACATGCGGCAGGACCAGAAGAACAATAAATCACGTCCCATAACCATGGTATGGGTTGGAAAATACTCACTGGCGGCGACATTCCGCGGGTCCAGGAGCCCCAGCGCTATCAGCGTGGAATAAGGCCATTGACCAGAAGAAAACCAGGTGTCAAAAGTGTCCGTTTCCTGTTCCCATTCTGGGCCAGGGGATTGTTGGGAAATTTTAATCTCCTCCTGTTCACTATCCCTATTTTTATACCACACAGGCATGCGATGCCCCCAGAGTATTTGGCGTGATATATTCCAATCAGTCAGATTCCGTAGCCATTGTACAATCTGATCTCTCAGTCTTTCTGGATAAACTTTTATGCGCCCAGATTCTATCAATTCCAAAGCCCGCTTTTTTAAGCTGAGTCCAGGTTTGTCCACGGCGATAAACCATTGTTTGGAAATTAGTGGCTCTACTATATCCTTGCCGCGCTCCGCTATCGGCACTTTATGGCTTATTTCTTCTGTCAAAAGCAGTGCTCCATTCGCCGCCAAATTTTCCACCAGAGCCGCGCGGCACTCCAACAGTTTCAAACCGGCATACTGCGGCCCCGCAGCTTCCGTCATCAAGCCAAATTTATCTATCACCTGTATCTGCTCCAATCCATAATCTTGTCCGATCTGATAGTCCAAAAAATCATGTGCCGGAGTTATTTTGACGGCACCAGTTCCAAATCCTATGTCTATTCTATCATCGGCAATAATTGCAATCTCACGATTACATTCTGGCACTCGCACTTTTTTACCCAATAAGTGGGTGTAACGAGGATCGGCTGGATGAACGGCGACAGCGCTATCACCCAACATCGTTTCTGGGCGAGTAGTTGCTACTACCACGGCGTCAGATTGATCCAGTTCTGGCACCATTTCTACCACAGTTATATTGCCACTTTGCAGTATCTCACCGCGGATTTTTTCATTGAATTTTTCCAGCTGCTCAGGCTTGCATTGTCGTCCATGCAGTTTTTCTATTTTAAAAATAATCCAATCTCGCTCAATTTCCACTTCATTAGAAAGCTCTTTTTTGACCAAAACATCACCAATTTTTAATTCACTCTGATAATTTTCCAGCAGCATTACACAGTGATTGCCCGTGTTAACCAGTAGACTTCCACCAATATCATCTATCATTTGGCGTCGGCGCGTCGGAGCCACGACTTTTTCCACCAAGGGATATTTCAAATGCCACAAATGGCCTTTTTCCTCTTTGTATTCCACCTCCACATCAGAAATGGCTGTCTGAGAATACACTGACCAATGCACCAGGCGTGAACCTCTATAGACCAAACCATCCCGATACATTTGCTCAAAAGTATCGTAAACCACTTCGCTGACTTTGCTGTCCAAAGTGAAAAGTTCTTTAGTGAAATCACTACTTGTTCCCATCAACTTTTCCTGCCCCCTCATATAAGCCGATCGGTCCATGCAGAAATCATAACAGCTTTGCCAAAAATCTTCGCGTGACATTTTTTCCACCTCAACTCCATCCGCTCTCAGTTTTTTCTCATATACCACCTGTGTCTGTATGCCAGCATGATCCTTGCCCGGTATCAGCACAACCCGCTCACCCTGCAGCCTGTGATAGCGGCCGAGTATATCCATGATGGTGTAACCATAGCAATGTCCTATATGCAATTCACCATTGGCATTCGGCGGCGGCATCACCAGATCAAAAACCGGTTGTCCATGAGCAGCCCCTTTCTCCGGCCCTAGCAGCCCGAAACACCCCGCCGCCTCCCACCCGGCATAAATCTCACTTTCTCTTTTGGCAAAATCAAAATGTTTATCCAGCATAAATATTGATACGATGTGAACACGCAGGATTTTAGCAGGTGTTGGGCTGTAGTCCAAATGCCGGGAGTTCAGAGTGGCAGCCCCACCGCACAACTACCTTTACAGTAAAGCCAATTTGTACGATAATAGCGCCACTTTTAAGTCCCATCATTCTATATGAAAAAACCAGAAATTATGGCTCCGGCTGGTTCATTCGAATCTCTGAGCGCTGCTATCAACGCCGGTTGTGATAGCGTCTATTTTGGTGTACAGCACCTCAATATGCGTTCCCGCGCCGCCAATAATTTTCAAATCAGTGATCTGCCTGAAATAGCCTCCATCTGTAAACCAAAAAAGGTTAAAACCTACCTGACTCTGAATACTTTACTCTATGAGCACGATCTTCAGTTGATGAAAAAAATCATCGATGGCGCTCACCAAGCTGGTTTGGATGCGATTATAGTACAAGACGTCGCCGCAATGCTCTATGCTAGGGAAGTAGGCCTATCCGTGCAGGCCTCTACACAACTCTCCATCTCTAATTATGAAAGCGTGAAATTCTACAGTCAGTTTGCTGATACTATAGTACTGGCCCGCGAGTTGGATTTGACTATGATTAGGAATATTTGCCAAAAAATTCAGGATGAGCAGCTACGAGGGCCGGCCGGTAATTTAATAAAAATAGAGTGTTTTGTTCATGGGGCGCTTTGTATAGCTCAGAGCGGGCGTTGCCAAATGAGTTTGATTTCACATAATACCTCTGCTCAACGTGGTGCCTGTTTGCAGGAGTGCCGTAAATCATATCGTGTTTTTGACGAAGACAGTGGCGTGGAGTTAAAGCTGGAAAATAGCTATGTACTCAGTCCAAAAGACCTTTGTGCGCTTCCTTTTTTAAATCTTTTAGTAGAGGCTGGTATAGATGTATTCAAAATTGAAGGTCGTGGCAGGTCGCCAGAATATGTTTTTACCGTAATTGGTGTTTATCGCGAAGCCGTAGATGCCATCGACTCAAATACTTTTGGACAAGATAAAATTGATCTATGGATGGAACGTTTAAACACCGTCTATCATCGTGGTTTCAGTGATGGATACTATCTCGGCAAAAAACTGCCTGATTGGAGCGCCAGCTCCGGCAGCCAGGCTAGTGAAGAAAAAGAGTATCTGGGCCTGGTTGACCATTACTATCCCAAAACTGGTGTGGTACAGATTCAAATGCATAGCGGTGAACTGAAACCTGGTCAGGAAATTCTGATTATTGGTAATTCTACAGGAGTAGTTCGCTCAGCCGTGTCATCTTTGCGTCGGGATCATCAGGATGTTAAGCTAGCTGGTAAAAGCGACTTGGTTACGATTCCTTTGGCCAGTAAAGCTAGAAAAAACGACCGTGTTTATTTGGTAAAAACGCGACAAGTAATATGAAGCAGGCTAAATTAATTCAATTCAGGGACAAGTGCATCGGTTGTCATGCCTGTGTACTTCTTGCTCCTCAAAATTGGCGGATGAATCATCAGGAGGGGAAGTCTGATCTCATCGGTGCCCGTTCAAAAGGAAAAAGTATGGTGGTAGACCTCCACGAGACGGATTATTACGACAATCTCAAAGCCATTGAAGCCTGTCCAATGAACATTATTAAAATCACTGGTCATGAATGAGGCGCCTGTACTGTTTCTGCTTAACTCGGGAGAAGGCGAAAATATTTTTGAATATCACTTTGACCAGATTTTTATATAAAGCATCATTCGCTTCGACAGTATAATGATTGATATAAGTGTTGAGCAGGAATTCTTCTCTTTGGCGGTCACGAATTGGCAGTCCAAGTCGACATTTAACATCGGCCATTTTTTTAATCAAAACAAACCGTTTTCGCAAAGCCTGCAACATCTGTTTATCAATTTTTTCAAGCTGCTCTCTCAGGTTCTGTACATCTTCCATGGAACAGTTTTCTTATTTATAATTTGTGGACACGGAGCCATTCTATAAATTTCCTTTGTCTTTTCAATACAATTTGCTATATTCCTTCTGCTTTATTGGTAGTTACAGCTGGCAAAAACACGCGATACTAGTACAATGGTAGTACGCCGCCTTGCCAAGGCGGAGACACGGGTTCGATTCCCGTGTATCGCTCCATTTTTCGCTTGCAACTCCGAATGGCTCAGCTGGAATCTGAACAACCAACTACAACTGAAAAAGCCCGTTTGCTTCTTGAGCAACACGGGCTTTTTTTATGGGCATTTCAACAAGCACGACGTCCTATCTGCGATTCTGCAGCATGGTGAAAATCATTTCAGCCAGTTCTGCGCGTGTGACCTGTGTCATCATGTCAATGCGTGTAGCATTTTTCTCCAGCAGGCCTTCATTGAACCCAGCATTGATGTATTGAGCATACCATTGGCTCAAATCAGTGTTGGAGTTCAGCAGTTGTGGATTTACCTTGGCAAAATCGCTCTTAAATCCTCTAGTCACTATTTTCAAGGATTCAGTAACATTGACTGGTTTCTCTGGGCGATACATTTGATCTGGATAACCATGTACCAAATTAGCCATTTTCGCTGCCTTTACAGATTTTGCAGAGGATTTCTTGAGGTCGAGATCCACAAAAGCTTTTGGCTCGGCACTTTCTGGAAGAGGTAAGTTGGCGGCGCGAACTACCATCGCAGCTGCTTCAGCTCTGGTGGCTACAGCGTTTGGGTCGAAATAGCAAGGTCGGCGGCCTCCCACAATGCCTTTTTCATAAAGGTAGTTGATAGCCTTTACTGAGCGATGGGCGCCAATATCCTGAAAACGACAGCCGTTAACTTGACTAGCCAAACCCTCAGCACTGACTGCGCCTTGCGGAGCAACCACTACGCTTTGAGCAGAAGTCTCTCGCATGAATGGCAGTTTAGTCGTATTCAACGGTCTTTCTGGACCGGTAACATCTTTGTAGTGCAGCATGTAGACTGGCTTGGGCGTGTTGAGGGGGTGTTCAGCCTCCTGGGCCAAAGCCGTTGCTGGTAGAGCAGCCGCACAAAGTAGCGCTCCAAACAGCAGTTTGTGACGAAGAGCTGGCTTCATCAAACGTGCTCTAGACATATTTGAAATATAGATTATAAAATACCTTTGGACTATAACACTAAACTGCCGACTAACCAGTTTTACCACTTGACAAATAATGTTAATCATTACTAAACCTAAGACTGGCGATAAAACTCAAACAGCTTAAATAAAAGGGAAATCACGATAATTCCTAATCATCACTCACAGCAAAAAACTTCCACCCTAAAAATATGACTACACACCTGACTAAACACGCTTACAACCAGAATTCCTGGAAAATCCGCCCCTCTGGGTTGCGCACCTGTCCACGATAACGTCCATTCAGGCGCAAAGCCAGTTTTACGCTGGCGGCATTGGTTGGTTCAACCAAATAGCGTATCACATTACAGTATCCAAAATTCAATCTATGCCATTTAAGTAGAGTCCTAATAGCTTCTTGGGCATATCCATAACCTTGTGCCCCCTCCTTTAACCATATTCCCACCTCTGGTGCCGTCGCCAATCGCAACAAGGAAACCATACCCAAAAACTCTCCACCGATACCATCCAGTATCACCATGGCTACTTTTTGACCACGCGCTGCTTCACGACGACTTTCATTAATCCAAGTCTGCAAATCATCCCGCAAATCAAATTTATAAAAATACTGACTAACATTCCCCTGATTGGCGGCAAAAATTTCGTCCAACCATTCTGCCGACAGCGGCTTTAACAGCAAACGAGCGCTTGTTAGTTTTTCTGGCAAGCGCAGGCAGGCCGGAGCATCCATGATAAAAGGGTTGAGAGAAATCACAGGCGAGAGCAAATACAAATAAATAAATCTTCATATTATATCCTATTTTGTCTTTTTATGCTAGACTCGCGCACGTGACAGCCTTTAACTAAAAAAACTAAAAGCACCGACATGTATGATGATAATTCGAAATTAGCTGATTTGCTTTTCCCCAAGCCACTTCCATCGATCACGGAGTTAGCCGAAAAATTCCCAGGGCGTACACTTCCAGCAAGCGCAATGGTCACGCGTATGGCACCCAGTCCCACCGGATTTATGCATATCGGGACAGTTTACACCGCTTTGATCAACTATAGATTGGCCAGGCAAAGTGAGGGGGTCTTTTTTCTGCGATTGGAAGACACCGATAAAAAGAGGGAAGTGCAGGGCGCCGCTGAGCTGGTCATAGAATCACTGGAGAAATTTGGAATTGTGGCTGATGAAGGAGCGGCTCTGAATGGAGAAAAAGGCGCCTATGGCCCCTATACACAGAGCCAGCGCGCCGAGATTTATCAAGCCTATGCCAGGCAGCTGGTAACTGAAGGCAAAGCCTACGCCTGTTTCTGCAGCCCAGAAGAATTAGAAGGAATCAGCGCCAAACAATCAGCTATGAAGCTTAAACCCGGCTATTACAAACAGTGGGCAGTCTGGCGCAACAAATCCCTGGCTGAGGTGGAACAAGCCCTCGCCGCCGGTCAAAAACCCGTCATACGTCTACGCAACGAAGGCAACTCCGCCCGCCGCTTCAAAGTAGAGGATTTAATCAAAGGCAAATTAGAATTGCCGGAAGAGGACGCCGATACAGTTTTGCTCAAATCAGACGGCCTCCCCACCTATCATTTCGCCCATATTATCGACGATCATCTGATGGGTACTACTCATGTCATTCGTGGAGATGAATGGTTTGCCTCTCTGCCGCTGCATTTACAGTTATTCAAGGTCATGGGCTGGACAGCTCCACAATATGCCCATATCGCGCCCATTCAGAAATTGGATGAGGGCAATCGTAGGAAACTCAGTAAACGAAAAGATCCCGAGGCCAGTGTCAGCTATTATTTCGAGCAGGGCTATCCGGTGCCAAGTATTATCGACTATCTGATGACTGTAGCCGATTCTGGTTTTGAGCCCTGGCGCAGGCAAAACAGCATGGCGCCACTATCGGATTATCAATTGAAAATCAAAAGTATTGGCAGTAGTGGGGCTCTATTAGATTTCAAAAAACTGGACAATATCTCTACCAACGTGATTGGGAATATGCAGCCCGAACAGTCCTATCAATTGGCCTTGGAGTGGGCTACGACTTATGCGCCAGATCTAGCCGCTCTGATGGGGGACAAGGAATATTGGCTACAAATACTGTCCATGGACAAAGATAATCCCAATCAACGCAAAGATTTAGCCAAATGGTCCCAGGCTTTGGAGTATTATGGCTTTTTCTTTGATCAAATCTATCAGGGCCTGAAATGGGATTTAGCGGCTTTGTTGCCACATATCCCCACCGATATCGGCCAGTCCGCCCGCCAGAAATTCCTGGAAACCTATCAGGCCGACGATAGCAAAGAAGTTTGGCTGGATAAAATTAAACAAATAGCAGTAAGTCTCGGTTTTGCGCCAGAAGTAAAACTGTTCAAGGAAAATCCAGGGCAATATCGGGGGCATTTTGGCGATATTACCCAGATTCTTCGTGTTATTTTAACTGGCAGAGCCCAGTCCCCAGATCTCTATGCCATCATGCGTGTACTGGGAGAGGCGAGGGTTAGGCAGCGATTAAGCTGAGAGCTATACCTTTTTTATCAGCGCGACCAGTTCGGCCGATGCGATGTATATAGTCCTCATAATTAGCTGGCAAATCATAGTTAATCACATGGCTGACATTATTGATGTCCAAGCCGCGCGCCGCTATATCCGTAGCTATCAAAACCTGTACTTGTCCAGCTTTGAAAGCTTTCAAAGCTTTGAGACGGTAATTCTGAGATTTATTGCCGTGAATAGAGTCGGCTCGGAAGCCATGCTGCCGCAGTCCTTTGGAGATTTTTTCCACTCCAAATTTGGTACGGCCAAACACCAAAACTCTCTCAAATTCTGGTTTAGCCAGTAACTGAACCAAAGCCGGCATTTTTTTACTATTGTCTCCAACCTTGATGACATCCTGCTCTATATTAGATGAGGTTTGTCGCTGAATTACTGATACTTTCACTGGATTATTCAGAAATTGCTGCACCAGGCCTTCTACCTGCGCATCAAAAGTAGCCGTGAAAAAGAAAGTCTGTCTTTCTTTCTTCAGTTGGGCAAACACCAGTTTCATGTCATTGATAAACCCCATATCTACCATGCGATCGGCCTCATCCAGTACCACGTTCTGGAAGCGGTCCAGATGCAGCCATTTTCTTTGATACAAATCGATCACGCGGCCGGGCGTACCAATCAGAAAATTGAAAGGCATTTTGATATGACGAGCCTGCTGATTGATATTGGTACCACCGATACAAAGCACAGAGTATAAATTCATGCCCTGGGTAAAGCTGCGCAATTCATCCTGAATCTGCACGGCCAATTCACGCGTCGGTGTCAAAATTATAGCTTTTTGTGTTCTATCCGCCAGAATTTTATTGATAATCGGCAGCAGAAAAGCAGCCGTTTTACCGGCACCAGTATTGGCCAGTCCAATCACATCACGGCCATCCAGCAAATGGGGGATAGCCTGGTCCTGAATAGGTGTAGGTATGATATAGCCTTTTTGAGCTATACTTCTCTTCAGTCTCTCATCAAAAGGAAAATCCGCAAATTTATGCTTGATTTCTGGGGCGATTTCTTTGGATACGCTTTCCAGTTGTATCTTATTGATCAACTGATCAATACTGATGGAAGTACCACCCAGACGGGGGCTTTTGTGCATGCGCGGACGCTGCCCACCACGACCGAATGGTCGACGGCCCTCGGATCTCTGGAAACCACTTCTTGATCCGGAAGAATTTCTCTGTCCGGAAAAACTACGATGCTCTCTTTTTTGAAACATATACAAATAGCTTTAACTAGCTAGTAGGATTTAAATCGCGCGAGTTTCCTCTACTTAGCTAAAAGCCAATGCAATCTAAATACCTGAAATAAGGCCTGCATTATATAAGATTTTTCAGGAAAGTCAAACGGGAAGTTTCCAAGGTGCCGCACTTTATAGTCCTTTCTGGGCATGCTAACTGGACAATGCCAAGCTTTTTAGAGATACTGTACACGCTTAGTTTCATTACCAATTTATATGAAAATTAACAGGGTCCTTGCCGCTATAACGCTCAGTTTATTTGCCGCAGCCACCGTTTCGGCAGGTACTTTGAGCGATATATCCAATAGCAAATATCGCATTGCCATACAGGAACTCTTCAACACCGGCGTGATTTCCGGCTATAGCGATGGCACCTATCGCCCACTAAATCCCATCAACAGAGCCGAATTTACCAAAATGTTGATGGCCAGCATTTATGGCGATGTCAAAGCCAATGGTTATTGTTTCAGCGATGTCAAAAATGAATGGTTTGCGCCATTTGTCTGTCATGCCAAAACTATGGCTGTGATCAAAGGCTATCCGGATGGACAATTCAAACCGTCACAGTACATCAATTATGCCGAAGTACTGAAAATCGTTTACAATTCCTACAATGACCCAGTTGCCAAGCAACCGGATGGTCAAACCTGGTACAGCAAATACCTCTCCGACGCTCAGAAAAACGGTATAGCTCTAGAAGGAGCCAATCCATCCCACAATATGACACGTGGTGATGTAGCTCAATTCATCTGGAATTATCAGAAAAAGAAAAGTGTAGTCTTAACACCTCCAGAATCTTCACCTACATTGGATCCAGCGCCAGCACCGGCCCCCACACCCGCGCCTACTCCGACTCCAAGTCCAACATCAACCGTCAATCCACCACAAGCTTCAGTCCCCCCCATTTCCGCTGGCGGTGAAATCTATGTTGCTACCACAGGCAATGACACTACTGGTACAGGTGCTATCGATAAACCTTATCGCACTATCACCAAGGCGGTGGCCGCAGCCAATCCAGGCAACAAAGTCGTACTGCGCAATGGTACCTATCAGGAAGGGGAAATACGCGTACGCGAACCAGATATCACTATCATGTCCAAAGATGGAGAGTGGGGGGTGATCAAAAAAGCTCTACCCCAAGGGGCAGATGACTATGATAGCGCTGTTTATTTCGATGTTGACGCCCATCGTGGGCGCCTTTCCCGCGTTGAGGTAATTGGCGGGTTTTATGCGGTATCTACCGAAACCAAATGGGATTGGGGGATTCCAGGAGATAGAAAAGGAAGTTCGGACATCATTATTGAGAACTCTAAAATTCACGGCTCCGGACGTGATGCCATCAAAATCAAACCCAATAGCGACAATATCAAAATTCTCAACAATGAAATTTACGATACAGGAAAATCCCAGACCCCAGGGGATTGTAACGCTGAAGGTGTAGACAATGTTAATGGTGATAACATGGTGGTCAGCGGAAATTATATACATGATACCTGTTCCAATGGCGTTTATGCCAAAGGTGGTGCCACCAATGCTCTGATTGAAAACAACATTTTTGAAAATATTGGTGAAATGGGTATCGGTATTGGTTTCGATACCAGTCCAGAGTTTTTCGATCTCACAGTCAATCCTAATTATTATGAAAGCATCAGTGCTACTGTTCGCAACAATTATATACGCAACACTGGCTGGGCGGGAATCGGGCTCTATGCTTCCAAAGACGCAGTAGTTACCAATAACACTCTGCATAATGTCGCTACCAAAGACCAGGCTGCCATTTATTTCGGTGTAACTCTGCAGGATTACGAGCCAGCTGCCAAACGTCCTGCCAATGTCAATCCAACTATTCGCAACAATATCATCTCTCAGGCCAGCTCCATCAGCCGTCCTGAGATGGGCATACGCTATGCCAATGAATTGGGCGGCCTCTCCGCTCTGCAGGGTAATGCCACTATGAGCGGCAATTGCTATTTCCACTCCGGCACGGCTTTCTCCTTTTTCGACGGCCGCCCCAGCGTCAATATAGACAGTGGCACTCTGGCCCAATGGAAATCAGACATAAAAAGCGATAGCGATGCTATAGAAGCCGATCCTCAATTGGGTAGCGATCGTATGCCAGCTAGTAGTAGCGCCTGTGCTGGTAAGGGATACAAAAAATAAACTCAATGGTCAAAAAACAACACCTCGCCAAAATATTACTAATCACGTCCCTGATTACCGCCGGGGCGACAGCTGTCGCCCCGGCCTACGCCGCTCTTGCCCCGGCTACCTTACGCTTACGTGATTACTATGAAGAAAGGGGGTTTGGTGTTCATCAATTCACTATTTCCTCCGACCAAAGCGGGGAACTGGGCCGCGAAGGCAGCTGCGCTAAAGCCAGTCTGGCCAAGCCCAATACCACTATCACACCGGCCAGCGATATAGCCGTCGATCTACTACTACCAGAAGGCTTATACGCTGATTGTCAGGTCTTTTTACAACAATCTATAAATGGCCAATTGGAGCAGGTAAGTAACAAAGTAGCCATCCCCCCCTTTCGTGTCATCAGTAAGGAGTCCGCTACGCCGCAAATAACAATGATTTCTGCCGTACCTGCTCTAACTAGTAATTTCCTCCCTACTTTCACCATTTACACAACTCAGCCCGGCTTGATCGTCCCTGTTAGTGGAGGTTGTCTGGGGAGCATCAATCCTGCCACCTATGCCAAACACAAAGGCGACAATACTGTGACTTTTGGTCAGCCGGTTTTTGGTGAAATCAGTAGTTGTACTCTAAGACTTTATGCCCACACAGGGTATTATGCCGATTTTATACTGCCGCCTTTTAAAGTAGATACATCATTACCGGTCAGCACTCCTCCAACAGTTTCCAATTCCAATCAATCCAATTCCACCAACACAACTCAAAACACTACCGGAGCAACTTCCAGTAATTCCACCACACCATCTCCCACTACCGTTGATCAGCCAAGCGCCACAGTCACACTTCCCGCCGGCACACCACTGTGCGCCAATTTCAAAGATGTCCCGGCCGACAGCCCCTATTGCCCAGCTATTCAATACGCTAAATCTATCAATGCCATGACTGGTCATGCTGATGGGACATTTGAGCCTAACGGTTTCCTGAAACGCGATCAAATCGCTAAAATCGCCTTAATCACTTTCAACAAATTCGATTCATCCGCCGATTATTGCCGCAGCATTCCACCGTTTTATGATGTTCTGCAGTCAGCCTGGGCTTTTCAGCATATCTGCCGTGCCAAAGCTGCCAATATAGTAACAGGCTATCTGTCTGGGGAAGATAATGGTTATTATCGCCCGGATCGTTCCGTCAGTCGCGCTGAGTTTCTGGCTATAATATTACGCAATTTACAGGAAACCCTGCCGGCTGGCCCCTCCTATCTCGACGTCCAACCCGGCAATTGGTTTGCCACCTATGCCCGTTTCTCCCGCGATCATGAACTTTTCACCGGGGCCAGCCTCAACCCCCATAGCTATACCACCCGAGCCGAAGTAGCGCAGGTGCTCTATAAACTCCATCAACTGGAACGCATCTAGGATGCCTATTCATCACTACTACAAAAACTTCTTAATCTTCTCCACAACATCTTCCATGGTCACATTGGATTTGATCAAGTAGTCTTTTGCCCCTAATTTAATCGCCTCATTCATATCCGTTTCCTGTCCTAAATTCGATAAAACTAGTACAGGAGTATCTTTATTTGTAGTAAGGCTGAGCTTCTTCAGTATGGTGAAACCATTGATACCAGGCAAAATCATATCCATCACTACTAATTTGTACTTATTTTTTTGTAATAAATCAGTTGCTTCCTGCCCAGTCATCGCCACATCTATACTATAGCCGGCTTGCTCCACGGCCATTTGAAAAAGTTTCACAGTGAGTTCCTCATCTTCTATCAACAATATATTTTTCATTTTGATTTTTTGATTGGTATAATTAATTTAATTGCTGTGCCATGACCTTTCTGGCTACTGATCATAATTCTGCCTTTCACACTATCCATCAGTAGTTTGACCAGATATAGTCCCAGTCCATGGCCGGTTGTATTTCCTTTGCGCAGAGTGAAGTATTTATCAAATATATGGGCCTGATCAGTTGTATCTATACCCACACCTTGATCGCTAACCTCAATAAACAGTTCAGCATTATCTTTTTGACAGTTAACAAAAATTGAAGATCCAGATGGGCTATATTGAATAGCATTATCAATCAAATTATATACGACCTCGCGGACTAATGCTGCATCCATTTTTAATCCGCGACAAGATGGAAGCACCTTACGAATAACGCGTAATTTTTTCTTTTTAAGATTAGATTCAAAAGTCTTGGTTATTTCCTTAATCATTTTAGATAAATCAATAATGCTATCCTTTACTTCAGTTCTCTTACTTTCCACCTCATTAATTCGTAGTAACGTGTTAATTAAATCAATCATATTCTGATTAGAGGCATTTACCATCCCCAATAATTCAACAACATTATCTGACAACCCTTCTCTTTTCCCTAGCAACATAGCTACTGCCCATTTAATCTGTGAAAGAGGAGTTCTGAATTGATGGCTCAAAAAAGATATAAACTCCTTGCGTAACTCTTTCGTATTTTCCTCTGTTGTTACATCTCGTTCCACGGCAACTAGAAATTCCACTCGTCCACGATGATCCAAAATAGGATAAATATTAGATTTCGCCTTATAATGTTCACCGTTTTTACGCTTATTCAAAAACACTCCGGTAAACAATTTCTTTTTCACCAATACGGTATTCCAAAGGTTTTTATAAAAAGCTTTGGGCATCTGACCACCCCACAAATCACGTGAACCGGTTTTCTTGCCAATAATTTCTTTCAAACTAAAGCCGGTTATTTTTTCAGTGGCTTTATTTGCATACAAAACAATACCTTTATTGTCAGTGATCACCACTTGATCACTGGCGCTTTCCGTGGCCAACTGGAACTTCTTCAAATCAGCTTCACGGCGTTCCAATTTACGGGACATCACATTAATATCTTCAGACAATTCACTTAACTCATCATGACCACGCATATCAAATTGCACAAATTTACCACGACTAATGGCTTTAACAGAATTTTTAATAATTAAAATTTTCCTTATCAGTGTCCACATCAGAATCATAGTAATCAAAACCCCGGACAAGGAAATCAATATAGTTGTTTGTAATAATTGCACACGGGCCTTCTCTATTGATTTAAACGCAACACTTGTCGGAATTTCTACCGCCAATACCAACTGCTCAAACTCGAGACAGTGAATCACCCCCAACACTTTTTCTCCAGCATAATTTGTATATACTTCATGAACATCTTCCTTGTTATTAATACAAGCACTTGAAGCTCGTAATGATCCCTTTTGGGTCAAAATTTCATTGTCTAAGTATTTAGATTCAGTTAAAAAATAGCCAGCATTATTCATGAGATAGGACTCTATGTCATGATAAGATCGATTAACTGGTTGTTCATACTGATATTTATCACGCAAATCTGCTGCCCGGTGGCCAGAAAGGACCTCGTTCAATTCACCTAACAATATATAATTGGCAATTATCCCAATTGGCTGGTGAGTCCTCCGATCAGTTAATAAATTACTGACTATAATATTTCTTTCTGATGAATCAGAATTGTCAGCAGATTGCAGTGTTGATGTGTCAATATAAGGAAGTTTAACCAGTTCAATAGCCTTTTTAAAATACATGGCCTGCTTTTTATTCTGGCCAAGCTGATCTTCACTAGTCGAACTAATTACGTTTCCTTCCAAATCAAAAATATTGATGCGGGAAATGAGTGGTGACAAGGATTTTTTATTTTTAATTAAATGCTCATTCAAATCCCTTAAATCACTACTTCGATGATTTTTCCCAATAGACACGGTTTTTTCTCGTATGTATCCATCTGATGAAAAATCCACAACTCTGCTAGCCTGTGCTTCGAGGAATTCCAGTATATGGCCCTCTTTGGATTCAGCAATTGTATGTATGTCTTTAGTTATCTGTTCCTGTAAATTATCGCGATAAACATTTCCACTTAAATAAAAAATAGCCACAGCAGCCACCGCACCAACCAGCAGTAGAGCGGTAGATAGTTTAATTGCTATAGAAATGTGTTTAGGGGACTTTTCCATATTGATTTTATCAATCAACTATTGGTTGCAAGTATTACTTCATCAATGGTGGTAATACCCCGCAGCACTTTGTCTATACCATCATGCAGCATGGTGGTCATTCCCGCTTGATGGGCTTCTTCCAACAAAGCAGAGACGGGGGCTTTTTTGATCAACAAACTTTTAATGGTTGGAGTTACTTCCAAGACCTCAAAAATTCCTGTTCTACCCATATAGCCAGTATTATTACAGTTTTCACAGCCGCGCCCTCTATACATGCGTAAATCCAGACAATCTTCACGTCCAGTAATATCCCGCATGCACTGTAAAATCTCCGGTCTGTCTTTGATTAATGATTTTGCGGAATCGTCACAGACCTGACTGAGGCGGCATTTTTCACATATTTTCCTGACCAATCGTTGTGCGATTATCATATTCAGAGAAGAGGCCAACAAAAAAGGCGCAATTCCCATTTCCAGCAGACGTGGAAAAGTCGTGGCAGCGTCATTGGAATGCAGAGAGGAGAGAACCAAATGACCCGTCATGGCCGCATTGATACCTATAGCAGCTGTCTCTCTGTCACGTATTTCACCAACCATGATAATATCCGGATCCTGCCTTACTATGGCGCGCAAACCGCTCGCAAAAGTAATTTGTTTTTTGGCATTGACCTGTATTTGGCGGAGTGACTCCACTTCATATTCCACCGGGTCTTCTATGGTCATAATATTCACATCAGCTCTATCCAGGACATGCAGTAGGGAATATAGAGTTGTGGTTTTACCAGCACCGGTCGGCCCAACCGTCAAAATCATGCCGAATGGTTTTTTCAATTCAGCGGTAATTCTATGTAAATCTTTTTTATTCAAACCGATATCATCAATAAACAGACGATAACTGTTTTCGGAGAGTAGCCTCATTACCACATTTTCTCCGGCAGTTGTGGGCATGATAGATACGCGGACATCACAGCCGGCGTCTTTTTGCTTGTAGCTAAAATGGCCGTCCTGTGCAGCAGCATGCTCATCGATAGAGAGTCGGGATAAGATTTTAATTCTTGAAACCACCTTGTCATGCAATAAACGTGGATAGGTCAGAACACGTGTAAGTGAGCCATCTATACGACAACGTATAACCACATCCTTTTTCATTGGTTCTATATGTATATCGGAGGCATTGTTGGCATGGGCAAATTCCAGCAATAGATCAACCAGTCTGATAATCGCATCATTATAGTCCGTTTCTAATTGATGATCAGCCGGGGCCTCATTTATACTCGCAAGTATTTCCGCAGCTCTAGCCTGTATGCCATTACGATAATGTTTGAGGGCCCGGACAACGCTTTGTGGAGTTGCATAACATATGACAATATTTTTGCCGGTCTTTTTTTTCAAAAAAGCCCATTCCTCATGATTGGAAATGTTTGATGTGGCTACATGTAGATCTTGGTCATCCTGCTTAAAGGCAATCACTGATTGCTTCGCCGCCACTTCTTCGGGAATCACAAAAAGAGCATTATTATCCACCGCCTCACTGTCCAAATCAATAAATTTTACATTTAAATTATTGGCAATCAACCGCCCCAATTTTTGTTCAGAAATATGTCCATTTTGAACCAAAGCTATTTCAAGAGGGATTTGGCTGGTCTCAGCTTCATTCAGGGCTAATCTAAGCATTTCTTCTGAAATACTATTCGATTCCAGCAGCAGCTTTTTCAAATGGGTGATATTGATGTTGTTCATATTGATGAATAAATCTCATCATTATAGCACACAAAAGCCATACTCATCAATGTCTTCAACCCCTAATTTCCATTATAATGAACGCATTACCTCGTCTCCGCAACTTGAGAAAAAAGCATAAATCAGCTAAACTCACAGCCGTAGTTTTTATACCTTAACCAATTAAGTTAAAACTATGAAAATCAATAGAGGAAAGACAATAAGTTGGCTCCTAGCAAGTTTTGTAGCCATTAGCGTCCTGGGCAGCAGCATTGTCGCATCCGCCGCTACCGTGCCACTTTCGCTAAAGGTAGTCGGCAACCGTTTGGTTAATCAAAACGGCGTAACCACCAAATTATACGGAGCCAATCGTGCTGGCGGTGAATACGCTTGCGCGCAAGGTTGGGGGATTTTTGAAGGTGACACCACTCTCACCGGCGCTCAGGCTATCAAATCTTGGAAGGCCAACACTGTCAGACTTCCACTGAACGAAGACTGCTGGCTTGGTATCAATGGAGTTAATGCCGCATATAGCGGAGTTAATTATCAGAATGCCGTCAAAGCATATGTAAAAACTCTGCATGATGCAGGTCTCTACGTCATTCTCGATTTACACTGGACTGCTCCTAAAACTGTCAAAGCTCTTAATCAGCAGCCAATGGCAGATGCGGACCATTCTGTCGATTTCTGGAAATCAGTTGCCACCACTTTTAAAGGTGATCAGGGGGTAATTTTCGAGCTCTTTAATGAGCCTGTATTGTGGTATTGGACACAGGACCCGGTTACCAAACAATGGAAAAAACTAAATTTCTTCAAAAACCCCAGCCAAGACCCCTGGGCTTGTTGGAAAAACGGCTGCGCCATGTCTAAATACTACACCGATAATTCAGGTACTGTTGGCACACTAGAATGGAATGTCGCTGGTATGCAAACATTAGTTAATGCAGTCCGTGGCACCGGAGCTAAAAACGTCATCTTGGTTGCAGGTTTGGATTGGGCCAATGATTTGAGCCAATGGCTGACTTACAAGCCTTATGATAGTCAAAATAATTTAGCGGCCGCCTGGCATGCTTATCCAGGATCAGTTTGTAATAACGTCACTTGTTGGAATGCCAATGTCGCTCCGGTAGCAGCCAAAGTGCCGGTTGTTACCACTGAAGTTGGTGACAATGTTTGCAGCACTGCTAGTTATATGCCAGTTCTATTACCATGGGCTAATAGCAAAAATATTTCCTACTTGGGCTGGACCTGGAATGTCTGGAGTACTTCCTGTGAAAACGTTCTAATCAAGGATTATAAAGGCACTCCTTCTAATAATTTTGGAGTGTACTTCAAAAACATGCTTAGCACCGTCAATCCATAAGGAGTAGAAAGCCATACAGAGTTTATTAATAAAAAAGCGGAGAAGACCTTCTCCGCTTTTTTCGTGTAGCAAAATTACTAAGCATTTACTCCCATCATCAAACCTTCACGGTGACAAAGGGGGAGCATTATTTACTCTTAGTTTTTTTCACCGCCTTTTTTGCTTTTTTAGCTTTACTATCGGATGTATCGGCAAGTTTCTCTTCACCAGCTCCCGCTTTATTCGCCTCGAGCTTGGCTGCCACCGCTTCGTGTTTCTCTTTGGATACTGAAAACACTGGGGTAATTAATTTCAATATTTTATCCAGTTTGACGTGCAGACTATCCAATTGTTCCTGATAATTATCTTTGGGAGCATCTCGGAAAGAATCTTTGCGATAACTTTTTTCTTCATAACTATCTCGTCCACCACGATTATCTCTTTCCCTAAACTCATTATTTCTAGATTGTGGTTTTCTATCATTGCCACCAAAACAATCCCGGCAAAGCACAGGTCTGTCTCCAGATGGACGAAATGGCACCTGGCACTGATCTCCGCATTCGCCACAAATAGCTTTAAACATTTGACGTTCTTCGCCGCGGCCTCCTCCATGCCCACCACGCCCACCAAATCCGCCGCGTCCAGAGTCTCTACCACCACCAAAACTTCGACCACCTCTATCTCTTCCACCACCAGATCTATCCCGATTATAATCCGCCATATTTGCTTATATTAAAGTAATAGACACCAGTCTATGGTATAGAAGTATAAAACACAATACCATCTTTTTAAGACTCTCTCAGGCGCTTTTAGCCTTGTATTTAGCCATTAACGTGGCTTTAACCAGATCGAGTCTGGATTTAGGCGGTACTACGGGCTTATTCGCCCCCAAATTATTGGCAATATCCATATACAGTTGCGCATCAGGTAATTGCCAAAAAGCGTTTTCCAGTAAAGCCCGCAACTCATCGCTAATCACGTCCCGGACAGCTGCAACTGTGAGCCGTATTTCAGCTGATACTCTTTCCGCGAGAGGTTGCTTGGAGATCAGTTCTTCTAGATGTTGAGCTGGAGTAAGTGAATCCATATCAGATTGGTCACTGAAAAGGCGCATGTTTTTAAAAAAATATTTTAAATTTCTCTATTAATTGCTTTTCCAAATAAAGCAATAGTCTGCCGCAGAGAGCGACCTTTTGCCCGCAATACCCGATAGCCGCTACGATATTCCAGTCGATAATGTGGGCCATGATGAGTTTCGGATAATTGCAATCTGGACACGGGAATTTCCAGCTCAGCATTCGTTCGCCACAATATACGCCAAAACCCTAAATCTTCACGATTGTCTACTATCTCAGGGGCGAATATTTTTATCAATTCAGCACGGTGAAATTTAATCAGCTCCACCATTTTATCCAAATTTTCCACCTCACGTTTAAACATCAAAAAAGCTTCGCCTGGGGTTTCTACATCATCATATTCTTGCAATTCAGGAAAACCAAGCAGGCAGGCCAGTTCCCGATCATCATATGGAGTGATTTGTCTAGCCTTGCTAGGAATTCCCAGCGCATAAGATTGTGTTGAGATAGTCCGAACGTCTTTCATAATCAATTCACTAACTAAGGGTTGTAATCTACAGCATTTTATGAGAAAATGTCAAGATATATTCTAAATATCTTAAATAAAACAGATTTTTCCCTATGATGGCAGGCAAAAGCAACAAAATTCCGCTTCAGGAAGCTCCAGTATTGATTAGCCAGCCGGCTGATTTTCACCTGCAGGAGCAAAGGGAAATCTCCGGAAGTAAATACGATGCCTGTCAGGAAATTCTACAAGAGCTCACAGATAATGGTTTTCAGGTAACTTTTTCCATACCACGAGAGTTACTAGCTGGAAAAACGCATCTCACACCCAATAAAACCTGGATACAGGATCGTATTTTAGCTGGTACGGTAGGCATCCCTCCATACAACCCCGAAGGTAATCGAATTCTCTGCGTCTATAAGGGCGATATAAATAAAATAGCTCTCAAACCACGTCTGACCGGGCCTGAA
>CAZGSD010000001.1:0-11233 GCA_964528305.1 uncultured Candidatus Peribacteria bacterium | reverse complement strand
TCCCTTGAAATGACCAGTTGTTTACCATTTACTCGATCAAACATTGAACGCTTGGCGCAAGACAACTCCACACCTTTTTATATTTACAACGAAAAAGCCATTCGAGCTGGTGCGCAAAACTTAAAAGCAGCTTTTGCCAATGCCGGCCTTCAACATAAAAATTTTTTTGCCGTGAAGGCATTACCAAACCCTCATATTTTAAAAATATTGGCTGAGGAGGGGATGGGCTTGGATTGCAGCAGTTTGGCGGAATTGCTCTTAGCGGAAAAAGCTGGACTAACTGAAGAAAATATTTTCTTCACCAGCAACAATACGCCCGCCCAAGAATTTCAAGAAGCCTCCCGTCTCGATGCTATCATTAATTTCGACGATATTAGTCACCTAGCTTACTATCAAAAACATCTCGGTGAATTACCACAGATCGGCTGCGCCCGCTACAACCCTGGTGATTTGAAAGACGGAAATAGCATTATTGGTAAACCTCTCGAAGCAAAATTCGGTGCCACTCGCGAGCAGATGCACGCTATCTATCAGCAGATGCAAAGAGCAGGAGTAAAAAGATTTGGCATGCATACCATGGTTGCCAGTAACTGCCTGGAGGCGGAGTATTTAATCGATACAGCCAAAATGCTTTTTCAATTAATGCTGGAAATTCATCAAAAAACTGGCATCACTTTTGAATTCGCCAATATCGGTGGTGGGTTTGGCATACCATATCAGGAGAATCAAAAGCCATTGGATCTCAATGCAGTAGCGCAGGGAATCAGATCGGTGCATGACGATGTGTTGCTGCGGGCCGGTCACCCGGCAGTCGCCATCTACACAGAAAACGGCCGGTGGGTGACCGGCCCGCACGGCTATCTGATCACACGCGCTATTCATCAAAAAAACACCTATAAAAACTACATAGGAGTGGACGCTAGTATGGCTGATTTGATGCGGCCCGGCATGTATGGCGCCTATCACCACATTACAGTCCTGGGCAATGAGGAGGCCCCACTCACACATCAATACGACATCGTGGGCGGTCTATGTGAAAACAATGATAAACTCGCCATAGACAGAATGTTGCCCGAGATAGAAACAGGGGATTTGCTGGTGATACACGATGCCGGCGCCCACGGACACGCCATGGGCTTCAATTACAATGGTAAATTACGCCCCGCCGAATTTCTCCTGCAGCCGAATGGAAATTATCAGATGATCAGGCGCGCCGAAACGTTAGCGGATTATTTCGCAACGCTGGTTTGATTTGGAGCGGGTGAGGGGAATCGAACCCCTGTCCTCAGCTTGGAAGGCTATTGTACTACCATTGTACTACACCCGCGCGCCATATATATCGTGGCTGGGACTGAATTTCAGGCCTATGTACCAGCTTTGCCAGCAGATTATAGCAAAAAGACCGGTCAGTTCAAGTTGAATTTAAGGGGCTTTTTTGAGCAAAAAGCAGTTGTGAATCTGGTTTTTGCCCTCCCACCAGTCGCGGTGAATGGTATCTATCCAAAAATCCATAGGGATGGTTTCATTTTGTATGTCTCGAATCTGAAAGTACTGTTCCATCTGCGTTGCCATTTGGAAGTCCAGACAATTGTTGGAAAAAAGTATAACACCATCCTGACGAAGCAGGTTAGCGGCTCCCAGCAACAATTTTTGATGATCCCGTTGCACAGAGAAGTTGCTGTCTTTGTTGCGGGAAAAAGTCGGTGGATCAATAATAATCAAATCAAAAGTCAAACCCTTGCGCGCCGCATACTTGTAAAATTCCCATACATCCATGCGATAAATCCAGTTGCTGGACTCCGGGCATTCATTCAAATCCAGATTGCGGCGCGCCCACTCACAATAAGTTTTTGATAAATCCACCGTGTGCGTCATAGCCGCTCCACCACGGGCTGCGTACACCGAAAAAGAGCCAGTATAAGCAAATAAATTGAGCACCTGAATATCAGCCTCACCATCGCTATCACTAGAATTATTTTTAATAGCAGCCAGATCATGCACCATTTTTTCTATCATTTTTCTGGTTTCACGGTGGTCCAAAAAAAGCCCCGTATCCAGATAATTATTCAAATTCACCAGAAATTTATGCTGATTTTCCGTCACTACCACCTCCACCGGCGGCTCCCGCTGGTCGCCGCCTCCACCTAGCACCTCCTTCACACGATAACGCTTTTTTTCAAAAAAATTTTGCACGGAAAAATGTTCGCGCAGCAACTTTTTAATTTCTTCCAAATCTTCCTGCCCCAAATATTCATCATATACCTGCAATACCGCTTGCCCAGCATAAATATCTATAGCCACCGGTCTCTCCAATTCCTCCTGTGTGGCCAGTCTATATGCTTCCAGTCGCTGCGACTTTACATAAATCTCCCGCCTCTTCCAGGCTTCCATCAAGTATTTTTCAATCGATCTTTCCCCCTCACGCATTTAGAATTTATAATTCGGCAATATTTTTTTGAAAAACTCTCCATGCTTATAAACCCTGTCACATCCAGCCCGCTTTGCCATCTCTATTTTGTCACTATCTTGAGCGGCAGCAAAAGCCATACAGCGATATCCATGCTGTTTCAATACCACTATTGCCGCCGGATCATCCAAATCCACAATCAGCAGGTCAAAAGCATTGGCGTCAAAAGATGAGCTATGTATTACAGTTAATTGAGCCCCCTTGGCTTCTACGGTTTCCTGTATCCGTGCTCTGGTTATCACGTCTTTACTGAGCAATCCTATGTTTTTCATCACATTGATAATAGTTAAGCCGCCACAGAGTAGCATATTTAAACGCTCAATTCACGTCTTTTGCTATTACTGTAGTTTTATCTGTTAAACCCGCCAGTATTTAAGGGCTTTTCCGGAGTAGCGGCCGCCTCTTTGGCACGATCCGAAGCCTCCTGTTCTTCTTTAGTTTTGCATAAACCAGGATCTTTTTCTCTTTCCTCGGGCGTGCAATCTTTTCGATCTACTGGTTTGAATGGGGCGTCATAATTTTTCTTTTTATCCCAATTAGGTGGGTAAAACTCTTTGCCCACAGCAATCACGCCAGCTGGACGTTCATATTCTACTAGCGGTTTGTCTTTCAGAGCGAATTCCAGAAATGCTTTGTTGATCGGAGCGGCGGTGAACTCTCCCCAGGCTCGGGCTGCGGTTTGCCTGCCATCTGAATTCCCCACCCAGGTTGCTGATAAAATAGTTGGTGTATATCCTATAGTCAGTAAATTATTGGGGTAACTGGCTTTGCCAACCTTTTTATTGGATGTCCCGGTTTTGGCGGAAAGATTTTGTCCATCAATAGTTAATACATTTCTCCACGACCCAATCGGCCTGGCAGTAATATCAGATAAAATTGAGTTAATGATAAAAGCAGTTTCTGGTCGCATGGCCTGAACCCCTCTATCTTCATACTTTTCCAGTACATTGCCGTTTCTATCTCGCACTTCCAATATCGGATTAACTGGATTGAAGCGCCCGCCATTAGCAAACGATGCGTAAGCACCAGCCAAGTCGAGCAACCTCACCTCGCCACTCCCAATAGCCATAGCTGGGCCATAACTGAAATCCCATTTCCTATCAGGAATACTATTATATTTATCTTTAAATTCTCGCAGACTTCTCACCCCAACCTTGTCCAAAAAATCCAATAATTTATTTTCTTCACCACCGACGTACCAGGCTTTTATCGCTGGAATATTTCGTGATTGAGCCAGGGCAGAACGAACAGTCATTTTCCCCTTAAATTCATTGTCAGAATTATTGGGCATATAATTATCCCCGAATTTAGTTTTATAATCACCAAGCACTGTTCCAGAACCGATGCCGGCATTTTCTATTGCATTTGCATAAACCAGAGGTTTAAAAGTCGAACCGGGCTGCCGCAAACTAGTCGCTATATTAACCTGGCCATCTATATCTGGATTCCAATAATTCACTGAACCAACCATCGCTAATATGCCACCAGTATGAGGGTCTAGCGACACCAGTGCAGCATTATTAGCTCCATACCTTTTCACATTGCTCTCATATTTTTCCGCTATCAGTTTTTCTGCATAATCCTGAAGCAGGGGATCAAGCGTAGTCATAACCTCTAGTCCTCCACTTGCCACCATCTCCTGTCCATACTTTTTCTCCAAATAATCTTTGACATAAAAAACAAAATGCTCAGACTTGATTCGATGTTTGGATTCCTGGAATTGCAGTCCAAAACCATCGCGCCAAGCTTGTAAAACATCTTCTTTGTTAATTTTTCCATCTTCCAGCATACGGTGTAGAACATAATCTTTGCGTCCCCAGATATAATTACTATCCTCAGGAGAAGAGCATTGCTCTACTTGGCAGTAACCCATCAATTCTTTTCTATGGGAATATGGAGAGTAAAGTGAGGTGGCTTTTGGTAATGAAGCTAAAACACTAGCTTCCAATAAATTCATTTCAGCAGATGTTTTTCCAAAAAACGTTTTTGCAGCTGCCTCAATGCCAAATGCATTTGAGCCATAAGGAATTTTATTAAAATACATTTCCAAAATTTCATCTTTGGAATAATTCCATTCAATCTGTACTGCTAAAATTAGTTCTTTGATTTTTCTATCCATCGACCTCTCCGGAGATAAATAGAGATTCCTGGCCAATTGCTGAGTGATGGTAGAAGCACCCTGCAGGGTATTGTCTTCATCTAGATTATTTATCTGCGCGCGAATGATGCCAATCGGATCAAATCCAAAATGCCCATAAAAATTTTTATCTTCTATGGAAATAGTGGCGTCTACAACTTTTTTATTTATTTGTTGTAGCGGCACATATCTTCTGTTTTCCTCTCCAAAAATACGATACAGTACACCTCCATTGCGATCGTAAATAGTGGTTGTTTCAGCAAAATTCAGAGCCTTTAATTGACGCACATCAGGAAGATCACGACCCCATATGGCCCAAACACAAGTATAGACTGCGACCAAAAACAGCATGATTCCGGAAGCAATATAAAAAGCCAGTCGCAGTGGGGTCAGATACAGCGCTAGTCGACCAGATATATCCATCATCTTGCTCCGCCATTTTCCAATCGGTTTACGCGCTGGTGATAAATCTTCTTTCTCAGCAACAGGCATAATTTTCAATGGTTCAGAAAATTTTATTGCCGCCTGTGTATGAGCATTTACTTCAGACATTATTTTTTTTGCCTCAATCAAATCCGCGTCTCGTTGCGCGCTATAACCAGATAACTGATTCACAGGGTGTTCAGATTGAAAATGTTTATCATTTTTTTTGCGCTGCTTTTTTTTATTTTTCTTTCCCATTTTGCTCACGATAAATCCAGTATAAGTGCGTACACTTATATAATAGCAGTCATTAGTCGAAAAATAAAAAGACATTTAAAAAGCCCTTTTCCTAGAGGAGAGGGCTCTTCGCAAACGAGAAATTAATTCTCGATTATTTTTTCTTAGCAGCTTTTTTTACTGCTTTTTTCTTAGCTGGTTTTTTTACAGCTTTCTTTGGTGCTTTTTTAGCAACCTTTTTTGCTTTCTTTTTTACCGCCATATTTTGTTTTGTTTAAGGGGTTAAATATATTTTGGTATTTCCAAAACCAAAAGCACTATAACAAAATTTTGACAGAAATAGCAACAAAATTTCGCTGTGTTTTTTTATTTTACTGCTAAACTTCTATCGTAATTTAAAAAATATTTTGTCAAAAATAATTGTATACACTGATGGAAGTTGTCTCGGGAACCCCGGTCCTGGTGGGTGGGCTTTTCTCGTTCTAGAAGGGGAAAAATCAGAGTCAGAAAAAATAATTTTTCAGCAATCCGGGCGCTCTCTTCACACCACCAACAACAGAATGGAGATGACTGCATTTCTAGAATCGTTAAAATATTTGCAGAAAAATTTTCCTTTGCATCAGATAGAAATAAATTCTGATTCGAATTTATTAGTGCAAACTATCAATCAAGGATGGAAGAAAAAAGCTAACACAGATTTGTGGGAAGAAATTGATTCACTACGACCACAAATAAATTTTCATCTGCACTGGGTCAAAGCTCACGCCAATAATCACTGGAATAACCAGTGCGATAAATTGGCTTTCGCTGCGGCTGAGCTAGCACAGGAGGTTGCTAAAGGTCATCAACAATAATTACTTGTTTGCCAACACCTGCTCAATTTCTCCACGCAACATTTCTTCGCTTTTGAATCCAATCATTTTTTTCACTTCTTTTCCATCTCTAAAAAAAATCAGAGTTGGTATGCTTTGTATTTGAAATTTATCGCGATTGATTTCATTTGCATCGATATCTAGTTTCACAATTTTGAGTCGCCCCTGATAAGCCTCTGCTAATTTGTCTATGGCTGGCGACATCATTTTGCAGGGGCCACACCATTCGGCATAAAAATCCACCAGCACTGGCACCTGGGATTGTAAAACTTCGCTATCAAAATTGCTGTCATGAATGTGCTCTGCCATATAAATCTACTTAATAAAATTAATTCACTGTTATTTTAACATTTTCTCCCCGCTGCCCCCAATAAATTTTGGTGAAGATCTCTTGAAAGCTGGTCTAAATATGCGGCGTCGCCTGGACGGCATTATTGGGGCAGCCTTGGCCAGCGTTAGATAGCGATTGGTATCATCTTTGAATTTTTCTAGGTCGCTAGCCTGGCTATATCCCAATAGCGATTTACGAAACAGTCGCAGAAAAGCCATGCGTAAAATCGCGACGCGATATTTGGTTTTTCTCAATTCATTTTTATCTTTTAAAAGCGGGCCTAAATCATAACCAAACATCACCATACATTGATTAATTTCCAATAGCTTGGCTTCCAGTTTATCGGTGGGGTCCCCCTGTTCCATGACAATTCTAAAGAAAAACACTCTTCTATCATTGGGTGAATTGGCCACTCCCATAGCTATCACATTGAGAGAGGGGAGAGCGCACAAAAACCATGATTTCATTCGTACTTCACGCGCTGACTTGTCTTCTTCCATGGTGAAGCCGAGCAGAAGTTTTTCTTCCTTGTCCAGACTTCGCAGAAATTGGATTTTTTTATATAAATCATCATTACCGGCCAGGGCTAATTCCATCACTTTTTGTGGCAGGGCTGCATCAATTTTTTTCAATGCGGCAATTTCTACCGCCTTGCCATCCTTGACGGCATAAGCCAGTTTGAGCAGTGTGGCGACGGAAAAACCGGTAAAAATTTGATTCAAATTGTTTAGCACTTTTTGATACATCTGCTCCAGACATTTTTCCAGAACTTCTTGTGCCTCTCCAAAATGTGAACCCAGTCGCGAGATATTAATTTTAGTCCCGCTATCTGTTTCGATCTGCAATAAATATTCATCATCCATGAATTGATGATGCCTCATGAAGTTCAGATTTATGGCAAAAGCATCAGAGTGTTTCGGGAGGAAAAGAATACTGGATTCGTAAATTTGCATGGAGGCGCGGCCTTTGGAAAAAGATTTTCCGAGTGAGTTCACTATTTCTATATTACAGTCGAATTGAGCAACCAGCATTCCTACTCTCATAAATAAATTTTCCGCAAAAAATTCATTTTTGACGCGGTAGAAATCCGTTAAAAAGTTTTCCAGGCTGTCACTAAAATTACACAGTTCAAATAATTCTTTGTCAAAAGTACTGAAAACAAAGTTGTTTTCTCCAACATGTATTTCTTTCATGTCGGTAAAATCAATAGTTTCACCATGATCATTGGCTCCTTTGCCTTTGAGTCGCAAGTATTTGCGGTCAAAAACCACTTCGCCTTCCTTTTCCACCAACACTTTGCCAGAAGGGTTCAATTTCTTGAACCTAACATTGTATGCTAAAGCCATAAACAAAAATTGCTTTCCTCTAAACCGATTAATGCAAATATACTAACCTTTTGGCTAAAATCAAGTTGAAATGCTTCTTTATCATACTCCCGATGGCTATTTTGTGGTAAAATTTAAAGATTATATAAATCGTCCATGGGTCTCACACCGCATCAGTCATTTCACCGTCTCCGCAGTCAAAGGCTACTAGCCAGCCTGCTCTTGTTTATCTGCTCTTCCAGTTTTTGTCTGCCAGCAGCTATCGCTCAGGAAGCACCACGCCCAGCTGCAAAAGTCGCAGCCAAGCCTGTAGAGCCTTTTTATCGTGCCATACCAGAGGGGCAGCCCCTTACCTATGAGCCGAATATCACCTATCTATCACCAGAAAAAACAGCTCCCATCACTTTTTCCGGACTAGGCGCCACCTGGCAGCAGTATTTACCAATTGGTACATCAGCCCTACTAGAGGTCCGTTTCAAAAAACAGGGGCAGTATTCCGACTGGTACCCCCTGGAACCATCTATAGATGATCATCAGGAAAGTGAAGAAGAAAATCACTCTCTATCCGGCAGAGTATCCAGTTTTTTGACCACTAATCTGGCTGACACTTACCAATACAGAATACGACTCGAGTCTCAGATCGCTGATCAGACTCCCATATTGGAAAATCTGCAATTCACTTTTATCAATGCTGAGGTCACTCCAGAACCGCCACATTTGGCTACTATCCAGGAGTCATCCAGTCAAACGGCCGGCAAAATCAGGGTACATTCGCTAAATAGAGATTTACAGGCGTCATTATTAACTACAGGCAGTTCTCTAGTGGCTCAGGCTGAAGCCCCAACCGTTTTTTCCCGCGAGATTAGAAGTAATGCACGGCCACCAGTTTTGCCCCAGTCCAAGCCCGCGATTACTGTACCAGTATCAACCGGTCCAGTAAGAATTATCAGCCGGCAGGAGTGGGGAGCGGATGAATCCCTGCGTCTCTATCACCCCGTAGAGAGTTCCAAAGGAGCTGATTTAATCAAAGTGGAAGACGACTATTATACTAAATTCGCTAGTGAGTTAAAAGAGAGCCGCCGCGTCGAAACTGATAGCGAGGGCAGGCAATTGACCTGGCCACTCAGCTATCCGGAAAGTATCAAGAAAATTGTTATTCATCATACGGCCACGGTTAAAAATCTAGATGACCCGGCAAAGGCTATTCGCGATATTTATGTTTGGCATACTTTGTCCAAAGGTTGGGGTGATATTGGCTATAATTATATTATTGACCAGCAGGGCAATATCTATGAAGGGCGTTTCGGTGGCGAAATGGTAGTGGGGGCACATGCCGGCCGTGGTAACCATGGGTCCATAGGTATAGCAGTTTTAGGGAATTATCAGGATGACGAACCTTCTGAGGCTGTTCTCAGTTCACTGGCAGCTCTAATTCAACAAAAAGCGGCACAATATAATATCGATACAGAAGGTGCCAGCACTTTTCGTGGTGAAAATTATCCCAATGTGATGGGGCATCGCGAAGTGATGTCTACATCCTGTCCCGGCGACAGGCTTTACGCTCTGCTCCCCATATTACGCAAGCTGGCCAAAGTCGAGATTGCGGCGGCTGGAGAGCGAGAAAAAACTCGAGAATATCAAGCAGCTTGGGCGAGTAGCGGTGCCCCGGTTATCACTATGCAACCGTCCAGCCGCAAAAATATTGTTTTAAAAATAAAAAACAGCGGACTCAAGGCCTGGGGAGCTCAAACTACTTTCCAGATTGTTTCAGACCAGACCAGCCAGAATTTTTTGAAAAATCATCGGGATTTACGCAGTGAAAAAATCCGCCGTGAAGTTGGTCCAGGGCAAAGTGTGGACATCAAGTTTGCTCTACAAACCGGAGCAATCAGTGGATCTGGCCTGATAAAAATTAATCCATCAATCAATGGGGCAGTCTCCGCCTCTAGCATGACTATGGCTTTACAGGTTGCGACACCTCCACCAAAACTAGCCTATGATTACGAGCTGCTCAGTACTCTTTACAGTAAATATGATTTCGAGCGCGGAGAAGTGATCGACGTCCAGGTACGTTTGCGTAATAAAGGCACCGCCACCTGGCAGAAAAATGGTGTTAACAAATTAATGCTCGGTGCTGATAAACCACGTGATCACTATAATAAATTGTTGGTTATACCATCTACTCGTTTAGCTGGAATGATAGAGGATCAGGTCAAACCAGGGGAGAGCGCTAATTTCACTTTTCAAATTCGCATACCAGAACAGGAAGGCACTTATCGCGAATATTTCACGCCAGTAGTAGAAGCCGTACAGTGGATGGAAAATAAAAACACTTTCCTCCAGATAGTGGTAGACAAAAATACCGCTGCCGGAAACCCCAGTCTGGAAGAAGGGGAATCTGTTCGTGGGCCTGCACCACTGCGTGGGGCCGCAGAGAGCATTAGCAAAATTCCTGGTATTGCGCCGCGCACTATTTCTAAACCAGTGGAGATTTTCGTTAGTATACCGGCCGCGGGTACCAGCAGCACACCTGCTTCTTCCGCCGTGAATATTGCCAGCACCCAGTTTGATACGGCCACAGCGCCGCGGCCGGTACGCGTCGACCTATCCTATCGTGGCAATCCAGCAGTAATTTCCGGAAGCGGCCCCTTTTCTTTATTTGAGGGCGTGAGACATTTAGCAGATTTTTCTGCTGAACAAAAAGTAAATGTGGAGTTTAAAAATAATATATTTTTAGTCTCCTCCAATGGTCAGACTTTCAATGTTTCATCCAAGCCAAGATTTGTCCCATCTCACGATTCTGTAATCATGCGCATAGATAATTGGGAGCGCCGCAACACTTGGGGCGACAAAGCCAATAACAATCTCTTCCGTGGAGTTTTGGAAGCGCTGATTTACAATGGTGAAATGCACATCATCAATGAATTATCCCTGGAGGATTATCTCAAAGGCATAGCGGAAGAAAGTTCCACTGCTCCTGATGAGAAAATCAAAACCATCATGGTCATAGCCCGTACCTATGCCCGTTACTATATGGATATAGCCCGCAAATTCCCAGGCGCGCCTTTCGATCTCAACGATGATCCCAATTATTCTCAAAAATATCTGGGCTATGCCTTCGAATCCCGCTCACCCAAAACAGCGCGCCTGGCTACCGAGACCGCCGGTCAGTACGTCACCTATCAGGGTAAATTAATCAAAACACCTTATTTCAGTAAATCAGACGGCAAACGAACCATCTCTGCCCGTGACAAATGGGGGTGGACAGATACACCATTTTTACCGAGTGTTGACGACTCACATTGTCAGTCCACCGCTTTTTCCGGACATGGCGTCGGTCTTTCCGGCTGCGGAGCAACCGCTCTAGCCAATAGCGGCAAATCCTACCAAGACATTATCAAATATTATTATCAGGGCACGGAAATCACCCGGGCTAAATAA